>NZ_JAACYW010000112.1 GCF_015356825.1 Catenulispora rubra | reverse complement strand
CCTCCTGCGTGCTCCGGACTCAACACCCACGAGCTACACAGAAGGCCCTGCCTTCATGCGTGCATTGACATCAAGTCACACGAACGAGAACACGCCACACGCCCTGTTCGGTTGAGCAACAGCCTCTAACACCAGGCCTTGGTCGCCTCGCTGTCTGACACGTCGTTCCCAGTGTTCTAGGCCTGCTGACAAGGCATACGCGGTCTCCCCAACTGCGTCCGCCGGGCGTGTCGGCGACGTAGTCTTTCCCTGTCCCGGGCACGCACCCGGGGCACGCGGTGAGGGGGCGAATATGGACGCAGCACTGCGGGACCGAATCGGGCTTCTATGCGATCAGCTGAGCCGATGGCCCGTCCTGCGCACCACGATCACGGACGCCGGAGCGTACGCTGAACTGACCGATCTGCTCAGTATCCTGACTGGTCCCGATCAGCCGGATCCGGCGCGTGTCCAAGCGCTTCTCGAATCGATCGAGGAGGCCGGGAACGCGGTCGGTGTGGTCGGTTTGACCACCCGGATGATGGGGCTGGACGCCGGTCTCATCCTGCCCGGCGGCCTTTCCGCCGACCCCGGCGCGATGGTGGTCGGCTGGGTGTGCCCGCTGGGCCGCTGTGACCGCGTCGTGCTGCCGGCTGAAGGCGTGAAGACACCGATGTGCGCGGCAGGGCCGGACAAGCCGATGACGCCGCGCAGAACGCCGACGCGGTGACCGCCTTCCTGGCCGAGCTCGGGACGAAACTGGCCGACCGGTGGGTTCAAGCTCTCCTGCTTCCGGGGCTGCTTTGGGCCGGTCTGGCGGCTTCGGGATTCGAGCTCGGCCAAAACCATCCGTTCGACCTGACGCGCCTGAGCGCCGAACTGGACCGCCTCGCGGCCAGACCCGCCGCCCACGCTCCCGGAACGGTCGTCCTCGCCTCGGTGGCGGTCACGCTCGCCGGTACCGGGATCGGTTTGGCGGCGAGCGCCGGCGGAGTTCTCGTCCAGCGCGTTTGGACTCTCGCCGGGGACCTACCGCCGGCTTCCTGGCTGCTGGCCTGGCGTTGCCGGCGCTGGGATGCGGCCGCCGAAGCCTTGAAGAGCGCGATCCGCGCCGTCGACCGGCTCCCGCCGGCCATCGACCCGCGCGGCTATTCGGCCCAGGGTGCTGCGATCATCGGCGCGCAGGCCGAGGTGCGCCGCCGGGGGCGTCGGCTGGCGCGCCTGGGTCCCACTCGGCCGAAGCGACCGACCCGGATCGGCGACCGGTTCGCTGTGGTCGGCACCCGGGCCGCTGTCGTCAACGGTCTGGGTGATCTGACGGCTGTGTGGCCCCGGTTGTGGAGCGTGGTGCCGGAATCGCTACGTGCTGACATCACCGCTGCCCGCACTGCTTACACCGCCAGCGCGCGTCTGGGCGCCTGGGGGTTGCTTTACATCGTCCTTGCCGCTGTGTGGTGGCCCGCCGTGATGATCGGAGGTGCAGTGCTGGTCACTGCCGTGGTGCAGGGCCGCGCCGGTGCGAAGATGCTCGGCGATCTGATCGAGACTGCAGCCGATCTGCACACCGGGGAGTTGGCCACAGCCCTGGGGACGGCGGTGGGCCTCACGCGCGCGGACACGGGCCGTCTGGTCATGGAGGCGCTGGCACCGCCAACGTAGGGAGGTTGTCGGATCTCGCCCTGGTTTCTACCGAATGGTCACCTATTTCCAGCACGCCTCACACTATGGTGCCAGCGCCGAATTGTGCCGCCATCAGTCTTCTGAGTGCGTCGGTCTACTGCGGACCTGTTGTGCGCTGCCTGAGGCACCCGCCGACTTGGACCCACGGCGAATCTTGACCTGCAGTGTGGCGCGATTCCGGCGCGGTTCAACTGAAGAGCAAATCCTTCATAACGTCCTCAACGGCTGTCCCTAGGTGGGCTGCTGCTAGGCATGTGGTGTTGTGCGCTCCGGTCGAGTCCGGCGTCTGTGGAACGGCGATGAGCCTGGACTCGACCGATGGCGGTAAGCGGATATTCACTGCCTATTGAATTCCGATTCGAACCTGCGGATCGGGTGCTACTGGCGGCATCCCACGCGAGTATGAGCACTCGGCGTGACATGCGTAGATGAGATAGTCGGCACCCACAGCCTCCGTGCGCGGCGCCCAGATTCGGGGTGCACGCGCATCTCCGGCCTGACTGTTTTGCGCTACGGGGTTCGGAGAACCCCGAGGAGCTTGTCGATCTCGTCGTAGGTGTTGTACAGGGCGAGTGAGACGCGTGTCGCGGCGCTGAGTCCGTAGTGGCGCAGAGCCGGCTGGGCGCAGTGGTGTCCGGCGCGCGCCATGATTCCCGCTTCGTCCAGCCGCGCGGCGGTGTGCGCCGGGTCGGTTCCGTCGATGGTGAAGGTGAGGACGCTGATCTGCTGGCGGGGGTCGCCGAGCAGGCGTAGCCGGGGCACGGTGCCCAGTTGCGTCCGGGCATAGGCGTGCAGGGACGCTTCGTGGGACCTGGCGGCTGACAGGTCGATGGATGCGAGGTAGTCGATCGCGGTGGCGAGCCCGATCGCGCCGGCGATGTGCGCGGTGCCGGCTTCGAAGCGTTGCGGCGGCGGGGCGAAGTCTGTGTGGTCGAAGGCGACCGATTCGATCATTCCGCCGCCGACCTGCCATGGTGGCATCGCCTCCAGCAGGTCCAGGCGTCCGTACAGTGCGCCGATGCCGGTGGGGGCGAAGAGTTTGTGGCCGGACAGGACGTAGAAGTCGGCGTTGAGGTCCCGTACGGCGACCGGCAGGTGGGCGACGGCCTGGGCACCGTCGACCACGACTGTCGCGCCGTGTGCGTGGGCCAGAGCCGCCAACTCTCGTACCGGCAGGACGGTGCCCAGGACGTTCGAGACGTGTGCGAAGGCGGCGATCTTGGTGCGGGGGCTGAGTGCATGCGCGAACGCAGCCGGGTCGATCTCTCCGCGGTCGTTGAACGGGACGACCTTCAGCTGGGCGCCGCGCTCGGCGCACAGTACCTGCCAGGGCACGATGTTCGCGTGGTGCTCGAGTTCGGTGACCAGCACCTCGTCGCCGGGGCCGACGACGGATCTGCCGTGGGACTGCGCGATGAGGTTCAGGGCCTCGGTGGTGCCTCTGGTGAAGACGATCTCGCGCGGGTCCGCCGCGCCCAGGAAGGCGGCGACCCGCTCGCGGGCCGCTTCGTACAGTTCGGTGGCCTGGCGCGCCATCGTGTGCGCGCCGCGGTGGATGTTCGAGTTCTGGGTCCGGTAGAACCGGTCGACGGCGGAGATGACCGCTTCGGGCTTCTGCGTGGTCGCGGCGTTGTCCAGCCAGGCCAGCGGCTTGCCGTGCACGGTTCGCGCCAGCAGCGGGAAGTCGCGGCGCAACGTCTGAACTGCGAGTCCGCAGCCGGGCGAGGGCGAGGGCGTTTGGCCTGCGCGGGATTGTTCTGCGCCATCGAGCCAGTAGCGCCGCCCGGACTGGCCGCCGGTCCTGGCACCGCCTGCCGCTGTGCCGGCATCGGCGGTGCGGCTAGGCACCGGCGTAGTCGTGGTAGTGGGCGACCTGGACGTGTTCGAGCATGCCGACCGCGTCGTCGACGAGCGGCGCGATCGAGTAGTAGGCGCTGACCAGGTACGACCTGACGGCTCGCTGGTCGACGGCCATGTGGCTGACCGACAGCCCGGGGGAGTGCTGATCGGGCAGGACGGCCGGACGCAGGCCGACGACGCCCTGCTGCTCCTCGCCGACGCGCAGCAGCAGAATGCTGGAGGTCGAATCCGCCGGATCGACCGGGATCTTGTCCGTGGGCACCAGCGGCACGCCGCGCCAGCTGAGCATCGGGCAGCCGAAGAGCTCGAACACCGCCGGCGGAACGCCCCGCCGGGTGCACTCGCGGCCGAAAGCGGCGATGGCGCGCGGATGGGCGAGGAAGAACGCGGGCTGCTTCCACACCAGCGTCAGCAACTCGTCGAGGTCGTCCGGGGTAGGAGGGCCGGTCCGGGTCCGGCAGCGCTGGGCGGGGGTCACCGTGTTGAGCAGTCCGAACGACGGGTTCGTCAGCAACTCGTGTTCCTGGCGCTCGCGCACGACCTCGACGGTGAGCCTGAGCTGCTCTTCGGCCTGGTCCATCGGATAGTTGTAGACGTCGGCGACGCGGGTGTGCACCCGCAGTACGGTCTGTGCCACGGCGAGTTCGTGCTCGGGCGGATCGGTCTCGTAGTCCACGAACGTCTCAGGGAGCTGCGGCTCACCGTGGTGCCCGGCCGCGATGGCGTGTACCGCGCTGCCGACGCCGCGGCCGGTGATCTCACGCCAGGCCTGCAGCGAGGCGGCGGCCTCCGGGAGCTCGCCGACGAGTTCGAGCAGACGCCGACGGTCCAGGGCCAGCAGCGTGGCGTCGGTGCGTGCGGTCACGGTGTACGGCCACGGCGCGCCGTCCAGCAGCACGTCCTCGTCGAAGAACTCCTCCTCGCCGAGGAGCCCCAGCCGAGTGGCCTCGCCGTACCGGCCGGTGCCGGACTTCTCCAGGCGTCCGTGCACCACCAGGTAGAGCCGGTCCGCGGCCGCACCGGCTTCGGCGACCACCGTGTCGGCCTGCACCCGGACCATCTCGAAAGCGCCGGCGATACGCTCCAGCGTCTCGCTGTCCTCCACCAACCGCAGGAACCCGAACTCCGGCAGGTCGGCCGCCACCGGCTGCGGCTCGTGCAGCTCGCCGGACACCCGGATCCGGCCGTCGCCCAGACTGTGCGACACACACCGGTTGACCCGATAGGCACCGGCCTCCACCTCGACCCAGGGCAGCAGACGCAACAGCCACCGGGGAGTGATCGACGCCATCTGAGCCGGAGTCTTGGTGGTGGTCGCGATGGTGCGCGCGGCACGAGTGCCGAGGCTGCTGCGAGGGGCGTCCTGATGTGTGGATTCTGTCTGGGGCATGCCGGAACCTCCTGGATGAGCTCGCTCCTGGTGGTTCGGATCCCCTTGCCCGTAGCTATAAATCCACCCATAAAGACGATAAGCGGATCATTGACCCGTATCGAAGGGATCTGCTGTACTGGCAACGGCGGACTCGACTTCGCCGCCGGCACCGACCCAGGGAGGCATCCATGGAACTGACCGGTTCGGCCGCGGCGCACTGGCGCGGCGATCTCGCCACCGGCAGCGGCGACATCGACTTCCTCAGCTCTGGCGCGGCCCAAGCAAAACTCCGCTTCCCCCTCACTCCTGGCGAGCCCGAGGGACGCACCTCGCCCGAGGAGTTGATCGCTTCGGCCCAGGCCAGCTGCTACACCCTGATGCTCTCGCGCGTCCTGGAAATGGCAGGCACGCCGGCCGAAAGCATCGACACCCAGGTGAGCGCCGTGATCGTGCCCGGAAGCGGGTTCACCGGAATAGCCATCCAGGCCGTCGCCCGCGTGCCGGGGATCAACAATGGACAACTCCAGCATGCTGCTGCTCAGGCTGAACAGCAGTGCCCGGTCAGTCGTGCGCTCACCGCCATCCCCAGCACGCTGGAAGTACGCCTGGCTACGGAAGAGGCCTGATCCTCGGCAGAAGGAACGGCTGCTTGGTGCTCTCGACGGCTGCAGCCGGACGTCGCATTCTCAGCTACGGCCGTGGCGCCACTGTGGTGACCGCCGTACCGACCAGATCCGTGCGCGCCGTCCGTCCGACCGTCGCCAGCGGGCCCAGGCCGGACAGGACGTGCGTGAGCTGGTCGATGAGGCCGGGCGGTGCCGAGGTGGCGGCGCAGGTTCCGACGATCGACGCGCCGGCGATGTGTTCGGGACGGACGTCGTGCAGGGCGTTCACGATGTGGGCCGGGCGTCCGCAGGTCCGTACCCAGCCGGCGACCTGTCGGGCGTCGGCACAGTCGGGTGCGCCCGCCACGAGTACGACTTCGCTGCAGGTGGCCATACTGACTACCGACGCGTAGCGGTCGCTCGCGGCGTAGCAGTAGGTGGCCGGGTGCTGCGGGACGATCCATCCGAACCGGGAACGCAGCGCGGCGACCACCGGTGTGGCCTCGGCCAGCGGAATGCCTGGCGCCACCACCACGGCCACCCGCTTCGAATCGTCGACCTCCACCCGGTCGGCCTCGTCGAGCGTCTGGACGAGCACCGTCGCCGACGGGGCTTGATCCAGCAGAGCCGCCGACACGGCGTGGTCGGCCCGGCCGACCAGCAGCACCGTGCTCCCGCGTCCGGCCAGCTCCCTGATCTCCTGCTGGACTTCGGAGACCAGCGGGCAGGTCGCATCGACGACCGACAGGCCCAATGCCGCTGCTTCAGCCTGCACCGCGAGCGGGACACCGTGGGCTGGAAACATCACCGTGGCCGAAGGCGGCACGTCGTCCAGATCCTCGACGGCGATCGCGCCCTGCGCGTGCAACTCGGCCATCGTGAACGGGTTCGCGCTCAGGGGCCCGAGCAGGCGCGGCATCCGGCCGCGTTCCCGTGCGGCCATCCCCAATGCCCGCTGGGTGCCCCCACAAGCAGGTTCGACCGCGGCCAGGAGCAGTCGCCGGGTTCGCAGCACTCCCGTCCATGCTCCGACGACTTCGCGCACGGTGGCACTGACATCGGTGTCCCGATGATCGACCGCCACCGCGAAGCCCACGGCGGATGCGTCGCGGGCCAGATACGTCACGGCGTGCACCACCGCACTTCCTTGTGGTCCGCCGGGAAGCGTGCCGCCCGCCAGAGTCGAGGACCGTGCGTTCACTCCCCTGTTGCGTAGATCGGCAGCCAGGAGCGCTGCCGCCGGCGTCGCCACCGGGCCCCGTCTGGGGTGCAGGAAGCGCTCCGCCACCACCGCCTCGCCTGGCACCAGCGGCTCGAGTGCGCTGAAGACCTCCACCGATACGCTCGCATGCACTCCGACACTCCCACCTATCGCAACTATTTGATACTAGTCGTGCGGAATCCTCCCCACCGGCATACGCCGGAAACCCCGTTCGGTCAGGTCGGCGGCGGTCATCCCGGCAGCTGATCCGGAGCATGCACTCGATCTGACCAGGGAACGACTGAAGGTTCTGAGAACCGATACTCCGCAGCCCAAGGCGCAGTGGTGATCGACAGCGCACCCGATGCTCTAGGGCCCGTCGCCAGCCGGTGGAAAGCCGGCCGCCCACGCGGCCGTCGATGTCACTGCTGACACGACCCTCATACGCTCCAGCAATATGCGCACCACTGCGCTGGCCTGGTAGGGCCGTAGGCGGGCGCGCAACTGGGACAGCAACGCGTCGGCGCGGGCACTGTGCAGATACACCCAATCGTCCAGGAAACGGTGTCCGCTGACGCAGGCGGCCTCGACGTGGCCGTCATGAATCTGCAGTTCGGCCAGCCGGGCCACAGTGAGGGCACGGGGCAGCCGCTCCCCGGCGGGCCGACGGTGGATCGACACGGCAAGGTCCTCGCGGGCAGCCGATCGATCTCCGGCGGCGACCAGGACTTCGGCACGCTGGCGCGCCAAGGCCGCCGGATGGTAGGTACCCAGGGTGTCGCCCCCGTCGGTACTGGCCTGCAGATAGCGTTCCGCAGCACCGAGATGCTCCAGAGCGCCGCGCCGGTCCCTCGTCGCGGCACAGGCGAGAGCGAGCTGGCCGCACAGGAACGCCGCACTCGTACCGGACACTGATCCGCGCGCCTGCGCCGCGGAATCAGCAAGGCGCAGAGCTACATCATGGTGGCCGAGCATGTGGGCTTGCACACTCATACCGCGCAGCACTGTTGCGTAGGCGCCAGGATCCTGGGCTTCTCGGGCGAGGCTGAGCGCCTCCAGGTAGTACCGCTGCGCCAGGCCTTGAAGCCCTGAGTCGAAACACATGAACGCAGACAGATAGACCAGCTCGGACACTGCGGAGAGCAGCTTCCTGTGGACAGCAGTCGAAGCCGGCGCTCGCAGCCAGACGGCGACATCCCCCGACAGGTACGCGGTGAGCGCGCGGCGGATCCCGCCGCTGCCGAAGGCGATGTCCGATCTATAGAAAAGCTCTGTCATACTCTGGACGGCCTGCACCTGCGGCAGCCCAATCCGGGCTCCGGGCAATGCCTTGTCCGCAGCTCTCGGCAGCTTTCCCGCCTGCGACCACGCGGGCACCGAAGAGACCGCCGAGAGACTGTAAGCCAGATCGTGCAGGATCGTACGGCGCACCGGGTCGCCGTCGGCCGACCACAACTCGACCAGATCCGTCACAGCGCCGGACATGGGAACCGCGGACAGGCCATGATCAAGGTTCTGTGATGCGGACGCCAGTCCTGCGTCATGCGTCGTGACAGGTCGCCCCAGTTTTCGGGAAAGCGCCTCGACGATCAACGCGGCGATATGCGGTGCCGGGCGGACCCCGGCCACCCAGTGTGCCGCCGCACTGCGGTCATAGCCCAGCGCCAAGCCCGCCTCGGCGCCGGCGGCGTTGACCGCCCGGACCAGCCCTTGACCGCTGAACGAGGCCTCGGAGATCAGAGCTTTGAGTCTGGTGTTGGGAGTCCGTCGGGTCATCGCAACCGATCCTCCGCCCCTAGCCGCGCCACGCGTTCACAAACGAACGATCGTGCAGCACGTGCACCATGCTCGCCCCTTCGACAAGCTTCCACCATCGCCCAAAGGGGTGCCTACTGAAAAGTACCGGTAAGTACGTTCCATACCCGCCCCAGGCTTCGGAGACAATTCATGTCAATACTCGATGTCGAAAGGGTGCGCGCTGATTTCCCCTTTTTCGGCAACCACGCAGACGGCGATCCGCCGCTCGTGTATCTGGACAGCGCAGCGACCTCGCTCAAACCTCAAGCGGTGATCGACGCTGTCCAGAACTACGACCGGCACCTGAGTTCGAACGTCTCCCGTGGCGGCTATGCGCTGGCCAGGGCGACAACCGGCGCGTACGAGGAGGCCAGGGCGAAGGTCGCGGAGTTCATCCACGCCGCGAGTCCGGAGGAAGTGGTTTTCACCAAGAACGCCACAGAAGCCCTCAACCTGGTGGCCAACGTGCTCGCCTGGGCGGACCAGCCCCACCGGATCGGGCGCGGCGACGGAATCACCCTCACGGAGATGGAACACGTCTCCAACATCATCCCCTGGCAGCTGGTCGCCGAACACACCGGTGCCGTCGTGACCTACCTGGGAATCACCGACGACGGGCGGCTGGACCTGTCCCGCCTGGACGAGCAGATAACGGCACGCACCAAGGCAGTCGGCATCACCCACGTCTCCAACACCCTCGGCAGCGTCAACCCGGTCAGTGCCGTCGTGGCGCGGGCACGACAGGTCGGCGCGCTGGTCGTCCTGGACTGTTCCCAGTCCGCCCCGCACCTCGACCTCGACGTGCGCACTTTGGGGGCGGACCTCGTCGTATTCACCGGGCACAAGATATGCGGCCCTACCGGGGTCGGAGTGCTGTGGGGACGGCGCGAACTGCTCGTGTCCCTACCCCCGTTCCTCGGCGGCGGATCGATGACGGAGAACGTGACATGCGCGGGCAGCAGATTCACCGCGCCTCCATGGCGGTTCGAGGCCGGCACACCGCCGATCGCCCAGGCGATCGGACTCGGCGCCGCAGTCGACTACCTGTCCGGTATCGGCATGCGGTCAGTCACAGCCCACAACCAGAATCTGGCCGACTACGCGCTGAAGCACCTGCAGAGTATCGATGGGCTACACGTCGTCGGCCCCGTCGACACCGCCGACCGCGCACCGATCGTCTCCTTCGTGATCGACGACACCGACGCGGACGAGCTCGGCGAACTGCTCGACAATCAGCATGTCGCCGTGCGCGTCGGACGCCAGTGCGCGCATCTTGTCTGTGCCCGATTCAAGGTGCCGACCGTCGTCCGTGCCTCGTTCCACCTCTACAACGACACCGACGACGTCGACGCGCTTGTCAGTGCCCTCAGACACGAGCGGACCCCCCTCGACACCCAGGCCGTGAGACACGCCGAGGCGACAGCATGACCGGCCGATCCCCGGCCGCCGCGGTCACAGCCGGGGGACCGCTGCGCGACTACGACGACATCTTCGTCCCAGTGCTGTTCCACCCCTGGGCCTGCCTGCTCGTGGGCGCTCTCACCCCCGAGCCCGCGTCTGCGGCCCTCGACGTCGGCACCGGTCCGGGCACCGTGGCCCGCGTGCTGGCGGCCTGCGTGGGCCCGGCCGGCCGCGTGGTCGCGGTCGACTCCAACGCCGACATGCTGGCACTGGCTGAGAACAAGCCTGCCGTGGCCGGCGCGCCCATCAGCTATCTGGAAGGCGACGCCGGAGCGCTACAGGTCCCCGATGACGAGTTCGACGTGGTCACCTGCCAGCAGATACTGCAATTCGTCACCGACCTGCCCGCGGCACTGGCCAAGATCCGCGTGTCCGTCAAGCACGGCGGCAGGCTCGGCGCGCTCACCTGGTGCGCGCTGGACCGCAACCCCCTGTTCCGGGTCCTGTTCGACACCGTCCGCGACCAGTTCGGCAGCGAAGCCGCGGAGGCGTTCGCGAAACCGTGGTCGCTGTCCGCACCGGAAACCGCCCGCGCGGTGGCCGCGGCGGGGTTCACCGACGTCCTGGCGCGCCGGCACACGCTGCCCGCGGTGTTCCCCGGCGGCCCCGATCAGGTGTGCCGCTTCTTCGGGTTCACCTCAGTCGGCGGCGACCTCTCAGATCTGGATGAGACGTCACGCCACGCCTTCTACAAGCTGGCCAGGAAGCGCCTCGCCCCGATGACGGCCGGTGACGGCACGCTGTACACGACGACTACGGCCGCCCTCATCGTCGCCCGGGCCTGACAAGGCCCGCCATGACAGCGCCCACGACTGCGCAGTACATGCTGCGGGCCTACGAAATGATGAGTCTCGCCGCCGTCGGCGACGAGCGCGACCAGGAAGGAACCGCCGATGGCCGAGGCGAAGACGGCACAGTTCGTTGAGCGGGCTGTCGGTGACGTAGCGGCGGTGCTGGGCGGGGCGATGGTGGTGATCGGCGATCGGCTCGGCCTGTATCGGGCCATGGCCGGCGCCGGCGCGCTCACCCCGGCGGAGTTGGCCGCGCGCACCGGCACCGCTGAGCGGTATGTCCGAGAGTGGTTGAGCGCCCAGGCGGCGGCCGGATACGTGTCCTACGACGGTGCCGGTGAAGGCGGCGGCCGGTTCCGGCTGCCGGACGAGCACGCCGCCCCGCTGACCGACGAGACCAGCCCGGACTGTGTGATCGGCGCGTTCGAGCTCGCGGTCGGATCGGTCTGCGCCACGGACGCGATCGCCGAACGGTTCCGGACCGGTGACGGATTCCCCTGGGGAGCCCACAACGAGCACGTCCTGGTCGGCTGCGAACGGTTCTTCCGGCCCGGCTACCTCAACCACCTGACCCGCACCTGGATCCCGGCCCTGGACGGTGTCACGGCCAAGCTCGCCGCCGGCGCACGGGTCGCCGACATGGGCTGCGGCCACGGTGCCTCGACCCTGCTGCTCGCCCAGGCCTACCCCGCCGCGGCCGTCGTCGGCTTCGACGCCCACGACGGCTCGATCCGCACCGCGCGCAAACGCGCTGCCGACGCCGGGCTGGACGGCAAGGTCCGCTTCCAGACCGCCTCGGTCACGACCTTCGAGGGCACCTACGATCTGGTGTGCTTCTTCGACTGCCTGCATGACATGGGCGACCCTGCCGGTGCCTGCGCCCGGGTGCTCGAACATCTCGCCCCTGACGGGACGCTGATGATCGTCGAGCCGTTCGCAGCCGACGGCCTTGTCGGCAACCTCAACCCGGTTGGCGCCGCCTACTACGGGCTGTCGACGCTGCTGTGTGTGCCGAACTCCCTGACCCAGGAGGTGGGCGCCGCACTGGGCGCACAGGCCGGCGAGGCCCGGCTCCGGGAGATCGTCGTCTGCGCCGGCTTCAAGTCGCTGCGCCGGGTCGCTGAAACATCGTTCAACATCGTGCTGGAAGCCAAGGCATGAAGACCGTTCGTCGCAGGAGAACACCAACCGGGTGAGTTTCGCCAAGGTGGCGTGCCCTTTGGGCCAGGCGGCCGGCGGACCTTCAGCAATCACGACCAGCTGACCGGAAACTCCGAGAACTTGCGGAACTTGAAGCCGTAAGGCTGGTTCTGGGTCTCCATGCGCAGCGCCGCACAGCGTTCGAGCAGTACCCGCAGCGTGGCGGCGACCACCGTCGGGACGAGGTCGACCGCGAGGCACTGATGCCTGGCGTATCCGAGTGACAGGTGGGGGGCGGGCCGGCGGTGCACGTCGAAGCGCTCCGCGTCCTCGAAGACTGACCCGTCCCGGTTCGCTGCGGCGATCACAGGGGTGACCGGGGTGCCCGCTGGGATCACTACGCCGCCGAGCGTCACCTGCCTGGTGGTCAGTCTCCCGAGTGCGCCCACGGGCCCCATCCATCGAAGGCCCTCGGCCACAGCCACCGCGGTGAGGCCGGGATCTGCCCGTACCGCGGCCAGCTGTTGGGGATGGGTGAGCAATGCGTACATCGTGTTGGCACACAGCCAGGCAGGTTCCAGTAGCGCACTGATGATCATCTTGAGCGTGGCGAGTGTGTCGGCGGGGCCCGCGCACTGCAGGAGCCGGGAGGGCACCGAGGAGTCCGGGCATCGGCCGAGCCGGTCCAGCTGCGCTCCGAGCGCCGCGTCGATCTCCGCCAGCGCCTGCCAGCCCGGGCGGGCCGCCGCCGAGTCCTGCCCGGCGTTGGTCAAGGCCGCGATCAGCCCCTCCGACCAGCGGGTCACCGTCGACGCCTCGGCCGGGGTCAAGCCGAGGTACCGTCCGATCACGCCGACGCAGACGGGCTTGAAGTACGTCGCCATGAGGTCGGCCGATCCCAGTTCGACCAGGGAATCAAACTGCTCTCGGGCGGCCGATTCGGCCAGCGCGGCCCACTGGGCGGCGTGCACGGGGGCGAACAGGTCGTCGACGCTTTCCTTGAGTTGCGAATGCGCGTCTCCCTCCCGCCCCAGGATGTTGCCCGGCCCGCAGTAGCGGGCCAGTGGCGTGGCCGGGTTCACCGTGGTGAACGACTCCAGGTCGCTCATCGAGCGGCGTACCTCGTGCCAGGTGGTCACGAACCAGGAGCCGAGGGCCGGGACCCAGGCCACAGGCTCCTCCTGGCGCAGCCTTGCGTACACCGGGTAGGGATCGAATTCGAGCTCTTCCACAGTGATGGCATCGGTGAATGTGGACATCCCGGAGCGCCTTTCCTTCGAGTCGTGATTCCATGTCGACTCTAATCACGAGTCTGACATGCAGATATGGCACCAATGGCATGCTCCGAAGGTGTCATTGCCCGGCTTCATGCATCCGGCGACCATCGGAATCAGGGATCATCCCCAGCTGATCGGAGGCAAGCCGACTGTGGACAGCACCATGAACACCCCGAAGAGCGACCTTGTAGCGCTCGCCCAGCGCCGCATGGAGACCGCGATCGCGGACAACGTGTGGACCAAACGCCAGAAGCTGGCGCTGACCTGCCGGATCCTGTTCGAAATGGGACACGACTCGGGGCTCTCGGGCCAGATCACCACCCGTGCAGAGGATCCGGGAACCTACTACACCCAGCGCCTCGGCCTGGGCTTCGACGAGGTCACCGAGCACAATCTCATCACCGTCGACGAGGATCTCAACGTACTGGCGGGCGGGGGGATGGCCAACCCGGCCAACCGCTTCCACAGCTGGATCTACCGTGCCCGGCCCGACGTCAACTGCATCGTCCACACACACCCGCTGCACATCGCCGCGCTGTCCATGCTCGAGACACCGCTGGTGGTCTCCCAGATGGACACCTGCCCTCTCTACGACGAGTGCGCGTTTCTCGATCGGTGGCCCGGGATTCCCGTCGGCAACGAGGAGGGAGAGCTGATCGCCGGGACGCTGGGCGCGAAGAAGGCGCTGTTTCTGGCCCACCACGGACAGGTGGTCACCGGCGCGACGATCGAGGAGGCCTGCGTGCTCGCCGTCCTGATCGAGCGCGCCGCCCGCCTGCAGCTGCTGGCGATGGCGGCCGGCTCCGTCCAGCCGCTCGACCCGCGGCTGGCCGCCGAGGCCCGCGACTGGGTTTCCACGCCCAAGCGCCACCAGGCCGCGTTCGCCTACTACGCACGCCGCGCGGTTCGCGCAGGTCATGGGGCGTGCATCGGCTTCGGTGCCGACGCCCCGCACTTTTCCGCCGACGAGCACCACCACAGCATCGCCACCGAGGGAGGCCTGTAGAAATGGCAGTCGGCACACGAACACTCCAGGGCGTCATCGCCTACCCCGTCACCCCCTTCCGTCCCGGTGACGGCGGAATCGACACCACCGCCCTTGAAGGCCTGGTGGAACGGCTGGTCCAAGCGGGCGTCCACGGCATCGCCCCGCTGGGTTCCACCGGAGAGAGCGCCTACCTGGCCGACGAGGAATGGTACGAGGCCGCCCAGACATCACTGTCGGCTGTCGGCGGCCGGGTTCCCACCGTGGTCGGCGTCTCCGACCTCACCACGCGCAACGCGGTGAAACGGGCCGAGTTCGCCGAGGCCGCGGGGGCCGACGCCGTCATGCTGCTGCCGGTGGCGTACTGGAAATTGGGGGAGCGCGAGATCCTGCGGCACTATGCCGCGGTCAGCGACGCCGTGTCGATCCCCGTGATGGCCTACAACAACCCGGCCACCAGCGGCGTGGACATGCCGCCGGAGCTGCTGGTGCGCCTGGTGACCGGCCTGGAGAACGTCACCATGGTCAAGGAGAGCTCCGGTGACATCCAGCGCGTGCACCGTATCGTGCAGCTTTCCGAGGGACAGGTGCCCGTGTTCAACGGCAGCAACCCCCTCGCGCTGTCCGCATTCGCCGCCGGAGCGGTGGGCTGGTGCACCGCCGCGCCCTGCCTGGCAGCGGAGCAGACCCTCGCGTTCTACGACGCGGTGGCCGGCGGGGATCTCGCGGCCGCCCGGAGCAGGTTCTACCAGCTCCTGCCTTTGCTTCAGTTCATCGTTCGCGGCGGGTTGCCGACGACGGTCAAGGCTGGTCTGGCACTCCAGGGCTTTGAGACAGGAGTGCCCCGCCCGCCGCAGCTACCACTGGAGCAATCCGGACGCGTCGAGCTCCAGGCACTGCTGAGCCACCTCGCACGCGACTGACGGATCCCGGCGCACGAAGGAGCGTCCACTGCGCCTCCCGCACCACCGCACATCCGTATCGAACACATGGAGCAAGGATGCACAGGCGCGTCGAAGCCCACCGCCGTCAGGAACAACTGCCGACCAACCCGCTCTACGACGGGATCATCCCGGAACAGGGCGTTCCTCGATTCCAGCTGCCGGCAAGCCCGATGAACCCGGACGCGGCGGCCGCGGTCATCCGCGACGAGTTGGTCCTGGACGGCAACGCCCGGCTCAACCTCGCCACCTTCTGTACCACCTGGATGGAACCGCAGGCCCGCGCCCTGATCGCCGACACGCTGGACCGCAACCTGGTCGACCACGACCAGTACCCGCAAACCGCGGAGATCGAAGCCCGCTGCGTCAACATGCTCCACCATCTCTGGCACGACCATGACGGCGACGGCGCGGGATGCTCCACCGCGGGCTCCAGCGAGGCGGCGATGCTCGGCGCGCTCGCACTCAAACTGCGGTGGCGCGAGCAGCGCCGCGCGGCCGGCCTGCCGGACGACCGCCCGAACCTGGTGATGGGCTCCACCGTGCACACCTGCTGGCCTCGCTTCTGCCAGTACTGGGACGTCGAGCCCAGGTACATGCCCATGGACCCGGAAACCCTGACCCTCGACCCGGCCCGGTTGGCCGAGTTCTGCGACGAGAACACGATCGGTGTCATCGCCGTCCTCGGCTCCACCCAGGTCGGCAGGTACGACCCGGTGGCGCAGATGGCCGCCGAACTCGACCGCCTCCAGTCGCGAACCGGTCTGGACATCCCCATCCATGTGGACGCCGCCGTCGGCGGGTTCATCGCCCCCTTCCTCGATCCCGAACGGGTCTGGGACTTCCGGCTTCCGCGGGTGGCCTCGGTCAATGCATCCGGCCACAAGTTCGGATTGGTCTTCCCCGGGGTCGGGTGGATCGTCTGGCGCGACCACGCGGCCCTTCCCCAGAGCATGGTCCTGGAGTGCGACCTGCTCGGCGGTCACATGAGCACCTTCACGCTCAACTTCTCGCGGGCCGGCGCCCCGGTCATCGCCCAGTACTACAACTTCCTGCGCCTCGGCTTCGAGGGGTATCGCGCGATCCAGCGCACCTGCCGGGACGTGGCGGAGTACCTCGGCGAGCAGGTGTCCCGGATCCCCGGACTCCAGGTGCTCGCCGACGGCAGCCACGCGCCCCTGCTCGCCGTCCGGGTGACCGAGGGATTCGACGGTTTCACCGTCGACGACCTCGCCGAGCGGCTGCGCATGCACGGCTGGCAGGTTCCGGTCTACCTGCTGCCGCCCGGCCTGCAGGACGTCACAGTGATGAGGCTCGTGATCCGCAACGGCTTCAGCCGCGACATCGCCGACCTGCTGCTGCGCAACCTGCGGGAGGCAGTCGACCATCTCACCGCCGCCGCGACCGGCCAGGCATAGCACACCATGACAGGCAACATGCGGCTGCTGCAAGGCTCAACAATCGAAAGCCCGTCAGATCTTCACCAATTCCGGTGACCTTCGAAAGGCGAGCCCAGATCGCATGGTGAGACGGGAATGAAGCACACATGCCTGAAGAGTCCTTGGCGGCGTTGCTGGCCCGGGCGACCGACCTGGTGGCCCGGTTGGAGTCCCTACTGGGCGGCGAGTCCAACGCCGTCACGACCGCCGCCGTATCCTCCTGGGCGGCCCCGGTCCTCACGCCGCCGTCGGGCTCGGCACCCGGCCTGAAATCGCTGACCGCGCGCGAGCACGTGGTGCTGAGCTTGCTGGTCGCAGGCATGTCGAACCGCCGGATCGCCCGCGCCCTCGGCATCGCCGAGCCGACGGTGAAGAACCACCTGCGGTCGATCTTCCGCAAGCTGGGCGTCCAGGACCGGACTCAGGCCGTGGCCAGAACACTCGGCGCGGCCCTGCCCGGCGGCGGGTCTGTTCACAGCAGCTGAACCGCGGCCAACATCACGCGAGTCGTCTGCGGGGTGTCACTTACCCACGACGTCTGTACCGCGGTGTTGCCGGCCGCGAAAATGGCGGTGGGCTTGGTTGCAGCACGCGTCAACCTTCTCTTACTGCCGGATACGTCCAGGACACTGGGCGGCAAGAAATTGCTGGTCGCTCACGCGGCCTCTCGTTCGGTCGGGCTCCAGTAGGCAGTGACTACGGCCCGTGTCCGCGTGTTCATATTGGACACCTGGTTGCGTGCCTCTTCGAACCCGCGCGCAGCAAGTTCCCGTCTCGGAGAGAGTTCGCCGTTTCGTTGCTGGGAGTTCTCGACCGCCTGCCGCCTCGGAGCCAGGATGTCGCGAAGGACGATGCGGGCGTAACGAAGGTTGGAGCGCACGTTGTCTGCGCTGATGCCGAGGATCTCCGCTATCTCAAGCGTCGTGTACCCATCCGCCGTCAGGGCCATGACTTCCTTCTGCCGCCGGGACAGTTGCCCCATAGCGGCCAGCACGGAAATCCGGGTGTCCACGTCGATGTCGGCTGCGTTTGTCGGCGGCATCAGTTCTTGGAGAGCTTCTAGCGTCTTTGGTTCCGGGTACTGCCGTCGCCAGCGGTCGGCGAGGCGGCGGCGGGCAACGAGGTGCAGCCACGCCGCCGGAGAACCGACGCGCTGCCACACCTTCAGATATTCCTCGAACGATTCCTGAACGATGTCGTCGACGTAGTCGGGCGCAGCACCGACCGCCACCAGGTATCTGCGCAGCTTCGGGTACACCATCTCGTAGAGGGTGTCGAAGTCCTGCGCATCCATGGTGTTCGTCGATGCGATCGGTGCTGCGCTCACAGGGCTCAGTCCTTCGCCAGGCCCTTGGTTGTCGCGATGACGGCCCCGCTCGGAAGCAACACGGCCAAAAGGGTCGTAAGCTGCTCAGGCGACCAGTTTCTCGCGACAGCGGCCAGGACGATCACCACCAGGATGATCGTGTGACCCGGGGCGAGGTGCCTGTTGCCGGCCAACGGGTGGCTGGCCGCAGGGCCGCGCGCGGATTGGGCGCCGCTGAGGCGGCGCTTGCGGATGGGGCTCATACTGAGACCGGGCTCCGTTCCTTTCAGGGGGCACACTTCACCGGCTTCCCCAGGACTCCGGCATGGTGCTTGGGGAAGAGGGAGAGGTGCGAACCCATCCGACCCTGCACGCCGAAGGCCGGCGTATCAGGGGACTGCCGTAAATGCCAACCTACTGCATACCACACTGACGCCCCCGCGTCCCGGGAACGGCAAACGAGGTACCCAGAGGGCTTCGCTGCGAAAAAAATCGGGTTCTGCTTTCACGTCTGACCGTCCTGGGACGACATAGCTAATGAGGGATTCCTGAGACCGGGCTCCTTCACCTGGCCCGTCGCCCGGACTCCGGCAAGAGATGCAGGCGGCGGGCCTCAAGCTCATCGACCTACATCGACCGGCCCTGCTGCTGGTGGCGTCTGTGCAGTCGGTAAGACGCCTCGCTGCTCCTCCGTTGCCTATGCAAGGGCAGGGTGGGCCCGGATAGCCCGCACGTGGGGGTCTCAGTAGCGCGGAGACTGCGGACGTCTTGACCCACAACGACATCTGCTCCCGCTTGCCTGGGCGACGCACAGCCCGGGAGCAGCTGACGAGGCTTCGGTCACCTTGAGCGGATGCCCCTCAAGGGTGAAGGTGTCTGCGCCCGGGACCTCTGGAAGCACCTACGGTTGCGGGACCTGCCCCGGGAAGCGCGAAACAGAAGTCGTCGATGAACGGCGGTGTGCCCTAGGACAAGCCGATGAGTACCGGCTCACGGTGCCCGGCCCGAACCACGTCCCGTCCCGATGCGCCTGGACTCCGACTACGTCTGCATCGAGACGGCCGCGCCCGCCGCCGAGCATCCGGAGGCTGTGGATAACTCGTTCGATTCTGTGGGCGTTTCTGTGGATGAGGCTGTGGACAACCGTTCGAGCGAGCCGCTCGGGACGGACGCCTATGTGAAGCTGGACGCAGCTATAAGTGAAAATGGACGTCCGTCTAGGGGAAGCGGGCTTCACCCCTCTATCCAGACCAACCACTACCAACCATCTACTGTTGTCACCCCAGCCGGGTACCTCACTTTTGGGGCTGTACACATCACCGATCAATGCGAGTCGATGGCGAGGATCGGATTCGAGCCGAGCGCCGAGGAGTATGCTGCGGCCTACGAGATCCTGCTGCTGGACATCGAGCCGCTGAACACCGTGACGATCGCAGAGCTGCACGCCGCCGGGATCGCCGACCCCACGGCCCGGCAGATCGCGGTGAGGGCGGCCGACATCACCACCCGGCCGACGGTTCCGGACGAGAACCAGACGCAGGCCGCCTCGGATACGGTGACCCGGAGCCAAGGCATCGACTCGCGTGAGGCGAGCTCCAAGACCACGGGCGAGGGCGTCTAGTATGCCGCCCGCCCCGAACTCCCTGCTCGTGCTGACGGGGCATGGCTACGGCGGCCGTTGGCGTCGGCCGCCGTGGTGGCGATAATCCTCGCTGGTCAGGGAGCAGGTTCCCATTCGATGCTGACCGCGCCGTTGTTTCCAGAGCTACCGCCTGTACCGCCGCCGAACAAGAAGGTCCCGCCGAAGCCGCCGGTACCGCCGGTCACGCCCGCAACGCCGGCGTCGCCGCCGAGGCCGCCTGCGTTGACACTGCCCGCGGCGCCCGCCTGACTTTCGGACTCGGTGCAGGTGACACCGGAAGCGGTTCCTGCTGCGGCCCCAGCTCCGCCTGTGCCGTCCGCGCTGCCCGACGCGCTGATGCCGCCGCTACCGCCGGGAGCCTGGATGAGCAGAGACCCTCCATTGGTCACGCTCGATGCGCCACCGTTTCCGCCGGCAGGAGCGGCGACACCGCCGGGACCCAGGGCGCTGGCTCCTCCGGCGGCCCAGGTGGCGGACAGGACGGTTTCGGCGCTGGTGGTGAAGACGCACTCGATGACGCCGCCACCACCGCCGCCACCGCCGCTGCCACCGTTGTGGCTGCCGATGACGGTCGATTCGCCCCACATGCCGCCACCGCCGCCGCCGCCGCCGACGACGACGGTCACCAGCGAATTCGCGGCGATGTCGACGACGTTGGAGAAGGTCCCGGGACGTGTCTGGTCCACCGAGGCGATCCAGACGCCGTCGACATCGCCCCCGCCGCTGGCGTGCGCAGCCGGAGTGGCCGCAATCGACGCCACAGTCAAGGCCAGAGCAGCTGGGCAGGCCATCAGGGTCTTTCTTTTGACCGTCCGCACCAACGTCCTCCTTCGCTCATGGCTCCGAAAGGTCCGGAGCGCCCTTTGCGATCATGATCGCTATCAAATGCTGCCATATCAACACTATGCGTAGCAATCAGCGTAGATCGCCGAGTCTTACGCCGCCGACTACGAGCTCCTGATCCCGCTGCCGGACACCGAACCGCTCAACACCGGGGCAACCGCCGAGCCGCACACCCTCGGGATCGCCGGCCCCAAGGCCCGGTAGATCGCGGTGCGCGCTGCTGATATTGCCACCCGGTCAGTAGTCTGGGATGGGCAGTGGGGCCGCGGTCATCGTCGCCAGCTGCGCCCGCGCGGCGGAAGGACACCAAGGGCGTACAGGCGTTCATCGGCTCGTCGTCACTGGTGGGCGATCTAGGCACACTCTACGTCGGGGGCTGGGCGGCCAACCTGGTCACCCTCGGCGCGCGAGTAGGCGCCTTCGGCTCCGCCCTGGCATGCGCGGTCGGGGCGTCACGTCTACTCTTCGCGCTAGGTCGCGACGGGCTCGCCACCCGGCGCCTGGGAGTCGTGCGCGAGCGCGACGGTGTTCCCAGCACGGCAACGCGGGCTGTGCTCGCTGCGGTCGCGCTCATCCTCGTCGCGCTGCGCGCAACCTCAACCTCGGCCCCGCCGATGAAAGCCTTGAACTGATGAGAGGAGCCCTGCACTCCGTTATCAACCACATCGGCGGCGTAGCAGGAACGCCGGGCCAGCCCTTCGCAGAACACATCGACATCCGGGACAAGGCGAACGCCTTAGCAGCGCGTTGCACGCGTGGAACCGTCGAAGAGCCCTTCTACCGCGACCTGCTCGAATCGGCAGAAAGCATGATCGAATGGGCTATCGTCGATCCACTTCCGCCACGCGATCGCCGGCAGTGGTGAGCCCGTAGCCTTTCGGATTCCCGGTCAGATCGTCGTTGTAGTCGATCTTCCCTCCTGTCTCAGGCGAGTGGGCTGGTGACGGTCTCATTCCGAGGTTCGGGTAGGTGCTCTCAACGACAGCGCCCAGCTCGGGGTCGAGCTGGTCTCGGGCCAGGGGCTTGCCAGGGCCGCAGACGTCGCGCCTCGTACAACACTGTCCCCTGCGGCCCAACCGCGGCCTAAGGGGGCATGAATCATCCTCCTAACGCCTTGGATGTGCGCTCAGCACCCCGGCCTTGAATCGCACCGAGTTCCATCCACGCCTATCCGTTTGACGACAGGTCAGGCAGTGACCCTTGTCCTGTCGTCAAATGTGGATTCGGGGTCGGAGCCCAATGCGGTTAAGAGCTGGATATCAAGTACCCCGTGGGGGACACTTGATGGCGCTTGACGAGGGGCACTTGCGGATGGGGTTACGGCAACACGAGCCGTTCTTCTGGCTTATGGCAGCCTCCACTCCATCGCGATGGCGAAAGACCGCAGGTCAGCGGCCTGTGCGGCGCCAGAATCATGGACCGATCTGTATGGAGCCCCGCCGGGGGCACCGAAGCCGAACTCCAGGAAGCCCCGCTGACCTGGGGTTTTACGTTTCTTCGATTCGAGTACTCGAGTCGAGTCGACCCGTAAAGTCGTTGAAACGGCCCCGTGTGATGACGGTGTGATGACGGCCGTAGCGACTCCGTATGGTGACGGCCTGTTTTTAGCGATACCGCCGTATCGCTGGCTGTCCGCATGGAGGGCTCCCGCCACCCGTTCGGGCTGCTTCGGACGCCGAGTCTTCTGACTGTTGTCCGCGGCCGTGCGCCTTCGTAGCGTTCATCGGTAAAGCGGAACTCGGCGCCGTTTTTCTTTGCACTCCATCGCCAGGCGGAAGGAGTGGGCGTAATAGCGCTGGGCCAGACCGGGCAGCCCGGCGTCGCCGGCCATCCAGCCGACGAGCTGGGCCAACTCAGAGGTACGGTGGAACAACTTCCTGCTTACGGCCTTGGTATTGCACGGCCAGGTGCCGAGTATGGCCGCTACTCAGCTCTTCGTGGGCGGCGGGGCCGTCGCCTGACCCAGGCCGGCATTGGCACGCCGGCTGTCGGTGCCCATGCCGGCCTGTCAGCTGCCCGCACGTCCCGGCGTCAGGCGGCTTTGACGATGAGGCAGATGCCGACGACGAGAAGCCAGAGGTTCGTGGTGACGAGGAATGCCCGTTCGAACAGGCCGAAGACGATCCGTAGGCGCGGTATCAGCGTCACGATCAGCAGGATGAGCGAGATCAGGCAGAGCCAGTCCAGTGCGTAGAGAAGGCCGTGTACAGATTGCCAAGGGGAGAGTCCACCCAGGGTTTGTGTCATCCCGGAGATCGCGGCGTAGGTGAAGGCGAACGCTGCGATGGCGAACAGGTAGTGCAGTCGTCCGGTGTGGGTGAGCTTCTCCCCTTCGAGGTCGGTGGGGAACAGGCTCATGCCCACTCTCATCGCCGGCACGAGGTAGAGGTAGACGAGGTTGCTCGTTTTGAGCGGCGGAGCACCGGGATCCACAGTCAAGGCGATCGCGAGCGCCAGCACCGCGACCGAGGACAGCAGCAGCGCTGAGCGGAACAACGATTTGTAGTTGCCCACCGCGTAGTCGCTCACGGCGTTCCGGACGGGATCGTAGCCGGTGGGCAGCCGGTGCAGCGCGACGAAGAGCGCCAGGTAGCCGACGAGGCCGCCGGTGCCGACGACCGCCGCTGTGAGTGCGCCTGGGTTCATGCCGCTGCCGTTCGGTCGTGCTGGGACATCGTGTCTTCCGATAGTGGATCTTCTCTCGGGGTTCTCCGCACCAGCAGGGGGCCAGTCGGGTAGCGCGGGGCGTCGCCCCGGCCGACCGTGCCAGGCTCTGGGAATGTCTGAGAGCCGATCTCACTCTCGCCGCGGCGCCCATGAAAGGTGCTGCAGCCAGACTTGCAGTGGTGGTCGCGACGGCGGGCGTGTCCCGGATCGCGGTGGTTCTCGTCGGTACTGGTTCCGTGGTCGCGCCGGCGATGGACCTGGCCGCGATGGCGACCGGCGGTGCGATCAGCGCGACGGGGAGCCCGACCCACCGGCGCACTTTCGGCGGTGGCGCTACCCTGAGGCCGCCGGGTTCAGGGAGTCTGGTCTGGCGGCCGGACCAGCGCGGATCTCGCGGGCCAGGTGGACCGCCTCGGCGCCGTCAGAAGCCTCGGCGACCACCGTCCTGTCCGACTCGGAGTCGATCAGCATCCGGAAGCCGGCGCGGACCAGGTCCTGCTCGTCGGCGAGCAGCACCCTGATCGTCATGCGACGGCACCGGCCGGTTCCGCGTCCGCCGAGGGAATGGTCGCCGCCACCCGGAAGCCGCCGCCGGGCAGGGGCCCGCTCTCCAGCGAACCGCCGAGGCCGGGAAGCAGGCGGGTCGTGGCGCCGGTGGCGATGACGCATTGGTCGAAGGTGAGATCCCCCGATCCGCCGTCGTTCAGCGCGACGTGCAGCGTGTGGTCGTCGAGGAAGGCGCCCAGCCGTCGTATTCGGTCATGCCGTTCTTCCGCATCAGATGGTGCACGCCCTTGGCTTGGCTGTCGGCGACCTTGCGGCTGCGCAGGAACGCCGCGCCGTAGTCGAGGCTGATAGGGCTATCGGAGCGGATGCCGAACAGGTCGGCCTCCTTGGTGACGGTGTGCGCCAGTGCGGCGTTGCGCAGCAGGGCCTTGGACGGGATGCACCCGACGTTGAGGCACACGCCACCCCAGTACTCGGCTTCGACGACCGCCGCGCGCAGCCCCAGCTGTGCCGCACGGATGGCCGAGGTGTAGGTAGCCACCGGGCCAGGCGCCGAGGACGGCGACGTCGTAGTGCGCGCTCATGACGCGGCAGGGTCTTCCACCGTCGTCCCGGTGAAGCGCCGGGTCGGGCCGTCGGCGTACTCCGAGACGGCCTTGATGAACCGCTGGAAGTTCTCGCCGGCCTTGTGGAGCTCCAAGGCCGCCTCGTCCTCGTACGCCTCGTTGAGGTAGAACCGAAGCGCGTCATCGGGGTCGGCGAGAACGTCGAACCGCAGGCAGCCCGGCTCGTCGGCCAGCGAGCCCCGGGCATCCCGAAGGGCCTCGGCGATGAAGTCCTCGCGGCGCTCGGCGGGGACGGTGAAGGTGACAGCGAACTGATACACGGGGGAGGCTCCTTAACCGGGGATGACAGGTCGCCGGCGCGACAAAGTGCTCCGTTCGGCAGCACCTGGTCGGCGGCTCAGCCCCAGGAAAGCCCACGAGATCCCGGCCGCGCCAATAGCCCCGCGAGGCCAGGACATAGGCTCGGGCCTATCGCGAGAGCAAGGAGCGGATATGCACGACCACCAGGGCGTCGAACTTCGCCATCTCCGCTACTTCGTCACCGTCGCCGAGGAGGGCACGATGACGGAGGCCGCGCGGGTGCTGCGGATCGCGCAGCCCAGCCTGAGCCAGCAGATCAGTGCCCTGGAACGACGGGTCGGGGCCCCGCTGTTCCATCGCAGGCCCAAGGGGATGGAGCTGACCGAGGGCGGCCGGATCCTCTACACGAGCGCCAGCCGAGCCCTGGCCGAGATCGAGTCCTCGCTGGTCCAGGCGCGTGACGCGCGCCGTCCGGTGCGGGTCGGAGTCTGCGGCACCGTTCCGGAGCACCTGCTGGCGCGGGTCGAGCGGATCTTCGGCGACGACGGATCCCTGGACGTCGAGTTTGCCGAGGCCGACTCCCAGGAGCAACTCGACCTGCTGCGGATCGGCACCCTGGCCTTGGGGGTGATGCGGGTCTTCTACACCATCGATGACCTGGCCACGCTGACCCTGGCCGACGAGCCGCTGGGCGTACTGCTCCGCTCCGACCACCCGCTGGCCGACCAAACAGCCCTGACCTGGGCCGACCTCGCAGGCCAAGAACTCCTGTGGTTCCCCGCCAAGCGCAACCCGCGCTTCGCCGAATATGTCCTGGCCCACCTCGCCGGCCACGGCTGGTCGCCACGCCTGCATATCGTCGACGCCCACAGTCATGCCCTGTACCGCCACCACCTGCGCAACAGCCAGAACCTGGTCACCCTGCGAGCCCGGAACGGCATCACAGCAGACGCGGGGATGGCATGGCGGCCGCTCGCGTCCGACCCGCCGCGCCAACGCTTCGTCCTTGCCACGCTCGGTGACAGCCCGTTGGCGGGGCTGCTTGCTCGCCTAGGGAGCGGGTCGTCCAACGACGGCGGCATCAGCGGACGCGGTCAGCGTGCGGCGAGCCTTCCGAGCTCCGCCTCGTCGGCGCTGCCGGGCTCGGCCTGGTAGACCGCAATCCGCTGGCCGTCGTCGCCGAATCGCATGAACTCGATGATTAACCTGCAATATCTCTGCCAGAGAGAGCCGAGCGCAGGGGTTACCATCGAACGCCGCCCGCATAAGGTTTCGGGGGCCGCCATATGTCGGCCCCCGAAACCTAGCCCAGCTCTGCACCGCTTACCAGTGCGAATGCGTCTCGACGCGTTGCTTCCTATTCCTATTCACGTTGGGCGGCCTGCCGTGCTTTGACAACCGCGCTGGGCATGCGGCCGCGGTCAGCAACATCGAGACCCTGGCTGCACGCCCAGGCACGAACAGACACAGGATCGATGGGTACTGGAATCCGGTTGCTCTCGATGCTGTGCGGCACCAGGATCATGTACCGATGTGCACGGAGTCCCGCCGGGGGCACCGAAGTCGAACCCCATGAAGCCTGGCTGACCTGGGGCTTTACGTTTTTCGCCTCGCGTACTCGACTCGACCCGTAAAGTCGTTGAAACGGCCCCGTGTGATGACGGTGTGATGACGGCCGTAGCGACTCCGTATGGTGACGGCCTGTTCTTCGCAGTGCCGCCGTATTGCTCGCCCTCCGGTCGGGCAGGACTTCGTCACCCGTTCGGGTCCCCGAACCCAGGCAATCTGACTTTTCTGAGCCTGAAGTCCCCGCCGAGTGTCCAGGTCGCCTTGTTCAGAGTGTGGACCACCGGGAAGCCCGGTCGCCGGCGCGAAGCGCAGAGACCCGCTGCTGCAGAAACATGGAGTACCGCTGGTCGGTACGGGCTCGGCGGAGCGGCCCGGTGAGCTGCATCATGTCGCGCGTATACATGAGGGCTTCGTAGCCAGGGGCCGTAGCCGTATTCGTTCGCGAACGTGTTCGTCCAGGCATCGTCGCGGCCGTATGGTCGTGCGGCGTGCCAGGTCGGTACAAGAGTCTGGGTGGAAGCAGGTCACGAAGACGCTGACCGCCACCCACAACTATCCGGTTCGACGGGCGTCACTGTCTGCACCAAGACCACCGGCACGCGACAAATGTCGAGGGGCGGGTACGTCGTCTAGAAGACGAATGGCAGCCTGATGCGGGGGCTGGACGACGATTGTGAGCGCTGGTTCGTCCCGAACGCGCACCACGTCGCCCTCGCAGAACTTCGGTGTTTCGACGTCCCTTGGGTATGGGACGTCTGCCCAGACAGTCCGGCTCGCGTTGTCCCCGAACATGCCCCAAGCACGGGCTAGCGTGGCTACCACCGGCAGACCTCTGCCAACCTCTGAGTGCCGGGGTCGCGATGAAGGTGGTCTCCGAAATGCTCGGTCACTCCACCACCGCGATCAGCGCCGACGACGAAGAGTCCGTACACGAGCGCGAACATGGCGTTGGCCATGGTCTGGGAGCCGCCGATCAGCAGCCCGAAGTTCTGTGTCGACAGCAGCAGCGCCACGCCGAGGCCGATCAGTGCGAGCGCAGGAGCGATCAGCCGCTTCCACAGCGTGACTCCGGCCTCGCGGTGCTTATGCAGGTAGACCGGCACCGCGATGCACATGATGTATAGCAGCGCGACGAAGGTGTACGCGTACACGCCGACCAGCACCGTATACACCTGGTGGGGATCGGAGTCGATGAGCACGAAGGGCACCAGCCCGACCACGACCAGCACGATGGCCACGATCGACGCGCGGTGCGGCGAACCGTGGCGGGTGTGCACCTTGCTGAGCCGGCGGTGCAGAATCCGGTCAGCGCTCAAGTTGTACATGTACCGCGAGAGGACGGCGATGACGATGTACGTGGCCCGTGGCACCGTCCGCTCCGGTCTGCGCGCCTCGTCCCGGAAGATCGCAGTGGCCTCGAATCGCCGAACATCCCATCGCGAACATGAGCGCCAGCCCGATCGAACCAGAGAAGATATCCGCGCCGTGCACCGCAATATCGACTATGGGCCAGAACCCACCGCGGTGCACCTGGCCGACCGGCCGTGGAGCTGTGCGAGCTGGTCGGCCGACTGTGCTTACGGGCGATGAAGGGAGCTTGTGAGCAGCAGCTCGACAAGTCCGCGCGCCTGCCGCGCGGGGCCGTCGGCGCCGTGCGACTGCACGGAGGCGTAGACGCCTTCCATGATTAGGAAGATCTGGTCCGCGAGTACGTCCGATCCGGTCAGTTCGCCGATCCGTTCGCGGACCCACATCTTGGTCTCGACGGCCAGCGTGTGCGCCTTCGTCGATGCGTCCGGCAACTCGGCCATCGCCATCAGGAACGGGCAGCCCCGGCAGTGCTCGGGCTGCACCTGCTCGATGAGCGCGTCGAACAGTGACAGGATCCTGTCAGCCGGCTCGCCTTCCGCGGTCGCGCCGAGGAACCACTGCTTGTACAGGCCGCTGGCCCGCTGGATGTAGGCCGCGACGAGCTCGTCCTTCGACGTGAACAGGCGGTAGAGGGTGGCCGGCGCCACCTCGGCCGCGGTCGCGATGGTGTCGACGCCGGTGCCCTTGATGCTGTGCCAGTAAAAGAGATCGTGCGCGACCGCCAGGATGTGTTCCCGCGTTTCCTTGGCAGGGCGTCTCATGGTCCCATAGCCTATACGTTAGGGAACGATCCCTAACATACATGGGGTGAACATGATCGTTGTGGCTGGGGCGACGGGGAACGTCGGACGTGAAGTGACCCGCTTGCTGGTCGAGGCGGGTGAGCAGGTAAGGGCTCTGACACGGGACCCCGCGAGGGCGACGGTACCGACCGGCGCGGAGGCTGTGGCCGGGGACTTGAACGATCCGTCCTCGCTGGCGCGGGCGTTGGCCGGCACGGAGGCATTGTTCATGCTCAGCGGCTACCCGCCGGAGATCTTCGCCGAAGCCGAGAAGGCCGGCGTGCGTCGCATCGTGCTGATGTCCGGCGGGTCGGCCGAGACCGGCGACCGGTCCAACGCCGTCGCCCAGTACATGATCGACAGCGAGGACGCGCTGCGAGCGTCCGGACTCGCGTGGACCATGGTCCGCCCCCGGATGTTCATGACGAACACGTTCCAGTGGCTGTCACAGATCAAAGCGGGCGTGGTGCGGGCACCGTGGCCGCAGGTGCCCGCCGCCGTCATCGACCCGGCCGACATCGCCGCCGTAGCCGCGAAAGCACTGGTCTCGGCCGAACACGAGGGCCATGCATACCCGGTGACCGGTCCGGAGGCACTGCGGCCGGGAGACCGCGTGCGCATCCTCGCCGAAGTGCTCGGCCGCGAGATCCGCTACGAGGCGCAGCCCGATGACGAGGCCCGCGCGCAGATGCTGGCCGAGATGCCCGAGAAGTACGTCGACGCCTTCTTCAGCTTCTACTCCGGCGGAAAGCTGGACGAGGCAACGGTGTTCCCCACCGTCGAGGAAATCACCGGCCGTCCGCCCCGCACCTTCGCGGCGTGGGTCCGAGCCAACGCGGAGCGATTCCAGTGAAAAGACTCGTCGTCGCGCTCCTCCTGCTTGTCCTGACCGCCGCACCGGCCTCCGCCCGACAGCTCGACGTCGGCCGCTACGCGTCACCGAATCCCGGATCGGTGAACGTCCTGTGGATCTCGGCACCGCAGGGCCTCATCGTGATCGACTCCGGCCGTACCATCTCCGAGGCCCACAAGGCCCTCGCCGCGATCCAGGCCACCGGACGCCCGGTGGCAGCGATCCTCATCACCCACGCACATCCCGACCACGTCGGTGGCCTGGGAGTACTGCACGAGGCGTTCCCCACCGCGCCGATGTACGCCTCGGCCGGGACAGCCGAGGAGATCCGTACTGACTCAAAGGGCTTCTACGCCCTGACCCGCCAGATCGACGGCGCCGACTATCCAGCCGTGATGACGGTGCCGGATCACGTGATCCAGCCGAACAAGCCGCTGTTCGTCGGCGGTCTCCGCCTGGAGACCGCGCAGTTCGGCCCCGGCGAGACCGAGGACGAAACAGCGTTCTACGACCCGTCCACGCGCGAACTCTTCCCGGGGGACATCGTGTCGAACCACATGACGCCGGCGCTGCTGGAGGGCCACACCTGCGGCTGGTTGACCGACCTGGACCGCCTACACGATCGCTTCCCGCATGCGGCCAGGCTGTACCCGGGCCACGGCGCCCCCGGCTCACCGAGGCTGATCGCCAAGCAAACCCGTTACATCAACGACTTCCGCGCCTTCGTCGCTCCGGCAGCCGCGCCGTCATCGCCAGGCGGCGTGACCGTCACACCGGAGGAGCTGGCGACGATCAAGGGCGAGGTGGAGGCGAAGTACTCGGACTATCCCAATGTGGCGTCGCTACCCACTCTGATGGACGTCAACATCACCGCGGTCGCTCACGAGATCGCCACGGAAGGACCGTGCCGCGTGGGCGGCTGAACAAAGCGACCAGGTTACGAGCGCAACGCGCCTGGCCCTGGTTCACCGACGCTCCGGCGGGCGATGTCCACGTACTCCGCGATGAGCGCGCTGCGGTGCGCTCTCCTCCAGGCCAGAACCACATGGGAAGCAGCGATGTCCTCCACGAGAACGTGGAGGACATCGGGTCGAGCGGCTCGGCCAGCAGCAGCTCGTGCAGCCGCTGCCAGACTCCGGCGGCGCTCCATCCCGCCATCTGCGCCAGCAGGCCATGCCTGAGCCGTAGCCCGGTTCTTGCGGCAGGAACTCCCATCAGCGCCATTCCCGCAGGTCACGCCCACCACCTTTGTTGCGAGCCCTAAAAGGGCGCCGAGCTGTCCGACACGAACAAGCAGTACACCTTGAGCCTCCGTGGCATCCACAGCATCGCCGAGCGTGCGAACTCCCTGCTGAAGACCACGTTCAAAGCCCTGCGACACGTAAGCACATGCCCTTGGCGAATCGGCGCGATCACCAAGGCCGCGCTCGCCCTGCTCCGCCTCGAACACGGCTGCCCCCTGCCCGCCCGTCACACAACGTGAAGACTCATTACGCGGAAGGACTCAATAACAGTGGTCCGTGCCCGGTCCATACCGGCAAGTCGACGTTCTTCAGGTTCAACGGCTGCCCTCGGTCGGGGGCGAATCACTGATCTGCACGCTCGAAAGCTGCCGTAGCTGAGGCTTCGGCGTAGCTGTTTGAGCGGCGCTGTTGTCGAGGAGTCCAAAGGATTGCGTGGCTGCCGCCAATGACGTTGGGGCGGGTGCCTACCTACGATCAGGGCACGCACACAGCCGGGACGATTCCGCGGGGTTCTCCAAAGCGGGCGTTCTCCGTTCACCAGTGAGTTGTGCAGCGGATCGACAGCGAGGAAGTGAAGCTATGTCAGAACCGATCTATGTCTACATCGGCACCTATGCCGACGAGCAGGCGGCCAAGTCCGACCTGGAGATAGTGCGAGATCTCTACGGTGACGGGGTGCTGCGGACCTATGACGCCGCCGTGGTGACGCGGGAGGCCGATCAGAAGGTGCGTGTGCGTCGCCACGAGCACACGGCCACCAACTCGGCCTGGCACGGCGCGGCCGTGGGTGCCCTGGTCGGACTGCTGTTCCCGCCGGCGTTCATCGTCAGCACTGTGGCCGGTGCCGCGGTCGGCGGACTGGTCGGGCATCTGTGGCACGGGCTGTCCCGGTCCGACCTGAAGGAGCTCGGCGAGTGGCTCGATGCCGGGGAGACCAGCCTGGTCGTGATCAGCACTACGGAGATCGACCACGCGCTGACGTCGGCTCTGAAGGCCACGGCGCATCAGATCAAGAAGCTCGAGGTGGCCGACGTCAAGGCCTTCGAAGCCGAGCTCAAGACCGTTTCCGCAGACTGACCTGAACACGCCCGTGCGGTGATCGCGTCGAGGTCAGGGGAGGTCAGGCCGACTTGGAGGGCTTGTCGGCCAGACGCGCCGCGTATGCGGCGGCGGCGAGTTCGGCGACGCCATGGGGGTCCGACAGGATCCGTCCGGTCAGGTCCTGAACCCGCCGCAGCCGATAACGGACGGTGTTGGGATGGCAGTGGATGAGCTCGCCGGCGCGTTCGGCCGATCCGTTGTTGTCGAGCCAGACGGCGAGCGTCTGCAGCAAGGTCTCCCGATCCTCCGATGGCAGAGCGAGGACGGGCCCGAGCACCTCCGTGGTGAGTCTTCGGCTCTCCTCGGACTGGTACACCATCAGCGCTGCTAGAGGGCTCGGGTCGAACGGTCGCACCTCGGAGCGGCCCGGCGGCAGGACCGCCAACGCCGCTTGCGCCAGGCGCAGCGCGCGCGGGGTGTCGGTGACCGCGTCGAAGGTCGGACTGATGCCGGTGCGCGCTCGTGCAGTCGTGCGCAGTACGGTCAGCAGCTTCCCATACCCGCTGCTGTTGCTGTTGCCGCGTATCGACACGATGCCGAGTTGCTGGGCCGGGGTCAGGCGCCAGCCGGAGGCGATGCCGATGTCGGCCAGTCGGCGTTCGATGTCGGGCAGGCTCGCCTCGGCCAGGGCCCGGGTTTCGGCGGCCACGACCACCAACATCCCGTCGCGGTGCAGGCCCAGCAGTTCCGCGGCTTCCCACGGCCCGGTGTCGGTTCCGGGAAGACCCGTCAGCAATGCCTCGACCATCGCCGCGCGGCGTTCCTGGCGCGCGAGCATCATCTGTGCGGTCGTGGCCCGGTAGGCCTCGGTGAGAGCCAGCGCGTGCTGGTCGGTGAGCTGCAGGATCAGGCTGGCGGTGGACAACAGCGCCTCGGCGGCGGCGAGTTCGCGGTCACGGCTGGTGTGTGCCACCAGCGCGTCCCACAAGGTGGTGAAGCAGATGCGGTAGCAGCGCAGGACTTCCGGAAGCGGGGCGCCCTGCTGCGCACGGCGGCGGCCGGTCGCCGTGGGCGCCGCCAGATCGAGCGATGCCTGCGGCTGGGCTATCGCGCCGACGAGGAAGCGCATGTTCGCCTCCACCGAGCGGCGCAACTCCGCAGCGTCGACGATCCTTCCTTCGCGGTAGAAGGGGATGCGGTCGACGGTCGCGGCGCATGCGGCGTCGACCAGTCCCGGCAGACACGACCGCGCCCAGGCGGCCAGCGCCGCCAACTCCGTGCCCGTCATGCGAATCGGCCTCCAGCTCAGCCTTTGCCCGCATCGCGCGGGCACTTCTTCACCACAACGGCATCTGGTTCGGCGCCGACCTCTAGCGCGAACCGGATGCCGACGAACAGCGGGCACATGACATGCCGTACCCGCCGGATCCGTACCGGCTCATGTTGCCAGACGGTCGCCGACGTCCTGGTGGCTCCGCGACGTCGCTGTGTCTGGGGACCAAGTGCTTTGTTCGCTGCCACAGAAACTGTGTCGGCAGTCTTGGGGCGCCGTAGTGTCAGGCCGACATATTCCGGACCCGCGAGAAGAGGGGCAGCTCGTGGTCGGACAGACAATCCTGGCTGACACTGCGGCATGGGTGCATGGGGTCCAGCGAGAAGGTGACGCTGGGGCGCTGACGCGGATGGGCGTCACCGTCCGCGCGGCGTTGCGGACGGCCACGGGGCTGGTGGGCTACCGCGATCGTCATCGGTTTTGGGCACGGCGGTCTCGTCTGGTCAGGATCGCGTCAGGGTTCGTGGACCGCGGCTGGTTTCCGGCCATCCGCCGCTTCGCCATTCCCGCTGGTCCTCGTGTGGGCAGACGGTTGCGTTGTGGGCTGTGAGCGCGTCGATGAGGGCGGGGTG
>NZ_JAACYW010000111.1 GCF_015356825.1 Catenulispora rubra | reverse complement strand
AGGCCCACCCCTCCCCGGCGGCGCGTAGCGCTTCAGGCCGCCACCCACCGCCAGGGGCGGCCTGAGGCGCTACGCGCGGCGGGGCTTGCGCGCTGCGCAGCCCCTCTACGCTGCGGCGGCGTTTGCGCTCTGCGGCACCGCCTGCGCTCTGCGGCACCGCCTGCGCTCTGCGGCACCGCCTCTGCGCTGCGGCGGCGTGTGCGCGTTGCAGCACCGCCTGCGCTCTGCGGCACCGCCTCTGTGCTGCGGCGGCGTGTGCGTGTTGCAGCTCCGCCTTCGCGTTGCGGCGGCGCGTGCGTGTTGCGCACCGCGTGCGCCCTGCGGCACCGCCTGCGCCCAGCGGCGACGAGTGCGCGCTCTGCGGCACCGCCTGCTCGTTGCGCCGGCGTGTGCGCGTTGCAGTACCGCCTGCGCGTTGTGGCGGCGCGTGTGTCTCGCACCCCGCCTGCGCCCTGCGGAACCCCCTCTACGCTGCGGCGGCAAGCCCCCGCGTCGCCGCTGGTCACCCGTTCGGCCTCGGCTGATATGCGCAGCGCGATCTACGCCATTCACCCGATGTCCGATATGCGGTCTTCGCGGACTATTGAGACAGTCCAGAAGCCGCCACCCAACGCCACATGCACCACCGGCGGCCGACGGATCGACGGTCGACACCGGTCGTGCGCGGACAGAGCTCACCGCGCCGGTCCGGGGCCGACCGCCACGCCCTCGATGACCTCGCGTCGTCGACTGCTCGAAGCGAGGCGATAGAAACGCCTTCGACTTCGGCCAAGTCGGAGGCACAGTGGGGGATCGCCCCGCATCGAGCAGGCCCCGCAAGGGGCGGGCACCACACCACAACCCAACAGCCGGACCCCAGCGCCACCCCCAGGCACCAGGGTCCGGCCCTGGAGGCTGCCCAAAACGCCTCACCGCAACCCGCACACCGCAGGCGGCACCGCGCCAACCAGACGCGGCACCGCTCGCCAACGAGCATCGCTCTCGACCGGACCCGCCGCGACCGGATCCTCCACGAGGCGCTGTCTGCCCGACCAGACCCCCTCCACCTGACCCGCGTCCTCAACCTCTCCCACACCACCGCCAGCCACTACGCCGCCATCGCCCAGCGCATCCTTGCCGAGGATGATCAGGGGCCTGATCGATCAGCCCGACCAACCGCCACCAGCACGACGTAGCCCGCCTGGCATCCTGGCCCCATGGACGCTGACGCCCCGACTCCGGTACACCTCGGCAAAGTGATGGACGGCCTGGCGACGAACCCCGCCCTGCCGGCCGCCATGATCCGGCGCCTGTTCGCATGGCGACGGGGAGGGGGAAAGGTGGCGGGACGCCCGGACCTCACCGACGACATGATCACCGAGATCATCGAGCTCGACGACCACGGGCTCGTGCACAGCCTGGCACTCAACAAGCGGCTCCCGGACCGCTTCCGCATCCAACTCGCCGCCCACCGGGACATGGGGGTGCGGGCCGCGCTGGCCGTCCACGCCGCGACCGCGCCGAGGCAGTTGCTGGAGCAGCTCATCGACGATCCCGAACCGCAAGTCCGCGAGCGCTTCGCCCAAAGCCGCCACACGCCGCCTGACCTGCGAGCCCGCCTTGCCACCGACCCCGACCCCGCGATCCGCGCCGACTTGGCCAGACGCTGGACCCGGGCGCCGGAGCAGGTCCGGCGGATCCTGCTGACCGATCCCGAGCCCCGGGTCCGCGCCGCGGCCTGCTCGATCTACGGCGCGCGTCGGCGGCATCCGGCACCGCCCGCGGATCTGCTGCCGGCCCTGTTGGCGGATCCGGTGACCCGAGCGGGCGCGGTGATCCACGCCGTCCTGGACGCCGATACCCTTCGGCGGCTTGCCGCAGATCCGGACGACAAGGTGCGTGCCGAACTCGCCCGGCATCCGGACCTGCCGCCGCCAGTCCGCGACATCCTTGCCGTCGATCCGGACTTGAACGTCCGGATCAAGGTCTTCGCGCGCCCCGACACGCCCGAGCACCTGCGGGCGCAGATCCACGCTGCGGTCCACGAGCTCTCGCGTGCGGCGGCCTGGCCGGGCCCCGACGCCGAGGACGAAACGGTTCGCCGCTGGTACGGGAACTCCTTCGCTCCGACGGAGCTGCGCATCCTGCAGCTGGACTGGGTCACCGCCGATCCGTTGCCGCACATCGACTCGCCTTATGTCAGCTTCCGAGCCTCCGCGGCGTGCAACGAATCCCTGCCCGCCGACGCGGTGGCACGGCTGCTGGCCGATGGGGAGGAGATGGTCCGCCTCACCATGGCCGAAACGGCCCCGCACCTGGTCGATCCGGCGACGGCCGAGAGCATCGAGCGCCGCTACCGGCCGCGGGATAAGTTCACGTTGTGGTGGGACGACGCGGAGGTCTTGACCTTCCCGCCGGAGGTCCTGCGGCGCTTCGCCACCGACCCCGAGTCCAGGCTCCGCTCCTTCGCGCCCCGCGATCCGGACCTGCCATCGGAACTCGCCGAGCAGTTGGCCTGCGACCCTGCAGACCGTGTACGTCGCGCGGTCGCGGGCCACCGCAACCTTCCGCTTCCAGCTCTGCTCCAGCTCCTCGCAGACTCATCAGAGTCCGTCGCGGAGGCCGCCGGCGCCTCGCCGTCCCTTCCCGTCGAGCACATGGAACGGCTGCTGGCTCTGGCGGGCCTCCAACAGGCAGGCCGCTGAGGCTCGGATGAACTCACGGGCGGCGAGGTGATGAGAGCCTTCGAATTCGGCCAAGTCGTAGGCACAGTGGAGGCTGCGCCAAAGCCTCGCCGGGTCCCGCACACCGCGGGCGGCACCGCACGCCGCAAGCCGCACGCCGCACGCCGTGCCCGGCACACCGCGTCTCGCACGCCGGGTCTCTGACAGCGCGTCCGGCACACCGCGTCCCGCGCACCGCGGGCGGCACCGCCTGCCGCGTCCCGCACGCCGTGTCCGGCACATCGTGTCCGGCACGCCACGTCCCGCGCACGGCAGGCGGTGCCGCGCCAACCAGGCCGCGGCACCGCCCCGGTCCGGGCTACGCGCCCGAAGCCGGCTCGACCGGAAGGGCGAACCTATGATCCCGTGAGCCTATGAACCTATGAGAAGACTGACAGGCACGTGGTCGGCGTAGCGTTCGCCGGATCCAGCGCGTTGACCGCCTCATGCAGCGCGATCTTGTCGGTGGTCCCGATGGCGACGTGCTCCGACAGGTCGGCGGCGCATAGGTCTTGCAGTAGGACGTTGTGTACGTTCGGCCCGTTCAGTGCCTGCGACTGCCATGGCGTCACGACCTCGTCGTACTTGGTCGAGATCACCGTGTACTGCACTCCGGGCACGGTGTCGCCGCCGGCGTTCAGCTGCTGCATCAGGGGCGAGCCGACGATCTGGTCGCTGCATGCGGGACAGGCCGTGCCGATCAGGCCGATGGCGCCGGGGAAGTACTTGGCGGCGAGGGTCTCGATGCCGTCGAGGTTGGTGCCGTGGTTGGAGGGGGCCAGGCCTACCAGGGTGTGGACCTTGGGGGCGCCGCCGAGGAACTTCAGGTAGTAGCGGGGCATCATCCCGCCCTGGCTGTGGCCGACGATGTCGACCTGGGAGGCGCCGGTGGCGGCCAGCACCTGGTCGACGTAGTGCGCCAGTTGCTGTGCCGACTGGGCGACCGGGGCCAGGCCGTGGAACAGGGGGATGCCCGGTTCCTGGCCGTAGTCGAGTTCGAAGACGCAGAAGCCGCGCGAGGCGATGTACGGCGCGCCGACGATCCAGTTGTCGCCGGCGTTGCCGAACGTGCCGTGCACCAGCACGACGGGGCGGGGGTGCTCGGCGCTGGGGCGGCACGAGAAGTCGTTGATCCCGGACGCGGTGGCGGCGTGCGCCGGGGCGGCCAGCGCCAGGAAGGGCGCGGCCAGGAGTGCGGCGGAAATGGCGTGGGCGAAGCGGCGTTTACGCATACTGACTCCCTGGTGGACCGGTGGGCGAACGGGTCGAGTGGTCAGGGTCACACGCGCGTGGTTACCGGTCGGTAAAGCTACTCGCAGGTAGCCAGGAAGTCACGAGATCATGGCAACTCTTTTGCCGAGTTGCACACCGCCTCCACCAGGTCGATCACCCGCAGCGCCTCGGCGGCCGTACATGTCACCGTCTCATCACCGAGTCGGTACGCCTTCGCCTTCGCACACAGATTCGCGTACTCCGGGAAAAGCCCGGCCGTGTAGTCGGCCGACGCCTCCTTCGAGATCACCTGGCCGGTCGCGATGGTCGCGTGCAGCCGGCCCGGCCCGGTCGCCTCCCAGGCCAGCAGGTAGGGGGCCACCGGCGAAGCAGGGTCCTGTTTCGCAAAGTGCGTCCGGTACCTGACGTGCGTGCGCCAGTAGGACTCCAGATTCCCGCGGTTCCACTCCCGCAGCCATGTCGGATCCGGGGCGACCTTCAGCTCCGAGGCCTGCGGCCCGCGCAGCGTGACGCCGTGCCGGTCGAGGATCGCCCAGAGCACCGGATCGGTGGCGTGGCCCTCGGGCTTGAAGACCCCGTCCACCGCGAACGGGACTTTGGCCTCGCTGCGTGCGCCGAGCAGGTCGGGCGTGACGTAGTGGCCGTCGCAGTGCGGACGGTCGGCGCGCGTGGTCTCCAACTCGGCGTGCATCTCGCCGACCATCGCCGAGTCCGAGGCGTTCATCGGGCGGTCGAGCACCACCAGCACGTCCAGGTCGCTGCGCCCGGGACGCCAGCCGCCGAGCGCGGCGGAGCCGACGACGTAGACGCCGCGCAGCATGTCCGGCGCGAGGGTCGCCTCCAGGGCCTTCAGAAAACGGTCTGCTGCTTGCTCGTAAGCCATCTTCGGAGCTTAACAACGTGGTCTGCGAGGTCGGGCGATGCGGCGGAACATGCTGAGGTAGGTGAGTCAGCGAAACGAGTGCTTGGCGGGGCGCGGGAAAAGATGTGGGCCGGCCGACTCCCCCCTCGGAGTCGGCCAGCCCGGTATAACACAGAACCCTGTCTCAGTCGCTTTCAGCCGGACCTCGGCTCGGCCGCGGTCGGGCCTCGGTCAACCGCAGTCGACCGCAACCCAACCCAGCCGAAACCCCAGCCGAAACCCCAGCCGAAACCCCAGCCGAAACCTCAGTCGACCTCAGCCAGAGCCTGCGCGAACTGCGCCGCGTACAACCGCGAGTACGCGCCGTCGGAATCCAGCAGCTGAGTGTGCGTCCCGGTCTCGACGATCCGGCCGTTCTCCATGACCAGGATCATGTCGGCGTCGCGGATCGTGGACAGCCGGTGCGCGATGACGAACGATGTCCGTCCCTCCCGCAGCTTGTTCATCGCGCGCTGGATGAGGACTTCGGTGCGGGTGTCGACCGAGGAGGTGGCCTCGTCCAGGATCAGGATCGCCGGCTCGGCCAGGAAGGCTCGGGCGATCGTGATCAGCTGCTTCTCACCGGCCGACAGGTTCGAGCCCTCCTCGTCGATCACGGTGTCGTACCCGTCCGGCAGGGTGCGCACGAAGTGGTCTACGTGCGTGGCCGCCGCCGCTGTCTGGATCCGCTCGGTCGAGGCGTCTCGAGTGCCGTAGGCGATGTTCTCGGCGATGGTGCCGCCGAACAACCAGGCGTCCTGCAGCACCATGCCGGTCTGGGACCGCAGGTACTCCCGCGACATCTCCGCCGTGTCCACGCCGTCCAGCAGGATCGCGCCGGAGTCCACCTCGTAGAACCGCATCAGCAGGTTGACCAGGGTGGTCTTGCCGGCGCCGGTCGGGCCGACGATGGCCACGGTCTGCCCCGGCTGCACGGCCAGCGACAGGTCCTCGATCAGCGGCCGGTCCGCCGAGTAGCTGAAGTTCACGTCGCGGAACTCCACCCGGCCCTGGACCCGCTCCAGCTCCACCGGCTGCGCCGGCTCCGGGGACATCTCCTCGGCGTCCAGGATCTGGAAGATCCGCTCGGCCGAGGCCACGCCGGACTGCATCAGGTTGGCCATCGCCGCGACCTGGGACAGCGGCATCATGAACTGCCGCGTGTACTGGATCGAGGCCTGGACGCTGCCCAGCGACAGCGCGCCGGCCGAGACCCGCAGGCCGCCGACCACCGCGACCAGCACGTAGGTGACGTTGCCCAGGAACATCATCGTCGGCTGGATCAGGCCGCTGATGAACTGGGCCCGGAAGCTGGCGTCGTTCAGCGAGTCGTTCTGCTTCTTGAACTCCGCCGCCGCCTCCTCCTGCCGGCCGAACGCCTTGACCAGCTGGTGGCCGGTGTACATCTCCTCGATGTGCGCGTTCAGCCGGCCGGTGGCCGCCCACTGCTTCACGAACTGCGGCTTGGACTTCTTGCCGATCCGGCCGGCGACGTACACCGACAGCGGCACCGTGGCGATCGCGATCAGGCCCAGCAGCCAGGAGGTCCACAGCATGAAGGCGGTCACGCCGAGCAGCGTGAAGACCTGCATCACGACCTGCGCCAGCGACTGCTGCAGCGACTGCGCCAAGTTGTCCACGTCGTTGGTGGCCCGGGACAGCACCTCGCCGCGCGGCTGCTTGTCGAAGTACGACAGCGGCAGCCGGCTCAGCTTGGCCTCGATGTCGGTGCGCAGCCGCGCCATCGCCCGGTTCACCACGACGATGACCAGCCGCGACTGGATCATCATGCAGATGAACACCAGGACGTACAGGCCCAGCAGCAGCATCATGACATGGCCGACCTCGGTGAAGTCGATGCCGTGGCCCGGGTTGAAGTCGATGGACTTCACCAGGCTGGCCTGCGTGCCGTGGCCGGTCTCCTGCAGGTGCTGGACCGCTTCGGCCTTCGTCGGGTACTGGCCGTTCGGCCCGCGCGGGGTCTGGCGGCCGATGACGCCGGCGAAGATCAGGTCCGTGGCCTTGCCCAGCAGCTTCGGGCCCCAGACCGACATGCCGACGCCTATCGCGGCCATCAGCATGGAGACAATCAGGATCGTGCGTTCCGGGCGCAAGTAGGCCAGCAGCCGGCGCGAGGAGCCCTTGAAGTCCCTCGACTTCGCGGCCGGGCCGGACATGAACGCGGCCGGGCCGCGCAGTGCGCCGCCTTGCTGCGGACGCGGTGCGTCGCCTTCGCTCTCGGTCTCCAGGCGCTCGGAGTCCGAGCCGGCTGCACCATTCTGTGCCGCGCCGTTGGTGGCGGCACCATTCTGCGTTGCACCATTGGTGGCGGCGCCGTTCACCTTGCCGCCGTTCTGCTCGGCCTTCACGATCTCGGTGTGATCGGTGCTGCCGGCGCTCGCGCCGTTCCCAGCGCTCGAACCATTGGTCGTGTTCTCGGCGTTCTCGCCGCCGTTCCCCGCCCCGTCCGTGCTCATGCCGCGGCCTCCTCTTCGGTGAGCTGCGAGAGCACGATCTCGCGGTAGGTCTGGTTGGATTCCATCAGCTCGCCGTGCGTCCCGGACCCGACCACCACGCCCAGGTCCAGGACGATGATGCGGTCCGCGCTGCGGATCGTGGACACCCGCTGCGCGACGATGACCACCGTGGACTCCCGCGTCTGGTCCACCAGCGCGGCCCGCAGCCGGGCGTCGGTGCTGTAGTCCAGGGCCGAGAACGAGTCGTCGAACAGGAAGATCTCCGGCTTGTGCACCAGCGCGCGGGCGATCGCCAGGCGCTGTCGCTGACCGCCGGAGACGTTGGTCCCGCCCTGCGCGATCGGCGCGTCCAGCCCCTCGGGCATCCGCTCGACGAAGTCCCGGGCCTGCGCGGTGTCCAGCGCCTCCCACAGCTCCTCGTCGGAGGCGTCGGGGCGGCCGTAGCGCAGGTTGGAGGCGATGGTCCCGGTGAACAGGTACGGCTTCTGCGGCACGATGGCCACCGACTTGGTCAGCGTCGTCGGATCGAGCTCGCGCACGTCCACCCCGTCGACCAGGACCGCGCCGTCGGTGACGTCGGCCAGCCGCGGCACCAGGTTCAGCAGCGTGGTCTTGCCCGCGCCGGTGGAGCCGATGATCGCGGTGGTCTCACCGGGCCGGGCGACCAGCGACACCTCGTTGAGCACGCAGTCCTCGGCGCCCGGGTACTTGAAGCTCGCCCCGCGCAGCTCCAGCGTCCCGGAGGTCTGCGGCACCGTGGGCGTCGCCGGCGGCACCACGCTGGACTCGGTCTCCAGCACCTCGCCGATGCGGTCGGCGCAGACCGCGGCGCGCGGCACCATCATGAACATGAAGGTGGTCATCATGACGCTCATCAGGATCTGCATCAGGTAGCTCAGGAACGCCGTCAGCGACCCGATCTGCATGCCGCCGGAGTCGATGCGGTGCGCGCCGAACCACAGCACGCCGACGCTGGCGAAGTTCACGATCGTCATCACGATCGGGAACATCAGCGCCATCAGCTTGCCGACCCGCAGCGAGACGTCCAGCAGCTGGTCGTTGGCCCGGCCGTAGCGCTCGTACTCGTGCTCGTCCTTGACGAAGGCGCGGATGACCCGGATGCCGGTGATCTGCTCGCGCATCACCCCGTTGATCTTGTCGATCCGGACCTGCACGATCCGGAACAGCGGGCCCATCCGCCGGATGATGATGCCGATCGCGATGGCCAGCGCCGGGATGATCGCCACCAGCAGCCCGGACAGCGGCACGTCCTGGCGCAGCGCCAGGATCACCCCGCCGACCAGCATCACCGGCGCCGCGGCGGCCATGGTGAAGGTCATCAGGACCACGGTCTGCACCTGCAGCACGTCGTTGGTGGTCCGGGTGAGCAGCGAGGGCGCGCCGAAGCGGCCGACCTCGCGGGTGGAGAAGGCCTGGACCCGGTCGAAGACGCCGGCCCGCAGGTCCCGGCCCAGCAGCGTGGCGGTCCTGGCCCCGAAGTAGACCGCCCCGGCCGAGCAGGCGATCTGCAGCAGGGAGAACAGCAGCATGAAGCCGCCGGTCTTGAGCACGTATCCGTTGTCGCCCTTGACCACGCCGTTGTCGATGATGTCGGCGTTCAGCGTGGGCAGATACAGCGCACACAGCGTCTGTACGAACTGCAGGGCCAGGACCAGCGCGATCGGCCCCTTGTACGGTCGCAGGTATTGTTTCAGGATCTTGACAAGCATGAAGATCGTCCCATCTGGCTCGGCATGCCGGGCAGCGGTGGCTGTCAGCGTGACCGGGCGTGCACTGTAGGCGAAATCAGGGGTTTTCGTTTTCGTGTAGGCTGGGCCCCAGCGGGAGGGCGGGTTGCTGGGCCAGAGCCGCGGCTGTGCGGACCGCCTGGCGCAGCAGGGCAGTGTAGGGGACGTCGACGTCCTCGTGCAGCCAATATTTCGTGGCCACCCGGACCGCCCCGTTCACCGCCGCCGCGACGATCCGCGGCAGCAGGTCCTCACTCGGATCCAGCCCCAGCCGCTCGGCGATGACCGGCGTCAGCTGCTCTTCGAGCTGGCGCATCGACTCCAGCAGGTGCGGCCGGGCCCCCTCCTCGTCCATGACCGTGCGCAGCGCCTCCTTGCTGAAGCTGCCGTTGGCCATGATCTCGCGGAGCTTGCGGACGCTCTCTTTGCCCGGCTCGTGGCCCAGGGTGTACTCCGCGACGACCGCCTCGGCGAGCGCGACGTCGAAGGGCTCCTCGGCGGGGCGTTCGCTGAAGGCCAGCGCCACGCGTCTGGCCCGGTCCCCGGGCAGCGCGCCGAGCGCGGCCTCGCGGCTGTGGAAGTAGTTGTGGAAGGTGCGCGCGGAGACCCCGGCGCGTTCGGCGATCTCGTCGGGGCTGACGTTCTGCAGGCCGTTGTTCTCCAGCGTCAGCTGCAGCGCCGCCTGGCTGATGCAGTTGCGGGTCTCCAGCCGTTTGCGTTCGCGGCGAGAGCCCGCTTCGAACTCGTTCTCGTTCTGGTTCTCGTTCTGGTTCTCGGTCGCGGACACGGGTCCACCTTCTCCCGAACTTGCGCTCAGCGCAATTATTTATTTGCGCTCAGCGCAAGGTTTCAGCCGGCGGCGGTCTGCCGGCGTCCGGCGCGCAGGGTCGTGGCGGTCCAGTGGTTGTACTCCGGCGTGACGATCACGAAGGCGTCCGCGCCGGCCAGGCGCGGGGCCAGGGCCGCGACCGGTTCGGGGCGGGGCTGCCCGAAGTCGGTCATGGTCAGCGGAAGGTCGGTCTCCGCCAGGTCGATGACGTCGAGGTCGAGGCCCGGGTGGCTCTCGGCGGCGCGCGTGACGAACCAGTCGGTGACGACGGGGGCGAAGCGGCCGGTGCGGGTGCTGCCGATGATGACGGCCACGCGGAGCGGGTCGGGGGTCGCGGTCGGCGTGGCGGCTGTTTCGTGCGCGTCGGCTTCGGTGATGTCCGCCGTAGCGGTCGCGGTGGTCATGGTGATCCCCCTGGGGAGTGAATGGCGTGGCGCTGATGTGTACGGTGTACGCGCCGATGCGTACACCGTACAACAGAGCGTACGATGTACACAAGGCGGGAGCGCGGGCCCGCGTTTCCGAGCCCATGGGAGGCTTTCGGCATGGCGAAGACCAAGAGCGGGTGCGACCCGGCGGCGGAATCGGACGGGCCGGCGGAGTCGGCGGCGCCTGACGTCCCGACCCCGCCGACGATCTGGGAGCGCATCGACGCCCCCCGAGGCGCCCGCACGACCCTGAGCCACGAGCGCATCGCCGAGGCCGCCATCGCCCTGGCCGACGCCGAGGGCTTGGACGCCGTGTCGATGCGCAAGCTGGCCGAAAGCCTGGGCGTGGCGACGATGGCCCTGTACCGGTACGTGAACAGCAAGGACGAACTGCTGGAGCTGATGACAGACGTGGTGGGCACCGCGTCCGAACTCCTCGCCGACCCGGACGACTGGCGCGCGGTGTTCCGCGAGGCCGCGCGCCGCCGCCGCGACACCACGCTCGCGCACCCCTGGCTCCCGGCGGCCCAGGCGCAGGTCCCGACCAGCCTGACGCCCAACCGCAACCTGGTTTTGGAGCGCATGCTCGCCGCCCTGGAGCCGTTGCCGCTGACCGGGGATCAGAAGATGCAGCTCATCAGGGCTCTGGATTCCTACGCGCGCGGCGCCACCGACGGCGAGGTGAACCAGCGGACGATGCTGGAGCGGCGCGGGTACGGGACGGACGGGGATGTCAGGCTTCTGCTGCGCTCGAACATGCAGTGGCTGCTGCGCAGCGGGCGGTATCCGCTGTTCGCGAAGCTCGTGATGGAGGGGCTGGCGCCGGTGGACGCGGAGGGGGAGTTCGAGTTGGGGCTGGAGGCGATGTTGGACGGGTTGGCGGCGCGGTTCGGGATTTGAGGTGTGGCGGTCTACCCCAACCGCCGCGCCGCGACCTCCGCCGCCACCTCACCGACCTCGCTCAACAACGCCGGCGCGAGCTTCCACTGCTGCCAGTACAGCGGCACGTCGACCGGCCGCTCCGGCGCCAGCTCCACCAACTCCACCTGCCCGAACTGCCTCGCCTGCACGTCCGGGATCAGCCCCCACCCGAACCCGGACTCCACCGCGTAGAGGTAGGCGTCGGTCGCCGGCAGGTAGTGGCGAGGTCCGCTGGCTGTGACCCCGATGCTGCGCAGGAAGCCGTCCTGTAGGTCGTCCTTGCGGTTGAAGATGATGACCGGCGCGACGGCGAGCGCGGCGGCCAGGTCGGTCGCCCCGACGCCGTCCGGCAGCCACCGCCGGACGAACCCGTGCGTGGCCACGGCGCGGTATCGCATCCGCGCCAACGGCCGCACAACGCATCCCTGCACCGGCTTCGGCGACGACGAGACGGCCGCCATCACCAGCCCGGCCCGAAGCAACTCGTCCGTGTAGTCCTGGTCCTCGCGATGGAGGTCGAAGCAGACCGCCGCGTCGGCGCTGAAACGGGCTGTCACCTCGGGAAACCACGTGCTCAGCGAGTCGGAGTTGACCGCGATCGACAGCGTCTGCACCGGCACGCCGCGGCCCGGGCCGCCGGAGCCGGTGCCGTCGCCACTGTCGCCGCCGGAACCCGAAGCCCCCGCCCCGGCAAGCCCCAGCTCCGCACGCGCGCTGTCCTCCAGCCACGCCAACTGCCGCGCGAACCGCACCACCGCGACGCCGGACTCGGTCGGCCGCAGCGGCTTGGACCGCACCAGCAGCACCCGCCCCGTCCGCTGCTCCAACGCCTTGATCCGCTGGCTGACCGCGGACGGCGTGACGTGCAGGATCCGCGCCGCGGCCTCGAACGTCCCGGCGTCCACCGCCACCAGCAGGGTCCGCACGTGGTCCAGCGGTAGGTCCGTCATCATGATCTCTAATGATACGCAAGAAAAGTTAGCTGGCCTGTGGATCACACACCTTCCTAACATCGTGCTCATGACCACCCCCCTCGCGGCCTCCGCGGCCGGCCTCGGCACCGGCCTGTCCCTGATCGTCGCGATCGGCGCGCAGAACGCCTACGTCCTGCGCCAGGGCATCCGCCGCGAGCACGTCACCCCGATCGTCGCGATCTGTGCGGCCTCCGACGCGGTCCTGATCGCGGCCGGCATCGGCGGCCTGGGCGCACTCGTGCGCTCGATGCCGACGGTGGTGACCGCGATCGCCTGGATCGGCGCCGCGTTCCTGGTGACCTACGGCCTGCTCGCCGCCCGCCGCGCCTGGCGGCAACAGGACCACCTGGCCGCCGACGGAACGGGGGAGAAGTCCCTGCGCACAGCGGTTCTGACCTGCCTGGCGCTGACCTGGCTCAACCCCCACGTCTACCTCGACACGGTCCTGCTGCTGGGCACCGTCGGCAACAGCTACGGCAGCATGCACTGGTACTTCGCCCTCGGTGCGACCACTGGCAGCGTCTTGTGGTTCTCAGGCCTCGGATTCGGCGCCCGCCGCCTCGGGAAGGTGCTCGCGCGGCCCAAGGCCTGGCGCGTGCTGGACGGCATCATCGCGGTCACGATGATCACGCTCGGCGTCGCGATGGTTGCCAGAAGCTGAGTTGGACAGTTCAGTTGAGGAAAGCCCGCAGCCGACCGCCCCTGTCTCCAGAAGCGATCGGCTGCGAGCCCGGCGATCCGGCCCGGGAACATGACTGCGGCCGGGCCGGCAGTAGTCAGAAGCAGAACTCAGCTCGCCGGTATCACCGACCCGTTGAACGTCTTCTCGATGTACTGCTTCACCTGGTCCGAGGTCAGCAGCGTGGCCAGCTTCTTCACCGCCGGGTCGTTCTCGTGCCCCTTCTTCACCACCAGGATGTTGACGTAGGGGTTCCCGGCCGTCTTCTCCAGCGCCAGCGCGTCCTTGCTCGGCGTCAGCTTCGCCTGCAGCGCGTAGTTGCCGTTGATCACCGCGGCGTCCACGTCGTCGAGGGCGCGGGGGAGCTCGGCGGCCTCCAGCGGCTTGAACTTCAGGTGCTTGGGGTTGCTCGCGACGTCCTTCTCCGTGGCGGTGGCGCCGGCGCCGGGCTTGAGGGTGATCAGGTTGTTGTCGGCCAGCAGCTTCAGCGCCCGGCCCTCGTTGGTGGCGTCGTTCGGGACCGCGACGGTGGCGCCGTCCTTGATCTGGTCCAGGGACTTCGCCTTGTGCGAGTACAGGCCCAGCGGCTCCAGATGGACGCCGACGACCGGGACCAGGTCGGTGCCCTTGTTCTTGTTGAAGTCGTCGAGGTAGGGCTGGTGCTGGAAGTAGTTCGCGCCGACCTCGCCGTCCTGGGTGGCCAGGTTCGGCTGGACGTAGTCGGTGAACTCCTTCACCGTCAGCTTCAGCCCGGCCTTGGCCGCCAGGTTGTCGCGGATGTAGTCCAGGATCTGCGCGTGCGGGATCGGGGAGGCCGCGACGGTGATCGAGTCGACGCCGCCGGAGGAGCCCGCGGCCGAGGAGCCGGAGGAGCCCGCGGACTTCGACGAGGAGCAGGCGGTCAGACCCACGGCCAGGACGCCGACGAGGGCGGTCAGGGACGCGGCGAGCTTCTTGTTGCGCATGAACAAGGTCTTCTTTCTTCCGTGTACTGAAGGAGGGGGATGGCCGGGGTGGTTACCGGTGGGCCAGCCGCTTGGCGGCGAAGTCGCCGAGCCACTGGACGATCTGGACGAGGACGATCAGCAGCACGACCGTGGCGATCATGAGCCCGTTCTCGAAGCGCTGGTAGCCGTAGCGGATGGCCAGGTCGCCCAGGCCCCCGCCGCCGATCGCCCCGGCCATCGCCGAGTAGCCGACCAGCGCGACCACGGTCGTCGTCAGGCCGCTGACCAGCGCCGGCAGCGACTCGGGGAGCAGGACTTTGCGGACCGTGGCCAGGTGCGAGGCGCCCATCGCCGCCGAGGCCTCGATCAGGCCCCTGTCGACCTCGCGCACCGCGGTCTCCACCAGCCGGGCGAAGAACGGCACGGCGCCGACGGCCAGCGGCACGATCGCGGCGTCCACGCCGATGGTGGTCCCGACGATCCCGCGGGTGAACGGCGTGATGGCGATCAGCAGGATGATGAACGGCAGCGAGCGCCCCACGTTCACCACGGTCCCCAACGCCTTGTTCGCAGGCAGGTTCGCCAGCAGGCCGCCGCGGTCGGTGAGGACCAGCAGCAGTCCGACCGGCAGCCCGATCAGCACCGTGAACAGCGCCGACCAGCCGACCATCTGCACCGTCTCCAGGGTCGCCTGCCACAGCAGCGGCTGCATGTCCGACCAGCTCACGACGCGACCTCCTCAAGCGAGTGCCCGGTGCCGCCGGATGGGGCTCCAGGCGAGGCTCCCGCTGCGACGACCTCGACATTCAGTCCCCGCTCGCGCAGGAACCCGATCGGCACGACGTTCTCCTCGAACCGCCCCGGCAGCCCGATCCGCATCCGCCCCACGGTCTGTCCGTTCACCGTCTCGATGGCCGCGCCCAGGATCGTGACGTCGACCGAGTACGTCCGCGCCAGCTGCGAGACCAGCGGCTGCGCGGTGGAGTCGCCGTGGAAGGTGACGTCCAGGACCGTGGTGTCGGGCAGGCCCGAGGATTCCGGCGCCGGACCGAGCTGGAACAGCTCTCGCGCCAGCTCCGAGTGCTCCCGCGTCAGCAGCTCCGAGATGGTCCCGGACTCGGCGATCCGGCCGTCGCGCATCAGCGCCGCGCTGTCGCAGACCGCCTTGACGACCTCCATCTCGTGCGTGATCAGCAGCACCGTGACGCCGAGCCGCTCGTTGACCTCCTTGAGCAGCTTCAGCACGCTGCGGGTGGTCTCCGGGTCCAGCGCCGAGGTGGCCTCGTCGGAGAGCAGCACGTGCGGATCGGCGGCCAGCGCCCGCGCGATCCCGACCCGCTGCTTCTGCCCGCCGGACAGCTGCGCCGGGTGGGCGCCGGCGCGGTCGGCCAGGCCCACCACGTCCAGCAGCTCCTCGGCCTTCGCCCGGCGCTCGCGGCGGGTCAGCCGGCCCTCGATCTCCAGCGGCAGCTCGACGTTCTCCCGCGCGGTGCGGCTGGAGAGCAGGTTGAAGTGCTGGAACACCATGCCGATGCGGCGGCGCTCGGCGCGCAGCTGCCGTCCGGACAGCGCGGTGAGCTCGCGCCCGGCCACGGTCACCGTGCCGGAGGTGGGGCGCTCCAGCAGGTTCACGCAGCGGATCAGCGTGCTCTTGCCAGCCCCGGACTGGCCGACGACGCCGTAAACCTCGCCGGCCGCGACGCTCAGGTCCACGCCGTCCAGGGCGGTGACCGGCCGATCGCGGGCAGGGTAAACCTTTGTCAGGTTTTTTATTTCAATCATGATGCTTTCCAATGAACCGCGACACGCGGCGGCGGGCGCGCAACAAATGGCGCGCCGCTAAGGCTTACAAAGGGGAGGAGCTACTAGAACCTGCGAAACAGGGAGAATCCGCAGGTTGGGCCCCACGCAGGCCGGCAGAGGAGCCCCGCAGGGGCGATGCCGGAAGCTGAGGGAGACTCAGCAGCTACACATTCGACAAGAGACGCAGCAACGCATCATCCGCGGCGCCATGATGGCGGCGGGCATGCGGGACGTCTCGTTGGCGATCATGTAAATGACTATAGGTGCATCGCCCTTTTGGGGCTTACCGGTCCAGTCCGTGAGACGACACGAGTCCACGCCCGGTTCAGATCCCGGCGCCACCTCGGCCGATATCGTCAACGCATGACCATCGAGCGCGCCCGGGCCTGGCACCTGCTCACCGTGCTGGTGTGTGCGGCGTCACTGGTGCTCCAGTTCTACCTGTCCGCCGCGAACAAGAACACGCAGGTGTCGCCGTTCACCGTCGGCACGCGGATCGGCAACTTCTTCTGCTTCTTCACGATCCAGAGCAACCTGATCGTGCTGGCCGTGGCGATCGCGCTGGTCCTGGTGCCCGACCGGCGCGGCGCCTGGTGGCCGGTGGCGCTGCTGGACGCCCTGCTGTGCATCACCGTGACCTGCCTGGTCGACGTCGTCGTGCTGCGGCCGCAGCAGCATCTGGGCGGCTGGAGCAACGTCGCAGACCTCGGCCTGCACGTCGTCACACCGATCCTGCTGGTGGTCGGCTGGCTGCTGTTCGGCCCGCGGCCACGGCTGGCCTGGGCCACCCTGGGATGGTCGACCGTGTATCCGCTGGCGTGGGTGGCGTTCACGCTGATCCGCGGTCACGTCGTGAACTGGTATCCCTATCCGTTCATCGACGTGAGCACGCACGGCTACGCCCGGGTGACGCTGAACGTGGCGATGGTCGCTGTTCTGCTGCTGGCGCTCGGCGCCGTGTTCGTCTGGCTGGACCGGAGACTGCCGAGAGCCCCGGTCCAGCCCTGAGATTCCAGGATCCAGATTCCAAGAATCGAGGATTCGAGCGCTGGTAAGGGATGCAGCGCTCCTGTCTACCTACAGTCCCTACTGCGGTCCTACCTCACCGGGTGCACGACCGCCGCGGCACCGCCGCCACGCCGAGCCGGCTCCGCCGCGGCCTCGACCGCGCCGTTCGGCAGGAACTCCAGCCCGGTCGCCGCACCGATCTCCGGCGTCGGCGTCCCCGAAGGCGGTACGAGCGTGAACTTCTCACCCAATGCCTCCAACCCCGGGATCTCCGGCAGGTTCAGGAACGCCGGCTCGGCGAAGGTCGAGGCCGCGTTGCGCTGCGAGGCGCGCGGCGCGGCGATCGCCTGCTCCAGGTTCATGCCCAGGTCCAGACGGTTGACCAGGATCTGCAGCACCGTGGTGATGATCGTCGCCCCGCCCGGGGAGCCGACCGCGATGAACGGCCTGCCGTCCTTCAGCACGATGGTCGGCGACATCGCCGAGCGCGGCCGCTTGAACGCCGCCGGCAGGTTCGGGTCCGGCACGCCCGGGAACAGCGGCGTGAAGTCGAAGTCCGTCATCTCGTTGTTCAGCAGGAAGCCCCGGCCCGGCACGGTCATCGCCGAACCGCCGGTCTGCTCGATGGTCAGGGTGTAGGACACGACGTCGCCCCACTTGTCCGCGGTCACCAGGTGCGTCGTGGACAGGCCCTCGGTGTCGGCGTACGAGGTCCCGGTCGGCGCCGTGGACGGGCACTGCGTGCCGCCGCCCGGCGCGAACGGGTTCCCGGGCGCGACCGGCGCGGCCAGCGTGCTGGTCGGGCTGATCAGGCAGGCCCGGTCCTTGCCGTAGACCTTGGAGGTCAGCTGCTCGGTCGGCACGTCGTTGAAGTTCGCGTCCCCGACCCAGCGGTTGCGGTCGGCGAAGGCGATCTTCGAGGCCTCGTCGTACAGGTGCAGCGCCTGCACCTGGTCGCCGGGGTCCACGTCGAAGTTCGACAGGATGTTGAGAGCCTCCCCGACCGTGGTCCCGCCGGAGGACGGCGGCGCGATCGAGTAGACGTCCAGACCCTTGTAGTCCACGTGCGTCGGCGCCTGCACCGGCGCGGTGTAGCCGGCGATGTCGGCGGCGGTGAGTTGGCCGGGCCGGAAGTTCATCGTCGGGTTCGGGATCGTCGGCGGGTGCTGCGAGGTGTTGGCCACCTCCTGGCCCAACTCCCCGCCGTAGAACAGGCCGGGGCCCTCCTCGGCCAGCAGCTTGTAGGTGTTCGCCAAATCAGGGTTCTTGAACACCGACCCCACCGGCGGCGCCGCGCCGTTCGGCAGGAACAGTTGCGCCGTCGGCGCGATCTGCGAGAACCGCGCCTGGTTCATCGCGGTGAAGGAGTTGAACGTCGGATCGACGACGAAACCGTTGGAGGCTATGTCGATGCCGCCCTGCAGCGCCTTCTTCAACGAGATGGTGCCCCAGTCGTCCAGCGCCGTCGTCCACGTCTTCAACGTGCCCGGGACGCCGACCGACAGGCCGGAGTTGACCGCGTCGGTGAACGACAGCGGCTTGCCGGTGGCCGGGTCGATGAACCAGTTCGTGGTCATCGCCGCCGGGCCGGACTCGCGGCCGTCGATCGTGGAGACCTTGTGCGTGCGGGCGTTGTAGTAGACGAAGAAGCCGCCGCCGCCGATCCCGGCCGAGTACGGCTCGACGACGCCCAGCGCGGCCGCCGTGGCCACCGCCGCGTCCACGGCGTTGCCGCCGTGCTTGAGCACGTCCAGGCCGGTCTGCGTGGCGTCCGGGCTGACGCTGGCCACCGCGCCGCCGTAGCCGGTGGCCACCGGCTCGCGCGGCGGCTGGCCCGAGCCGGAGGCGGGGGCCGGGGCGGCGCGCGCCGCGGTCAGGGTGCCGGTCAGGGCGACCGCCGTGGCCAGGGCGGCGACGACGGTGACAGGTCTGCGTCTCGGGGTGCGTCTCGGGGCGGACATCGGTTGCCTCCACGTGATCGGTCCGTTGCTCCGTGCAGGGTGTCCACTTTGGCAGAGGCCTCATTTCCTGGAAAGCGCCCATGGAATATGCTCAGGCGCCCCGTGGCTGTTACCGGGGAACGTCGGAACGGCTGCGACCGGGGGTTTCGCGGGCCGGCCGACTGATTGGTGTCATTCGATTTCGTCGCCTTGAGGGGGCTCGCGTGTCGAAACGGGGATGGCTGCTGTTCGCGGCCATGTCGGTGATCTGGGGCATCCCGTATCTGTTGATCAAGGTCGCGCTGGAGGGGATGCCGGCGCCGTTCATCGTGTTCGCGCGCACTGCGATCGGGGCGGCGGTGCTGTTGCCGGTGGCCTGGAAGCGCGGGATGGTGCGGCCGGCGCTGAAGCAGTGGCGCTACATCGTGGCGTTCGCGGCGCTGGAGATCGCCGGGCCCTGGCTGCTGCTGGGCGACGCCGAGCAGCACATGACCTCCTCGCTGGCCGGGCTGCTGATCGCGGCCGTGCCGTTCTTCGTCGCGCTGATCATGTGGCGCCTCGGGGACCGCTCGGCGGTGTCCGGGACGCGGCTGGCCGGACTGTTCATCGGGATGGCCGGCGTCGTGGCGATCGTCGGGCTGAACATCGGCCAGGTCCAGGTGGGCCGGATGCTGGAGGTGATCGCGGTGGCGGTCGGCTACGCGATCGCGCCGATCATCGCCGACCGCAAGCTGGTCGGCGTCCCGACGCTGGCGACCATCACGCTGTCGCTGACCGGCGTGGCGCTGCTGTATCTGCCGATCGCGGCGTTCAGCCACCCCGCGCACATGCCGAAGGCCAACTCCCTGGCCGCGGTGGTCGCCCTCGGCCTGGTCTGCACGGCCGCGGCGTTCCTGCTGTTCTTCGCGCTGATCGGCGAGGTCGGGCCGGCCAAGTCGTCGATGATCACGTTTGTGAACCCGGCGGTCGCGGTGGCCGGCGGGGTGGTGTTCCTCGGCGAGAGCATCAAGGCCGGCATCATCGTCGGGGCGCCGCTGGTGCTGATCGGCCTGATCCTGTCGACGCTGCGCAAGGGGGACGCCGCCGCGCCGAAGGAGAAGGCGGTGGCCGCTGTCCCTGTGACGGCCTCCATAGCCGAGGACTGCGGGCCCGAGGCGGCGGCCATCGCCTGAGTCCGCCGACGACACAGCGAAGCGCCCCGGCCGCGAAGGCTGGGGCGCTTTTCTGTATCTACGCTACTTTGCGAGGCTCCGTGCTACTCGGTGACCCGATGCACCTTGTGCTGCGCCGCCTGCGCCCGCGGCCGCACGACCATCAGGTCCACGTTCACGTGCGGCGGCCGCGTCACCGACCACACGATGCAGTCCGCGACGTCCTCGGCGACCAGCGGGCCCGGGACGCCGGCGTACACCGAGGCCGCCTTGTCCGCGTCGCCGCCGAACCGCTTGAGCGAGAACTCGTCGGTCATCACCATGCCCGGCGCGATCTCGATCACGCGGACCGGCTGGTCGAAGACCTCCAGGCGCAGCGTCGCGGTCATGGCGTGCATCGCGTGCTTGGACGCCGCGTAGCCCGCGCCGCCCTCGTAGGCGACGTGCGCGGCGGTCGATGTGAGCATCACCACGGTCCCGGCGCCGGAGGCGATCAGCTTCGGCAGCAGCGCCTGCGTGAAGTTCAGGGCGCCCAGGACGTTGGTCTCGAACATCGAGCGCCAGTCGCCGGGATCCGCCGCCGACACCGGGTCCGTGCCGATGGCACCGCCGGCGTTGTTCACCAGAACGTCACACGACTCCAGCTCGGCCGCAAACGCCTTGATCGCCTCGACGTCGGTCACGTCCAGCGTCACCGCCTCGGCGACGCCACCGATCTCGGCGATCTGTACCGTCTCGCAAATCTCCGCTGCCAAGGCCTCCAGGCGCTCCTTGCGGCGGGCCACGAGCACCACCCGGAACCCCTCGGCGGCCAGCTGGCGCGCGGTGGCGGCGCCGATCCCGCTGCTGGCTCCGGTGACGACGGCGGTCTTGGTCATGACGGGTCCTTATCGGTCTGTCAGTGTTGGTGCACGAATGTCGGTGCGCGAGCGTCGGCCTGGTCAGGGCCGGTCGGCACCTGTATGTGCCGGTCAGTGTCGGTGTTGTCGGTGTTGTCAGTGCTGTCGCAGACAATGATCGGATGCAGATCGCCGCGACCTACGACCCCGAGGGTTTCAGGGATCGAGGCTTCGTTCAAGCGATCACCGACACCGGCGCCGCGGCCGGGCCGGCGCGCGCCGTCGCGGACCTGGAAGCCGAGGTCGGGGCGTTGGAAGCGGCCTCGTCCCCGGACGAGCCCGACCATCCGCGCTGGATCTGGCCGGCCAGCGCCGACCTGGCCCCGGCCCTGCTGCGCCGCGGCGTGCGCATCGACCGCTGCCACGACCTGGCCCTCACCGAGGCCCTGCTGCTGGCCTACGAGGGCCACTGCGGCGGGCCGCGCTCCCTCGGTGCGGCGTGGGCCCGGCTGCACGGCCTGCCGGTCCCCGAGGACCGTGCCGAGGGCACCATGGCCGCCCCGACCGACAGCCCGACGACCCAGCCCGCGCTGTTCGAACCGGACCGCTCCGGCCTGCCCTCCGACGTCGACCCGCTGCGCGCGGTCCGCGAGGTCTACGCCGACCAGCTCCGCCGGATCTCGGCCACCGCGAACCCCGGCGCGTTCCGGCTCCTGGTGGCCGCCGAATCCGCGGCCTCGCTGGCCGCCGCCGAAATGGCGCACCACGGCCTGCCCTGGCGCGTCGACGTGCACAGCACGATCCTGGAGGAGGTCCTGGGCCCGCGTCCGCTGGACGGCTCGCCGCCCCGGGAGATGGTCGCCGCGGCGGCCCGGCTGGCCGAGGCGTTGGGCGTCCGGGCCCTGAACCCGGATTCCGCACAGCAGGTGACCAAGGCCTTCTCCGAGGCCGGCGTGAAACTTCCCTCGCTGCGCCGCTGGGAGCTCAAGGAGATCGACCACCCGGCGATCCCGCTGCTGCTCAAGTACAAAGAGCTCTCGCGGCTATACTCGTTCAACGGCTGGGCCTGGCGCGACACCTGGGTGGTGGAAGGTCGATTCCGGCCGGAGTACTCCGTCGGCGGCGTCGTCACCGGACGCTGGGCGGCCCGCGGCGGCGGCGCGCTGCAGATCGCGCGGCGGCTGCGCAAGGCGGTCATCGCCGACCCCGGCTGGGTGTTCGTGGCCGCCGACGCCGCGCAGCTGGAGCCGCGCATCTTGGCCGCGATGGCGCAGGACCCGGGCATGGCCGAGGCGACGCAGAGCGATGACATGTACGCCGCGCTCGCCGGAGTCTTCGAGGGCTCCCGCGACCAGGCCAAGCTCGGACTGCTGGGCGCCATGTACGGGCAGACCGGCGGCGGTGCGGCCGAACCGCTGGCCCTGATGCGCCGCCGCTTCCCCAAGGCCACGGCGCTGCTGGACGACGCCGCCCGCGAGGGCGAGCGCGGTCGCCTAGTGCGTTCCCAGCTCGGCCGCACCTGCCCGCCGCCCTCGGAGCGCTGGCAGAGCGCGATCGCCGGGGACGCCGAGGCCGACGCCTCCGACGACAGCAACCGCCGCTCGGGCCAGGTGGCGCGGGCCCGGGGCCGGTTCACCCGCAACTTCGTCATCCAGGCCACCGCCGCCGAATGGGCCGAGGTGCTGCTGGCGCTGCTCCGGCAGCGGCTGCGCGCGCTGGACGGGCCGCAGCTGGTGTTCTTCCAGCACGACGAGGTGCTGGTGCACGCGCCGCGCGAGCACGCCCCGGCGGTGGCCGAGATGATCAGCGAGTGCGCCGCCGGCGCGGGACGGCTGGTCTTCGGTCCTTCGCCGGTCCGTTTTCCTATGAGCGTTCACTCTGTGGAGTGTTACGGTGACGCCAAATAGTGCACAACCAGCGACAAGGCGGCCCCGGCGCAGGCAAGCTCGGATGATGTGGAAACCAATGTGGAAGTGGAAGAAGTAGTCCTGCTCTCCGAGGACGGGACCCCCGTCGGCACGGCCCCCAAGGCCACGGTGCACACCGCGAACACGCCGCTGCACCTGGCGTTCTCCTGCTACGTCTTCGACGACCAGCACCGGCTGCTGCTGACCCGGCGTGCCGACTCGAAGAAGACCTGGCCCGGGGTGTGGACGAACTCCGCCTGCGGCCATCCTGGTCCCGGAGAGTCGATCGAGGACGCCGTGCGGCGGCGACTCGCCAGTGAACTGGGTCTGAACATTCCCACGGTCTGGCCGATCCTGCCAGACTTCCGTTACCGGGCGGTAATGCCGAACGGCATCGTGGAGAACGAGATCTGCCCGGTGTTCCGGGGCGCGGTCGCGACCGGAATTACGCCGTCACCAGATCCCGACGAAGTAGGCGAATACCGCTGGATTCCGTGGGCCGATTTCAGTAATCAAGTACTTTCCGGTGCCTTCGAGGTGTCGCCTTGGTGCCGTCTTCAAGTCGAGCAGTTGGCGGCCCGGGATTTCGGCACCTGGATGTATTGATCTTCCAGGTGATCATGTGATCACACAGGGGCTTGTTCGACACCTGTGATGTCGGGCATCATTGCGCGGTGCCCGATCCCTTTACGTGGTCTTGGGAATTGCTTGACCACGACCATCCGCCGGACCCCCCGCCGGCTGCCGCCTGAGCCCCTATGAGCCCCCACGACTTCAAACCCGTTATGCACCCCGCCGGATTCGACGAACCACTGGCCCGGATCCTCGGCGAGGTCCGCACCGGCCACTGGTTCTCCATGGCCGAGCTGTTGGCGGCCTCCGGCGGCGACCGCCGGCTGCGATGCACGCGCATCGCGCTGCTGGCCCAGGTCGCCGCCGCCTCCAACGCGGTCGACGAGTGGGTCGCCGAGCGCCCGCACGACCCGGACGCGGTCGCGATGGCCGCGCGGGTGGCGGTCGAGCGGGCCTGCAAGGCCGTGGCCAACGGCATGTCCCAGGCGCAGTCGCTGGGCCGCCGCGCGGCCGAACTCTGCGCCGAGGCCGCGGCGATGGACCCGGGCGACCCGGTGCCCTATCTGGGCCGGCTCGCCCTGGCCGCCGGGTTCGGCGAGCGCATCGAGGGCCCGGACTCCTGCCCGGTTCCGGGCCCCTGGCACGCCTTCCGCGACCTGTGGCGCATCGACCCGGCCAACCGCGAGGGCTGCCACCGGATGCTCGGCGCGGTCGGCGGCGGCACCGGCCCGAGCCCGGCCGGCGCGCAGCTGTTCGCCTCCAGCATCGTCAGCAGCGTCGGTCTGAGCGGTCTGTCGCCGCTGCAGCTGCTGCCGCTGTACGCGCTGGTCGTCGCCTACGAGTACCGCAAGGCCCAGAACGACGGCCTGGCACACCTGCTGTGGACCACGGACGCGGCGCGCACCGAGATGGCCCGCGGCTGGAACTGGTTCACCAGCACCGGCAAGGACGACTGGCTGGTCGTCGACCTGTCGCACCTGGCGCACGCGCTGGTCGTCGGAGGACGCTCCGATCTGGCCGCGGACGTGTTCGACGCGCTGGGTCCCTACGGCTCGAACAAGCCGTGGTCAGTGGTTTCGGCGACGGGGGACGCCGTGGAGGAGTTCGTACGGGCCAGGTCCACCGCGCTGTCGGCAGCAGCGCGGCGCTCCAACCCGTCCGGGCGGCAGCGCGCGGGTCCCTAGCCCCCGGCCAGGACCGAAGCTGCTTTTCGCACCATCTCAGGGGACAGATTCCTTAACGAAATCCGAACCTGATCCAGAAGTCGCACCATCGCACAGAGCTCATTGCACCATCGCCAAAAGCACAACCGTCCCCTGTTTGGTCCCCGAACGGAAAACGGAACAAGAGCATGTCGATGACTGAAAGCTCAGAAAACGCCGCTTGGAGCGAAGCGGACGCCGCGGACGCAGCGCAGTTGCGCGCGATCGGCTACGAACCAGTGCTGTCCCGCAAGATGTCCGGATTCGGCAACTTCGCGATCAGCTTCTCCATCATCTCCATCCTTTCCGGCTGTATGACCCTGTTCGGCTTCGGTATGGCCACCGGCGGCCCGGCCGTCATGGTCTGGGGCTGGATCGGCGTTACCATCGCGGTCCTGCTGATCGGCCTGAGCCTGGCCGAGGTGACCAGCGTCTACCCGACGTCCGGGGCGCTGTTCTTCATGGCCCACCGCCTCGGCGGCAAGGGCTGGGGCTGGATCACCGGCTGGCTGAACATGCTGGGCCTGTTCGGCGTCATAGCCGGCATCGACTACGGCGCCGCCGAGTTCATCGGCGCCTTCACCGGTATGGCGTTCGGCTGGACGCCGGACAAGTACGGGCTGATCGCGATCTTCGCCGGCGTGCTGCTGCTGCACGGTGTGCTGAACACCTTCGGCGTGCGGGTGCTGGACCTGTTCAACCGGGTCAGCGTCTGGTGGCACCTGCTGGGCGTGGCGTTCATCGTGGCGGTGCTGTTCATCGTCCCGGCCCACCACCAGAGCGCCAGCTTCGTGTTCACGCACTACGTGAACGCCACCGGGTTCAAGAGCGCGATCTACGTCAGCGCGATCGGCCTGCTGCTCACCGGCTACACCCTGACCGGCTACGACGCCTCGGCGCACATGTCCGAGGAGACCTCCCAGGCATCGACGCTGGCGCCGAAGGGCATCGTGCGGTCCATCTGGGTCTCCGGCATCGCCGGCCTGGTCCTGCTCATCGCCTTCCTGTTCTCCATCCAGGGCGGCTCCGACCAGTACGCCACCGAGTCCTCCGGCTCCGGCTACGGCGGCGCGGTGACGGCGCCGTCGATCATCATGCTCGACGCCCTGGGCCAGCACTGGGCCGAGGTGCTGACGCTGGTCATCATCATCGCGCAGCTGTGCTGCGGCCTGGCCGCCATCGGCTCGGCGGCCCGCATGGTCTTCGCCTTCTCCCGCGACGGCGCGCTGCCCGGCTCGCCGACCTGGCGCAAGGTCAACCGCTCGGCGGTCCCGACCAACGCCATGTGGCTCGTGGTCGTGGTGGCGTTCCTGCTGACCCTGCCCTCGCTGTGGACGATTCAGGCCTATGGCGCGGTGACGGCCATCGCCTCGATCGGCTTGGCGCCGGCGTACGTCATCCCCGGGTTCTTGCGTGCCAGGCAGGGCAAGAACTTCAAGAAGGGCGCCTGGAACCTGGGCAAGTGGGGGCCGCTGGTCGGCTACACCGCCTCGGTGTGGGTGGTGATCGAGGTCGTGCTGTTCTGCCTGCCGCAGGCCTCGCCGGTCACCGCGCTCACGTTCAACTACGCGCCGATCGCTCTGGTCGGGGCGCTGCTGCTGTCCGGCATCTGGTGGCTGGCGCGCGGTCGGGCCAGTTACGCGCCGCCGGCCGGCGCGGTCGAGGCCGAGCAGTTCGCGGATCTGGACGTCATCTGAGGTCTGATTTGAGGTCTGATTCTCAGGTCTGATTCTGAGGTCTGATTCGCTGGCACCATGTGGCGCGCCCCGGCTTCCGGGGCGCGCTTGTTTTTCTCCTGGTTCTTGTTTGCTTCTTATCGCTGATCTCAGCGTGGCAGTGGCAGTCGGGCGAGGAACACCTGGAACGCTGTGGGATCCACCTTCATGGTCCCGGAGTACGGGTAACTCATCTCTCTGACAACCACCAACGACACCACAACCAGTGCGGCCAGCGTCATCACCATCACGGTGTGCGCGAAGGAACTGGACAGGCCGAACAGGAACGTGAAGGCGATGGTCACCAGCGCGCTGCCGATGAGGATCGCCCACAACAGCGGCGGCAGCGATTCCTCGGTCTGGTTCAGGCGCTCTCTTCGCTGCTCGGCCATCGACTCCACGTGCGTGAGCGCGTGGTCGTAGAGCACCTGCTGCGAGACGTCGGTCGGATGGAAGGCGAAGACGCTGTCCCGGATCTGGTAGACCAGGTTCGTGGCCTTCGGGCTGGTCTCGTGCTCGGCCAGCAGCGGCCACTCGTCGTCGATGACGGTGTGCGCGTAGTCCAGCGTCTCGTGCTCCAGCTGCGAGCCCAGCGGCAGCGGCATCTGGCGGGAGATCCAGTAGATGCCGGCGAGCTCGTTCGCCTCCTTGAACGTGGTCTGGTGCGCGGTGTCGTTGTTCGTCCACAACGCCACCACGACGAACGCCAGCGGCACCGCGAACACCACGGAGACCGTGGCGAAGATGAAGCCGGCGACGTCGTTGTGCGGCTCGCGCCGGTGGTGCGGGATGAAGCGCTCGAACAGGCGCAGGGTGATGAAGGTCAGGATGAGGACGGCGACGATGATGCCGTAGTCCTTGGCGGTCATGACGACCTCCCGGTGCGATGTGGTGCTGCGGTGCTGAGGTGCTGTGCGGGTGGTGCTGGGGTGGTGCTGGGGTGGCGCCGTTCCTCGGGGGTTGCCTCGGCTGCGATAGACCTCGGAGCCGAGGTACCTTGGTGGCGAGGTACCAGGTGGTTGGCGGTGGCGTTGTCGTCCTAGCTGGTCCGCCGCGTGATCAGCTCGGCGATCGCGTGCAGGTCGTGCACCGCCGCCTGCTCGACCCCCGGCGCGCGCCGCAGATGCGCGTGCGCCGTCGCGATCCGCGCCGCGGCCTCCGTCGCAGCCCACGCCCTCCCTCCGGCGCGCTCCACGGCCTCGGTCGCCCGCCGCACCTCGTGCTCGGTGAAGTCCCGGCCGAGCGCATACACCCGCGCCAGTTCCCCGGCCGCGGCCGACCGCGCCGACAAAGCGGCCACCACCGGCAGCGACTTCTTCCGTGCACTGAGATCCGAGCCCACCGGTTTCCCGGTGACCGCCGGATCGCCCCAGATGCCGAGCAGATCGTCGGTCAGCTGGAACGCCACCCCGATCTCCCGCCCGAACAGATCCAGCGCCGCCACGGCCAGCGGATCGGCTCGTACCGCCAGCGCCCCGAGCGCGCACGCGCACCCCAGCAGCGCCCCGGTCTTCTTGCCGGCCATCGTCAGGCACTCGTCGAGCGTCACGTCGTCGCGCTGCTCGAAGGCGCAGTCCTCGAACTGGCCGTCGCAGATCTCGATGACGCACTCGGCCAGCCGGCTCGCCGCTTCACCCCCGACCAGCCGCAACGCCAATGCCAGCATCGCGTCGCCGGCCAGGATCGCGTTCTCGGCGCCGAACACGGTCCAGGCGGTCGGGCGGTGGCGGCGGGTGTGGTCGCGGTCTATGACGTCGTCGTGCAGGAGGGTGAAGTTGTGCGCCAGCTCGATGGCGGCCGCCGAGGCCAGGACCTCCGGGTCGGCGGCGGCACCGAGACCGTTGCCCCCGACGCCACTAGCGGCAACGGCCGTGGCGGCGGCCAGCACCAGTCCCGGCCGCAGCAGCTTGCCTCCGATGCTGCCCAGCACGCTGCCGTCGGCGTCCTCCCACCCCAGGTGGTACGCCGCGATCGAGCGCAGCCGTCCCGGGAGCGTGTCGACGGCCGCGCGCAGGACCGGCTCGACGGCCTCGCGCGTCCGCCGCAACGTCGCCTCGGCGGTCTTGCTCGCGTCGATGCCTGCGTCGATCGTCGCCTTGATGGTCCTCGTGCGTCGAGCGGGATCGTCGGCTATATCAGGCTGCGACGATTCCTCTGCCGCCGGCCCGACCCCGGCCGGCCCGCCACCTCCCACCGGCCAGGCCGTCCCGACCCCCAGCGGCTCAGCCACGGGGCCGCGCGATCTCGACGTTCTCCAGCACGCCGAGCGCGTCCGGCACCAGGACCGCCGCCGAGTAGTACGCGCTCACCAGATACGAGGTGATGGCCTTGTCGTCGACGCCCATGAAGCGCACCGACAGCCCCGGCTGGTACTCGTCCGGGAGCCCGGTCTGGTGCAGCCCGACCACGCCCTGCTCGGCCTCGCCGACCCGCAGCGCCAGGATCGAGGTGGTGTGCCCGTCCAGCACCGGGATCTTCGGCACGGGCAGCAGCGGCACGCCGCGCCAGGACGGCACCTGCGTCCCCAGCAGGTCGATGGTCCCGGGGTAGATCCCGCGCTTGGTGCACTCCCGGCCGAACGCGGCGATCGCCTTCGGGTGCGCCAGCAGGAAGTTGGTGTCGCGGCGCAGCGAGAGCAGCTCGTCCAGGTCGTCCGGGGTCGGCGGGCCGGAGTGGGTGTGCACGCGCTGCTCGAAGTCGGCGTTGTGCAGAAGGCCGAAGCTGCGGTTGTTGACCAGCTCGTCCTCCTGCCGCTCGCGCACGGCCTCGACGGTCAGCCGCAGCTGCTGGTCCAGCTGGCTCATCGGCTTGTTGTAGAGGTCTGCGACACGGGTGTGGATCCGCAGCACGGTCTGCGCCACCGACAGCTCGTACTCGCGCGGCTTGAGCTCGTAGTCGGCGAACGTGCCCGGCAGCTCCGCCTCGCCCTCGTGCCCGGCGGCCAAAGCGATCTCGGCCTCGCCGTGCGCGTTCTGGGCCTTGGCGCGGCTGGTGCGGTGCGCGGCCAGGTGCGACCGCAACGTCTCCGACCGGTCGATCAGGGTCCTGACCTCCGAGGCCGGCACGGCCAGCGCGATGACCGTGGTCACGGCGCGCGCCGTGGTCTTCCAACGCGGCGCGTGACCGTTGGTCGCCGCACCGCCGGAAGCCGTGATGTGGAACACCTCGTCGCCCAGGTGGTCGCCGTCGGCGAGGTGGCCGTGCACGGCGTGGTCGCCGTACTTGCCCTGGCCGGCCAGGTCCACCTTGCCGTGCGCGATCAGCCACAGGGTGTCCACCGGCGTCCCGGCCTCGGCCAGCGTCTCCCCGGCCCGGAACTCGCGCGCGGCGAACCGCGAGGCCAACTCGGTCAGCAACGCCTCGTCGGCGAAGCCGCGCAGCGGCGGCAGCTCGGTCAGGGTCGGGGCCAGCACGGTCACGTCGTCGTCGCCGGCCTGGCTGAAGGCCACCCGGCCGCGCCCGACGGCGTGGCTCAGGCGGCGGTTCACACGGTAGGCGCCGCCCGAGGCCTCGACCCACGGCAGGACGCGTAAAAGCCAACGTGAGGTGATGCCCTGCATCTGCGGCGGCGTCTTGGTCGTGGTGGCCAGGTTCCGCGCCGCCGCGGTGTCCAGGCTCAGTTGACCGCTCTCGGCGGCGGTCTCGGGTGCCGCCGCGCTCTGATCGACCGTCATCGTTCCCCCTCCAAAACTTATGGATGCTCTCGCCCTCTCATCGTGGGACCGAGTTGCGGGTCGGTCTATTACCGCAATGGGTGACAAACGCCGGGACGATTCACGATTCGTCGCGCATTTCCGGGGTGCTGGCGGGTAACCGGAGCATGTGACATAGTACTGGCGTGAGCGCTGCCGCGAGTGGATCCCCGACGCCCGACGTCGTCGTGATCGGCGCCGGCATGATCGGCGCGGCGTGCGCGTACTACGCGGCGCGCGCCGGCTTCGCGGTCACGGTGCTCGACAGCGGCCCGGTCGCCGGCGGCACCTCCGGCGCGGGGGAGGGTAACCTGCTGGTCTCGGACAAGGAACCGGGGCCGGAGTTGGACCTGGCGATGCGCTCGCAGGAGCTGTGGCGGGCTTTGGCCGCCGAGGACGACGGGGCATTCGGCACAAGCTTCGAGTTCGAGGCCAAGGGTGGGCTGGTCGTCGCGTTCACCGCAGAGGATTTTGAGGCGCTGCAAGGCTTTGCGGCCACGCAGTTACCTTCGGGCGTCGTTGCCGAGCAGGTGCCCGGCGATCGGTTGACCGAATACGAGCCCTACATCGCCCCGGGCCTGGCCGGTGGCTTCTGGTATCCGCAGGACGCGCAGGTGATGCCGGCGCTGGCCACGGCCCGGCTGTTGAAAGCCTCTGGCGCGCGGGTGCGGTCGGGCAGCGCGGTGACGGGGCTGCTGGTGTCGCCTGGCGGAGCGGTGCGCGGTGTGCGCACGACGTCGGGGGAGATCCCGGCGCGCTTCGTGGTGAACGCCGCCGGTTTCGGGGCTGCTGCCATTGCGGCGATGGCCGGCTCGACGCTGCCGGTGCAGCCGCGGCGCGGGTTCGTCCTGGTGACCGAGCCGTTGCCGGCGATGGTGCGGCACAAGGTGTACTCGGCCGCGTACGTCGCGGACGTTTCGAGCTCTGATGCGGCATTGCAGTCCTCTGCGGTCATCGAGGGGACACCGTCGGGCCCGGTGCTGATCGGCGCGAGTCGCGAGCGTGTCGGGCTGGATCGGATGCCGTCGTACGAGGCGCTGGGGCGCCTGGCGGCTCAGGGGGCTGAGTTGTTCCCGTTCCTGGCCGACGTGAAGGTGCAGCGGTACTACTGCGGGTTCCGGCCCTACCTGCCGGACCACCTGCCCGCGATCGGCCCGGACGCCACCGTCTCAGGACTCTTCCACGCCTGCGGCCACGAGGGCGCCGGCATCGGCCTGGCCCCGGCGACCGGCGAGCTGATCGCGGCGCTGCTGGCGGGGCAGGAGCCGACGGTCGCGGCGGAGCCATTCAACCCGGACCGGTTCGCGGGTTATGAGGAGGACTCACAGTGAGCGTCGAGTTCACCTTCGACGGCCGCCCGATGACGGCCCAGCAGGGCCAGACCGTCGGCGCGGCACTGCTGGCCGAGGGCATCCGATCGTGGCGCACGACGCGTTTCGGCGGGCGGCCGCGCGGGCTGTTCTGCGGGATCGGCGTGTGCTTCGACTGCTTGGTGACGGTGAACGGAGAGCCGAACGTGCGCGCGTGCCTTGCAGTGGTCGCGGAGGGGGATGTGGTGCGGACGCAGGTGGGCGACGGGCGCGGCGGCGCGGTGGCCGGTGATGGCCGTGACTGAGCGCGACTTCGATGCGGCGGCCTTTGATCCGGCCGCCTCCGATCCTGCAGCCTCCGATCCGCTCGCCTCCGATCCCGCAGCCTCCGATCGGGCGGCCTTCGATCCGCTCGCCTCCGTTCCCGCGGCCTTTGATCCGGCCGCTTTTAATCCGGCGGCCTTCGATCTCGCCGCGCCCGAGGACGTCAGCCTCGGCGACCCCGGCCACCTCGGCGGCTTCGACCTCGCCGTCATCGGCGCCGGCCCGGCCGGCATGGCAGCCGCAGCGACCGCAGCCGACCAGGGACTGCGCGTCGCCCTGATCGACGCCGGCCGCCAACTCGGCGGCCAGTACTTCCGCCACCCGGCCCCCGGCCTCACAGCCCCCTGGCTGCCGAAGCTCTACCACGGCTGGCAACAGTTCGAGCAGCTGGTGACGCGCGTCGAGACGGCCAGCGGCATCGAGGTCCTGTTCGGCCACCAGGTGTGGGCGATCGACCGGCTCACCGACCCCGGATTCAGGGTCCTGACAGACCGCGGCCCCATCGAGGCCCCCTACGTGATCCTGGCCACCGGCGCCTACGAGCGCGTGGTCCCCTTCCCCGGCTGGGACCTCCCCGGCGTCTTCACCGCAGGCGGAGCCCAGGCGCTGCTCAAGGGCAACCTGGTCCTGCCCGGCCGCCGCGTGGTCGTCGCCGGCACCGGCCCCCTGCTCCTCCCGGTGGCCACCGGCCTTGCCACCGCCGGCGCCAAAGTCCTGGGCCTGTACGAAGCCAACAACATCCGCGGCTACGCCAAGAACCCCCTACCGCTCATCACCAACCCCACAAAACTGACCGAAGGCCTCGACTACGCCCGCCAACTCACCCGCGCCCGAATCCCCATCCACACCGGCCGCATGATCATCGAAGCCCAAGGCAACGACACCCTCGAAGCAGTCGTAGCAGCACGCCCCGACGGCACCGACCCCCACCGCATCCCCTGCGACACCCTGGCGATCGGCTACGGCCTAGCCCCCCAAATCGACCTGGCCCTCACCCTCGGCGCAGCCCCCACCCACCTCACCGACGGCACCATCGCCCTCCGAGTGAACACCACCCAGCGCACCACCATCCCCGGCCTCTACGCCGCCGGCGAGACCGCAGGCGTCGCCGGCGCCGAAACCGCACTGCTGGAAGGCGAAATCGCCGGCCTCGCCGTGGCACAGGCCGCAGCGCGAGCCCGGCGCGTGGCAGGCCGGGCGGCGGGCCTGAGCGTGGACGCTCCCGATACTTCCGGCGCTTCCAGCGAGACGCCGAGTACTGACACACCAGCAGCCAGCAGCCCACCCGCCGAGGCCAAATCCGCAGGCCCGCTGGCCGCCCGCACTATCGCGGCAGCCCGATCCCGGATCACGCGCCGGACGGACGCGCCGTCATCGTCGAGCCCTGACATCCCCGGTGCCTCCGACATCCGACCCGCCGAGGCCAAGCCCTCCGGCGGTGTGCTCGGTGGTGCTCGTGCCCGGCTCACACGTCGCTCGTCGTCGGGTTCTGAGGCTGATGCCGCGAGCAGTCTGCCTGCCGAGGCCAAGCCCCCTGGCGGTGTGCTCGGCGGTGCCCGTGCCCGGCTCACGCGTCGCACTGACGCGCCGTCATCGAGCCCTGAAGCTGCCGCCGCCACTGGTCTGCCTGCCGAGGCCAAGCCCTCTGGCGGTGTGCTCGGCGGTGCCCGTGCGCAGCTCACAGGTCGCTCGTCGTCGGGTCCTGAAGCTGCCGCTGCCAGCCTGCCTGCAGACGCCAAGCCCACCGGCGTGCCCCGCGGTGCCCGTGCCCGGCTCACACGTCGCCCGTCGTCCGGTCCTGAGGCCTGTCTCTTATAGACATCTG
>NZ_JAACYW010000110.1 GCF_015356825.1 Catenulispora rubra | reverse complement strand
CCGCCACGCCCTCCCGCAGCAGCTGCAGAATCCGCGTAGCCCGCGCCGGCCCGGCGAAGTCGTGCGCCACATAAGGCGTGGTGTCCGCGCTCGGCCGGTTGTTCGCCGAAACCAACAACCCCTCCTCAGGATCACGCGCCGCCGGCATCCGATCGAACGGCACCCACCCCGTCCACGCGTACTCCGCATCCCACCCCGGCACCGCAGCCCACGAATTCGCCACGTCCCGGGTCGGCACGCGCCCCCGCAGCCGGTACCCGATCGCCCCGTGCACGTCCGCCATCATCAGATGGTCCACCGGCACCGCCCACCCGCGCATCACCTCGTCGAGCTCGGCGACCGACGTGGTCGTCAGCATCGGCAGCAGGCAGTCCAGCGTCCGGTCGGCCTCCGCGGTCCCGGTCCAGCGCAGCGCCAGCCCGGTGTTCGCGGCGTCGTCCTGCACCACCACGCCGCCGCGCTCGCTGGTGTACACCGTGATCTCGACCGGCTCGGCGTCCCGCACCCGGATCACCTCGGTGCGCGCGTCCACGCGGTCCAGGTTCTCCACGAACAGGTCCTGGTCGTCGGCCATCCCGTGCGTGATACCCCACGCCACGTGCGCGTTGTGGCCGAAGTGCGGGAAGCCGGGGACGCCCGGGAAGGACAGTCCGATCGCGTCGAACGCGTCGCAGGACACGTGGTTCTGCCAGTACGGCCCCGGCGTCTCGAACGGCCGGTGCGGATCCCCGGCCAGCAGCGGCCGCCCCGAAACGGTGTGCGCCCCGGACACCACCCAGTTGTTGCTCCCGGCCGCCGGATCCGCGGACGCGGCGACCGTCTGCACCTCGGCGAGCCCGTTCAACCACTCGCGGACCTTCTCGCCGTGCCCCTCCGGCGGCCCCTCGACGTCGACCCGGTGCACCGCCCCGGTCGGCACCACGACCAGCTCGTCCCTGGCGTTGGCCCGCACCCGCCACACCACGTCCGCCGGCACGACCGGCAGTAACGCGGTCCGGAACAGCTTGTGCGCCATGCTCCCCATACCGACGTGCCGGCCGAGGTACACCGCCACGCTGTGCCAGGGCTCCCACGGCGCCGGCGCCTCCGGCAGGTCGCAGCCGGCCAGACTCCCGGGCAGCGCCGCGTTCACCCCCTCGGCGTACGCGACGAAGATTGCCTTGGTCTCGTCGGCCAGGACCTCATACGAACGGCGGGCCGCCGCCGCGAGGCCGACCCGCCGGGAGAACCTGTCATCGGAAAGCGCCCGCGATCCGACCACCTCAGCCCACGTCCCCAAGGCTTTGCGCCGGACGTACTCCATCTGCAGGCCCCGGTCCAGGGCCGCCAGATGCCCCTGGGCCCGGAACGCCGCCTCGACGGACGCCGCGCGGGCGTGGGGGATGCCGTGTTGATCGCGAAAAGCCTCCATGGTCAGCCATTCTGCATGGCCGCCCTCGCGATCGGGAGCAGGGCCTACCCCGATCTACCCCCAGAACACTGTCAAACCGTCACGCCGCCCGACCCGCTCCAGCGTCCGGGTCACGGCCTGCTGCAAGGCTTTGAGCTGCTCCTCGTCGTCCGCGGCGATGCGCAGTTCGAGGGCGTTCGGACCGGCGGTCAGATCGCATACCGCGGTGCCGCGCGTTATCCGGCCGGTGGTGTCGGACGTGGCCTCGGCCCTCGGACCGCCGTGGTGCATCCGTGCGGCGTGCGAACACAACTGCTGGAGGTAGCGGGACGCGCGGTCGGTGGATACGCGGGCTTCAACCGTAGGCATAGTCAGGATTCCTCTCGATAAGGGATAGAACGGCTAGAACCGGTGGAACCGGTCGAGCGGCTACAGGTGACAAGCCACGAGGCGACTCCGTCAGGAGCGAGATTCGAGATACTCGTCGTCTCGCGGACCTCGTCCACGGTCCAGCCGTCGGCGAACGCCTCCCGGATGGCGGCGAGCGAGACCGTGTGCGGCGGGTCCGGCGGCCCGACGTGCTGGTCGCTGTAGCACAGCACGTGCAGCCGTCCGCCCGGCGCCAGCACGGTGCCCAGGCCCGCGACGTGCCGCGCTCGACGCGCCGGGGTCTTGTAGGAGTGGAACACCAGCGAGTCCAGGACCGTCTCGTACGGCGTGTCACCGGCGAGGTTGATCAGCCTTCGCGCGTCGAAACGAAGGAACCGGGTCCGATCGCGGAGCCCGCGTTCATCGGCTCGGTCCTTGGCCCAGTCCAGGGCCTCCCGGTCCAGGTCGTAACCGGTCACGTGCAGCCCGGACGCCGCTATGCAAAGCGCGTTCTCCCCGTACCCGCACCCCACGTCCAACACCCGGCCGCTGAACCCGCCGGCCTCGACCAGCGCCTGGATCGCGGGCTGCGGTCTCCGGACGTCCCACGGGGCGCGCGGCGAGCCGTTGGGGTCCCATATCGGATTTCGCTGTTCCGTCACCGCTCCAGTTTTTCAATACAGACTGTCTCTGTCAACGACGAAGTGTCTCGATCATGGACAGGTTGTATAACATGGAGCCGTGCCCAAGATCTGGAGCGACAGCCTCGCCGACCACCGCGACGCCGTCCGCGAGGCCATCCTCGACGCCACCGCCGCCCTGGTCGCCGACCGCGGCCTGACGGCCGTCACCATGTCGGGCATCGCCCAGGCCGGCGGCATCGGCCGCGCGACGCTCTACAAGTACTTCCCCGACGTCGCCTCGATCCTCGCCGCCTGGCACGACCGCCAGGTGGTCCAGCACATGGCCGAGCTGATGCAGGCGGCGGCCAAGGCGGACGCCGACGACCGCCTCGAAGCGGTGCTCCGCGCCTACGCACACCGCAACCGCCGCGACCGCGAAGGCCACGGCGGCCACGGCGGTCACAGTGGCACCGACATCGCCGCGTCCCTGCACAGCTCGCCCCAGGTACACCAAGCCCACCAACACCTGGAGCACTTCGTCAGCCAACTGATCGCCGACGCCGCCGACCGCGGCGCGGTCCGCTCCGACGTCCCGCCCGCCGAACTGGCCGTGTACTGCGTGAACGCGCTGAACGGCGCCGGAAGCCTGCCGTCGAAGGCGGCGGTCGAGCGGCTGGTGGGCGTCACGCTTGCGGGGCTGCGCGGCTAGAGCAAGCGTGCGGACCGTTCACCAGGCCCGCAGCACCTCCACATACCCCCACAAGCGCGCAGCCCCCTCCAGCAAAGCCGCCGACCGCTCGTTCAGCGAAAGCCGCCGGTCGGCCAGCGCCTCCGCCAGTGCCTCGGAACCGCCGGTGCGGCGCAGGCCCTCGATGATCGGCTGGATGCGGTCGAACAGGTAGTAGCCCTCGCGCAGTGTCTGGATGATGCGGGCGTCGCGGACGTCCAGCGCCCCGTACACGCGGTATCCGGTCCCTGATTCGCGCGCCGGTGCGAGCAGCCCCGCCGCCTCCCACACACGCAGCGCCGACGTCCGCACGCCGAGCAGCCGCGCCAGCTCGCCCACCCGCAGCCCGTCCGGCGCGTCCGGCCCGTCCGGCGCGTCGGCCGCCGGCTCCTGCGCCACGGCCGCCACGGTCGCCACCGCCGCCGCCAGCGTGCGCTCGATCTCCACCAGCGACGCACGACCCTGATGCAGCGCCGCGTGCGCCGCGTCCAGAAGCTCCAGCGCCGCGCTCGTCCGGCCCTCGCCGACCGCCGCCACGATCGCCCGCGCGCCCGGCGCCCCCAACCCCGGCACGAGAGCCGTGTACGCCAACAACGCGGTCAGGTGCCGCTCGTCGTAACGCCGATACCCCGACGCGCTCCGCTCCGCCTCAGGAAGCGCCCCGGCTGCCTCCAGATTGCGCACCTGCTGCGTCGACACGCCAGCGGCGCGCGCCAGGTCGACCGGACGCACAGCGGCCTCCTTCTCCCGGGAGTTTAAACTTTCCGCCGCATCAGCGGCAGCTCACATCGCACAACCTTATACAAGGAGTTCAAAGATAAACTTTAATCATGCAAAACGTGACGGAATGGATCGAGGTCCGAGGAGCCCGCGAACACAACCTGAGGGCCGTCGACGTGGCGGTCCCCAAACGCACCCTGACCGCCGTGACCGGAGTGTCCGGCTCAGGAAAGTCATCCCTTGTGTTCGACACGATCGCGGTGGAAGCCCGCCGCCAGCTGAACGAAACGCTACCGGCGTTCGTCCGCGGCTTCCTGCCCGCCCTGTCCCGACCGGCGGTGGACGGCGTCGAACACCTCCCGGCGGTCATCATGGTCGACCAGCGGCGGCTGCGCGGCGGCGCGCGCTCCACGGTCGGCACCATCACCGACATCGCCCCGCTGCTCCGACTCCTGTTCAGCCGCGCCGGCGAGCCGTCGGTGCCGCACGTGGACGCGTTCTCCTTCAACATGCCGGCCGGCATGTGCCCGGCGTGCGAAGGGATCGGCGAGGCGACCGTCGTGGACCTCGACGCGTTCCTGGACCGCTCCCGCTCCCTCGACGACGGAGCGCTGCGCTGCGAGATCTTCGCCGTCGGCAGCAGGAACTGGCAGATCCTCGTCGGATCCGGCCGCTTCGACGTCCGGCGCCCGGTGGCCGAGTACTCCGACACCGAACTCCACGACCTCCTCTACGCCGACGACGGCATGGTGGCGATGGAGTTCCAAGGCCAGGCCTACAACGCCTCCTACGAAGGCGCCGTGACCAAGTTCGCCCGCCTCTACCTGGACCAGGACCCTGAGACCCGCAGCGGCCGCACCAAGAAGCTGGTCGCGGCCTACACCACCACCGCCTGCTGCCCGGACTGCGGCGGCACCAGGCTCTCGCCGCTGGCGCTGTCCAGCCGGGTCGGCGGCCACACCATCGCCGAGCTGTCGGCCATGGCCGCCTCCGACCTCGTGAAGGTGCTGGAGACGATCTCGAACCCCGCGGTCGAACCACTGCTGAACGCCCTGTGGGGGCGCCTGGAAGACCTGGTCGGCATCGGCCTGGGCTACCTGAGCCTGGACCGCCGCACCGCCAGCCTGTCCGGCGGCGAGGCCCAGCGTGTGAAGCTGGTCCGGCAGCTCGCCTCCAGCCTGAACGACCTGCTGTACGTGTTCGACGAACCCAGCATCGGCATGCACCCCCGCGACGTCTCGCGCATGACCGACCTCCTGCGGGCCTTGCGGGACAAGGGGAACAGCGTCCTTGTCGTCGAACACGACCGGGACGTCATCATCGCCGCGGACCACGTCATCGACCTCGGCCCGGGCGCCGGCGCGGCCGGGGGAGAGGTCGGCTACACCGGCGACGTCGCAGGCCTGCGCGGCTCCGCGACCCTGACCGGACGCTTCCTCGACGAACCGGTCCGCCTGAAGCCGCAGTACGACCTGCGCGAACCCACCGGAAAACTCCCGGTCGTCGACGCCCGGGCCCACAACCTCACCGGATTCGACGTCGAATTCCCCACCGGCGTGCTGACGGTGCTCACCGGAGTCGCGGGCTCCGGCAAGTCCTCCCTGGCTCATGAAGTACTGCGCGTCCAGCACCCGACCGTGATCGCCGTCGACCAGTCGGCGCCCGGCGCCAACCGGCGCTCCACCGTCGCCACCTACACCGGCGTCCAGGACCCGATCCGCAAGGCCTTCGCGCGGGCCAACGGCGTGGATCCCGCGCTGTTCAGCGCGAACTCGGCCGGGGCGTGCCCGGAGTGCGCCGGGCTCGGCGTGATCGAGCAGGACCTGGCCTACCTGGACACCGTCTCCTCGACCTGCGCGGCCTGTCACGGTCGGCGCTTCACCGAAGAGGTGCTGGGGTACCGGCTGCGCGGGCTGTCGATCGGGGACGTACTGGAGACGACCGTCGCCGAAGCCCTGGAGTTCTTCGCCTCCGATCGGCGCGTGGCCTCGGTCCTCGGCGCGCTGGCCACCGTCGGCCTGGACTACCTGCGTCTCGGCCAGCCGCTCACCACCTTGTCCGGAGGCGAGAGCCAACGCCTGAAACTGGCCGGGCACCTGGCCGAGCCGGGAGGTGTGTACGTCCTCGACGAACCCACCACCGGACTGCACATGAGCGACGTGCACCGGCTGCTGACCGCCCTGGACCGGCTGATCGACGAGCACGGCGCCACCGTCGTCGTGATCGAGCACAACCTCGACCTGGTCGCGCACGCCGACTGGGTCATCGACCTCGGCCCCGAGGCTGGAACCGACGGCGGGCGCGTGCTGTACGAGGGGACGCCGGCCGGCCTGATCCGGGCCGAGAGCTCGCACACCGGGGAGTACCTGCGGCGCGCGGTCGCGGCCGGGCAGGCAGGTGTCGTTGCACGATGACCCTCGAATTCCTGAAGACCGTGGCCGATTCGGCCGCTCGCGTCCGGTTGCGACCGTCGTCGCCGAGGAGTTGGCTGTGTCTTGTGTGCGGTCGTGGCGGCGCTGGACCGGCCGCTAGTGGTCGCCACGCCGACCAGGACCGAACCGCTCGGCGCGCGCAAGGAGGCGATCAGAGCCTGATCGGGACCATAGACTTGCGGTCTCGCCCGGGTGCTCCGGGCGGATAAGGAGGACTCAAATGGCTAAGCGCGGCAACAAGAGGCGGGGACGCAAGAAGAAGGGCGCGAACCACGGCAAGCGCCCCAACGCCTGACAGGCGCCCCAGGTCCCGCTCCGAGCTGCTGCTCAGGGCGGGACCTTGTCGTTCCGGGCGACGCCGCGCACCGATTAATACGCATCTCATACCTTCCAGGATCCATGTATTATGAGTTCCGTATCAATGAGCGTGATCCCCCGACGGATGGAGACTCCGCCATGAGCAGCACCGACCAGGCGACCGACCGCATCGACTTCATCTTGATGTACATCACCCACGACGCCTTCCGCCGCGACCTGTCCCGGCTGCGCGAGGCCGCCGCCGAAAGCCGCACCGGCAACTCCGGCGTCCAGGCCGGCTGGGCCAACTTCAAGCTGCAACTGCACGTCCACCACACCGCGGAGGACGAGGCGCTGTGGCCCCGCGTCGAGGCCGCCTCCGCCGGCCGCGCCGACGCCGCCGAGATCCTGGCCGCCATGGCCGCCGAGCACGCGCGGCTGGATCCGCTGCTCGAAGCCGTGGACGCCGCGATGCGCCGGCCCTCGGCCGATCCCGCGGAGCTGACCGGCGTCGTCACGGACCTGGAGACCGCGCTCGGCGGCCACATGAAGCACGAGGAAGAAGCCGCGCTCCCGCTGATCCAGGAAGTCCTGACGCCCAAGGACTGGACCGCGTTCGGCCGGGTGATCCAGCGCAAGCAGGGCTTCTCCGGCGGCGCCGCGTACATCCCGTGGGCCATCGACGGGGTCGACGCCGACCGGCGCACGGCGTTCTTCAAAGCCCTGCCGCCGCCTGTCAAGGTCCTGAATCGGCTGCTCTTCAGCCGGCGCTATTACAAGCAGAACCCCTGGGCCTGAGCCGCCGCGCGGCGCCACGGTGATCGACATCTCTTTGACGCCCGCCCCGCACGGCCCTACGCTGCCCAAGCAAGGTACTGGGACAGGAAGCCGGTGAGAGTCCGGCACGGTCGCGCCACTGTGAAACCCGCAGCCTCGTCGGGCAGTCGAGGCGGTGGGTGAGTCAGACCCTCCCCAGTCGACCCGCTCCACCGATCAGGGACGCTGGATCCCTAAGGAGGGCTCACTGTGAGCACCATGCCTGTCTCCCCTGTCTCGCCTGCCTCCACTTCCGTTCCCACGCCGCTGGTGGTCTCCGCCGCCAAGGCCCGGCTCTGGATGGGCGGCGCGCTGCTGTTCGGCCTGCTGGCCTACTACTTCATCGGCGTCGACCAGGGCGCGGTGTCGGTGTTCGGCGGCGACATGCACATCCACGAGTTCGTGCACGACTCCCGCCACCTGCTCGGCTTCCCCTGCCACTGAGCAGCCGGGGAGATCAGAGCTCTGATGGAGAAACGCATCATCACGCGCGGCCTGCTGGCCGGCGCGTTGGCCGGGCTGGTCGCGTTCTGCTTCGCGCGGATCTTCGCCGAGCCCGTCATCGGCAAGGCGATCGCCTACGAGAGCGGCCGCGACGCGGCCCAGGCGGCCCTGAACCAGGCCGCCGGGCTGCCGGTGGACTCCGGCGGGCCGGACATCTTCAGCCGCACGGTGCAGAGCAACATCGGCATCGGCGTCGGGCTGATCGGCTTCGGCGCGGCGATGGGCGCCATGTACGCGGTGGTGTACCTGCTGTGCCTGGGCCGGGTCGGGAGGATCCAGCCGAAGGTGCTGGCGCTGCTGGTGGCCGGGGCCGGACTGGCCGGCATCTACCTGGTGCCGTACCTGAAGTACCCGGCCAACCCGCCGGCGATCGGCCACCCGGAGACGATCAAGCCACGCGCCGCGCTGTACCTGACGATGGTGGTCTGCTCGCTCGCGTTCATCCTGGCCGCGACCTGGCTGGGCCGGCGCCTGGCCCCGCGCTTCGGGAACTGGAACGCCTCGCTGCTGGCCGCCCTCGGCTTCGCGGTCGCGATCGGCATAGTGATGGCGATCCTGCCCTCGCTCGGCGAGCTGTCGGCGAACGTGCACCTGTACGGACACCACGCCACGGAGACGCCGCTGCCGCTGGCCGACCCCAAGGGGAACATCGTGTACCCGGGCTTCCCGGCCGACGTGCTGTTCTCGTTCCGCTTCTACTCGATCTGCAACCAGGTCATCCTGTGGGGCACGCTCGCCCTGGCCTTCGGGCCGATGGCCGAACGCGTGCTGCGGCCGGTGATGGAGCGGGCCGAGACGACCGGCGGCGCGGGCGTCACCGCGGCGACGGTGTGATGGTGTGACGGCTTGAGTGACGACGTGGCGGCCCCGGCCGCGGTGAGCGAGGAGCTTGCCGCGCTGGGGTCGTTCTTCGCGCTGGAGTTCCATGCGGCGGCAGTCGCGGCGCCGCCGTGGCAGCCGATGGTCGAGGTGGTCGAGGTGGTCGACGGTTCCTCGGTGCTGGCTGAGCGAGTCGAAGCGGTCCGTGCCTTCTTGGCCGCCGGAACCGGTCAGGAAGCATCAGCGGTCGAACTCCGGGTCGCGGCCTCGGTCGTGCACCTCGGCCTGGTGGCCCGAGTCCTCTCACCCCTGCTCGCGCTCGCGGTGGTCCGCCGGCGCGGCGGCTGCGTGCGGGCAGCCGACCTGTGGTGGCAGCCGACCCTCAGCAGTATGTTCCCGCTTTCGGTGCGCACCACGGCGGTCGGCTCCGGCTCAGTGCTCAGCGATTGTGTCATCGCCGAGATCAGCGCAGCCATCACCCCGTTCGGCGTCAACGACCACATCCTGCGCGGCAACGTCGCCTCAGCCCTGGCCGCCGCGGCCAGAACGCTGGCCATCGCCCGCCCCGACCTCCGCGACGATGTCCACACCCTGATCGGCCCGCACCTCGCCGGCGCCGGCCACTTCGAACCCGACGCCGGCTTCCGCCGCCGCAGCTGCTGCCTCATCTATCGCGCCGCCCCCGACCGCAAGGGCGCTCTGTGCGGCGACTGTGTCCTGGCCCCGCCGCATGGTCCAATGGGCACATAGATCGAAAAGACCGAAACGGGACGAGGAGCGGGACCATGCGCATCGCGGTGTCGGCGGACGAGGTGGCCGGGGTGGCCGCGGAGATCGGCCCGGAGCTGGAACGGCGCGGCCACACGGTCCTGCTCTTCGGCGCGCTGGTGCCGGGGGAGCGCGCCGACTGGGCGTGGTGCTCGGAGGCCGCCGCCCGGGCCGTCGCGGACGGCCGCGCCGACCAGGCGGTGGTGGCCTGCTGGACCGGCGCCGGGGCGTCGATCGCGGCCAACAAGGTGGACGGCGTGCGCGCCGCCCTGTGTACGGACGCTGTGATGGCCGACGGGGCCCGCAAGTGGGCCGACGCCAACGCCCTGGCGCTCAGCCTGCGCCTGACCTCCGGGCCGCTGCTGGCCGAGATGCTGGACGCCTGGTTCGCCGGCGCGCCGAGCCCCGATCCGGTGGACGCCGCGAACGTGGCGCATGTCGCAGAGATTTGATACCGCCGAGTTCTGAGCACGAACCACGGCAGGGGTGCAGGCACCCCTCGCGCGTTCACATGCCTGCACGATCGAACCCTGACCGCGAATTCCCGATGCTGGAACCAGCCTTAAAACCGGCGTACGACAACCGCCGGGGGCCAGTCCCAGGGGGAACATCATGCGGGCCAGGATCACCACCAAGGCACAGAACTCCGCGGCACAGAACTCCGCGATGCAGCTGGAAGAGACGCAGACCGGCTACACGCCGATCACGCCGATCGCCACACCGCCGGCCGTCAAGCGTCGGAGCACCAGCCGGGCCAAGGGCGTCGGCGTGGCGACCCTCGCGGTCGTCGCCGTCACCGGGACCGTCATCGGCCTCGGCCTGAACGGGGGCAAGACCGGGAACGCCGCCGCATCCGGTATGTCCGGCATGAACGGCATGAGCGGCCAGTCCGGCGCCTCGCCCGCCGATCCGCAGGCCGTCACCACCGAGGCCGCTGGCTACGTGCAGCCGGACAGCTACGCCTTCAAGACCGTCGACGACAGCGCCGACCCGACCTTCAACCAGCTGCTCGGCATCAACGGCCAGGGCGTCATCGCCGGCTACTTCGGCTCCGGCACGGCCGGCCACCCGAACCAGGGCTACACCGTCCACAAGAGCGCCGCCTCCTTCGTGAACGAGAACTTCCCCGGCTCGGTGCAGACCCAGGTGACCGGCCTGAACGACCGCGGCGTGACCGTCGGCTTCCTCTCGCACGCCAACACCGCCAACCAGATGAACGACAACGAGGGCTGGTACTCCCTCGACGGTCACTTCCACCAGGTCGTGTTCCCGGCCGCCAGCAACGCCTCGCCGCCGGTGGACCAGCTGCTCGGCGTCAACGACTCCGACATCGCAGTGGGCTTCTACAACGACGCCGCGGGCAACAGCCACGGCTTCCGCTACGACATCAACCGCCACTCCTTCCACGACGTCGCCGTGTCCGGAGCCACCAGCACCACCGCCTCCGCGATCAACGGCCGCGGCGACGTCGCAGGGTTCTACACCGGTGCCAACGGCAACCAGAGCGGCTTCCTGCTCACCGCCGGCGGCAAGCTGACCCCGCTGAACTTCCCCGGCGCGACCATGACCCAGGCGCTCGGCGTCAACGACAAGGACGAGGTCGTCGGCCTGTACCAGACCGGCAGCGGCACCACCGCGCAGACGCACGGCTTCACCTGGACCTCCAAGCAGGCCTACCTGACCGTGGACGACCCGAACGGCGCCGGCGGCACCACCGTCAACGGCCTGAACGACGCCGGCGCGCTGGTCGGTTTCTACGTCGACGCACAGGGCAACACGCACGGCATGCTGGCCACGCCGCAGAAGGTGACGACCACGCGCCATCTGTCCCTGAACCCGATGCCGCAGGGCTCGGTCACCTTCGGCAAGGACGACTCCGGCATGCTGAGCGCGCATGTGTCAGCCTTCGGATTCACCCCGGGGTCGAGCCACGTCGCGCGGATCGTCGTCCCGGGCCGGGACAAGCCGGTCGCGACCTTCGCCATGCCGCTGACCGCCGACGGCACCGGCAAGATCGACCAGAGCGTGACGACCTCCGGCTCCGTCAGCCGCCTGCCCTCCGGCAGCCACTTCGAGATCCTGCTGGGCACCGGCAGTGACTCGCTGTCCGCGCAGCCGATCGCACAGAGCTGGAACCTGCCGCAGCGGCCCTCCGGCGACGACCCGATGCCGCTCCGGGGCGTGGACCCGAAGTCCGACACCCGGCTCAACGGCGACGCCACGCTGGTCTTCAACTCCGCCACGCACCAGCTGACGGTCACCGTGGACGCGACCGGCCTGACCCCCGGCGCCCACGCCGCGCACATCCACCTGGGCAGCTGCGGCAGCCAGGGCGGCGTCAAGTACATGCTGACCGACGTGCAGGCCGACTCGCGCGGCCGGGTGGAGCACCAGAGTCAGACCATTGACAACGTCGCCGCGATGCCGGCGCCGGGCACGGCGTACCTGAACGTCCACCTCGGCGACATGAACTCGATCCTGGCCGGCGGGCAGCCGACCCTGGCCTTCCGACCGCTGCTGTGCGGGAACATCTGATGAGCCCGACCGCCACACCGGGACGCCGCATCGCGGCGTCCCGCCGGCGTTCCCGCAGTTCAGGCTGGCCGTGCTGGCCAGGCCAGGCGTGCCAGGCGTGCCAGCCGTGCCAGTCAGACCGGTCGGGCCGGTCACGTGGTCCGCGCGTCCAGCAGTTGCAGAACCGCGGCCACGCGCCGGTCAAGGCCCTGATCCGCCCCGAGCCCGAGCTTGGAGAACAGGGCATTGATGTGCTTCTGCACCGCGCGCTCGGTCAGGAACAGCGCCTCGGCGATCGCGGCGTTGCTCTTGCCCTGCGCCATCTGCTCCAGCACCTCCCGCTCCCGGTTGGTCAGGTCGGCCAGCGGCGAGCCGTCGTCGGAGCGGCGCTTGCGGTTGACCAGCGCCTCCACCAGAACCGGGTCCAGCGCCGAGCCGCCGGAGGCGACCTGTTGCAGGGAGCGCTCCAGTTCCGCGACGTCGCCGATGCGTTCCTTGAGCAGGTACCCGGCTCCGGACGCGCCGTCGCGCAGCAGCTCGTACGCGTACTGCGGATCGGCGTACTGCGTCAGCAGCACCACGCCGGTCCCGGGGTAGCGCGACCGGATCACGGCCGCGGCCTTCAGCCCGTCGGTGCCGTTCTCCGGCGGCATCCGGATGTCGGTGAGCACCACGTCCGGCCGGTGCTCGGCGACCGCCGCGAGCAGTTCGTCGGCGTCGCCGACCGCCGCCACCAGCTCCACGCCGTCCAGCGCGTCGAGCAACGCCGCCGTTCCGGCGCGCAACAGGTAGTTGTCCTCCGCAAGGACGACCCGGATCGCCATGGCCTCCCCTTGGGGGCTCGTGCTTACATGTCGCGAGGGGGTGAGCTGTGATGTCCGGTCGAACGATGCCGACCCGCCTGGACCGGGAGCCGGCGGCCCTGCGCCTCGCGGAGTGGGCCGCGGTCGCGGTCTTCGTCATCGCAGTATACGAGGTGATCGTGGCCGGCGGCGTGGCGCTGTGGCCGCATGCCGACGACGCCTGGATCCTGGCGCTGTGGGTGGCCGCGGCGGCGATCAGCGCGTCGGGGATGACGACGGTGCGCGGCGCGGTGCGCAGGGTCTTCGTGCGGATCCGGCCTGCCGCGGCGGGGCCGTACGCGACGTTGGTGGCGTTCGCCTCGGGGGTGGCGGCCGCGCCGATGGAGGAGACGCTGCCCCGGTTGGCCGAGCTGGTGGCGCAGGGAACCGGGGCCCTGCAGGCTGAGGTGTGGCTGGCAGACGGCGACGGCGGTTTCCGGCGGGCTTCGAGCTGGCCGGGGGCCACGCAGCCGGCCACGGTCGCCAGCTTCGCCGCCCTCGCCGAGCTGCCGCAGGCCTCCGAGGTGGTGCCGGTCAGCGACGGCGGCGAGGTGCTCGGGGCGTTCACCGTGGCCGGTTTCGACGGCGGCTACTTCACCCCGCGCGACCTGCTGCTGGTCGGCAACGTCGCCAACGCCGCCGGCCTGCTGCTGCGCACGGTCGATCTCGAAGCGCGGCTGGTCGAGCGGGTCCAGGCCGAGTCGGCGCAGGCCGAGCTCCTGCGCGAGTCCCGGCGCCGGGTGGTCGCGGCCCGGGACACCGCGCGCGAGCAGATCGGGCAGCAGATCCAGACAGAGGTCTGCGATCCTCTGGAGTCGCTGATCGGACGGATGTCGGGTCTGCACCAGGAGATCGCCGGGATGCAGGACGCGCTCCCGGCGATGACCGGCGAGGTCGACGGCGTGATCACGCGGTTCCGGCGGGTGGTGCGGGGCGTGTATCCGTCGGTGTTGGTGGACCACGGCTTGGAGGCCGCGTTGGACAACCTACTGGAGACCGTCGAGCGCCCGACGACGTTGGAGGTCGGGGAGGTGCCGAGGTGTCCAGCGCAGATCGAGGCTTGTGTGTACTTCTGTCTCGCGACCATGGTGCGCGGGTGGCCCGATGGCGAGGCCCGGTTGCGGATCGCGGTGACGGCGGCCGACGACCGGCTGCGCGTCACGATGGTCGATCCGCAGGCCTCTGAGATAGCCGACATCGCCACTCCGGCGGTGCTGGAAGCGGCCGGCGACCGGATCGCCGCCCTTGATGGAACGCTGACTTCGAGCACTGATGCCGACGGGCTCCACATTGAGATCGACGTTCCCGCGACGGAGCCAGAATGACGACGGCGAATGGGGTTCAGGCCGTGGAGTCGGCGCCGGTTGCGGGCGCGCCGGGCGGGGTTCGTGGGGCGCGTCGGCCTTTGGCCGAGGCCGCCTGGTATGTGCTGGCCACGGCCTACGTGCTGTTCGTGCTCGGCTGGCTGGGCGTCGGCCTGGTGTGCGCGGTCGCCGCGCATGACGCGGGGCTGCATCAGTGGGCTGTCACGGCGGCGGCCGGTGAGCATGGCCACACCGGGATCGACGTCGGGCGCGGGCTGGTCGCCGGGATCGAGCACAGCACGTCGCTGGTGGACATTGTCCTGGACTACACCTTCAGCGTCGTGAACCTGGTCACGGCCGGGTTGCTGGTGGTGCTGGGGCGGCGCGACCGGACGGTGCGGCTGTTCGCGATCGGGATGGTCGGGGCGTCCGGGGCTTTCAATCTCCAGGCGCACGCCGCGATCGAGGCCGTGGCTTCGGCGTACGGCGTGCGGATCGGCTGGTGGCACTCGGCGCTGCTGCACGGGGTCGGGGGCGTGGCTTACGTGCTGGCCCTGCTGATCTTTCCCGACGGGCAGTTGCCGTGGCGGGGGAGCAGGCCGATCAAGGCTCTGGTCGGCGTCTCCGTCGTCGGTGCGCTGGCGTTGCTGGCCGTCTCCACGGCGGACTACCCGCACACTGTCAGCTTCGTGCTGTTCTTCGGCGTGCTGACGCCGGTGGCCGGGATCGCCGCGCAGCGTTGGCGGATACTCGCCGCCGATGCCGAGCAGCGGCAGCAGTCGCGGGTTTTGTTGTGGGCGCTGGGTATGTCGTTCGCCGTCGCGGCGGTGCTGGCTGGAGCGGCGATCGCCGGCCGGTATGTCGACGCGCCGGGGCTCGCGGGCATCGCTTCGCGGAACACGACGTTCTGGATCTTCCGAGCGGTGTTCACGGCGCTGCCGATCGCGGTGGTGGTCGGTGTGCTGCGGTTCCGGCTGTGGGACGCCGAGCGGTTTTTCAACAAGACACTGATATATGGGTCCTTGGTCGCGTTGAGCGGTGCCGGTTGGGTCTTCGGCGTGGTGCGCGTCGATGCGCTCTTCGGACTGTCGAACGACTGGACCGCGCCGCCGCAGCTGGTCGGGATGGGATTGCTTGCGTTGGCGGTGCAGCCGGTGCGGCTGGGGGTGCAGAGGCTCGCCGATCAGCTTGTCTACGGCCGGAGGACGCCGCCGTACCAGGTACTGGCCGCGGTGTCGGCGATGTCGCAGGTCAGTGGACCGGCTGAGGACACGTTGCGGATGCTGGCCCGGACCGTCGCCGAGGGGCTGTCGGTGCCATCGGCCAGCATTTCGGTTGCTGTGTCTTCCACTGAGCGGGTCTACTTCGGCTGGCCGGACGACATCGCAGAACCCGGAGAACAGCACTGGACACCGCTGGAATACCAGGGCGAGGTCGTCGGCGGGATCGGGATTCCGCAGGACGCGCACCGTTCGTTGGCGCCGGACCGGCATCGCGTTCTTGCCGACGTGGCGCAGGCTGCCGGGGTCGTCGTCCGCAACGCGCGGCTCACCATCGATCTCGAACACCGGCTGCGCCGCATCGAGGCGCTGTCGGTCGAGGTGCGGGCTTCGCGCTGGCGCATCGTCGCCGCGCAGGACGGCGAGCGGCGCGAATTGGAGCGTGATCTGCACGACGGTGCGCAGCCGGAGCTCACGGCCGTGCGGCTGGCCCTCGGGCTGCTCGCTCATGCCGCCAGGCGCGGTGGCGATCCCGAGGCGGTGCGTGCGGCGGTGGACCGGGCCGTCTCTCAGACCGAGGCGGCGCTGGCCGGGCTGCGTCGGACGATGCGCGGTCTGGATCCGCAGGTGCTCGGACAGGACGGCCTGGTCGCGGCGCTGCGGGAGCGTGCGGAGTACCTGAACTGCACGACGAGGTTCGAGCTGCCGGAAGCCGTGGCCGGCGCGCGGTTTGAGCAGGCGGTCGAGGCCGCCGTCTACTACTGCTGCTCGGAGGCGATGCAGAACGCTGCCAAGCACTGCCCCGGGACCGAGGTCGTGGTCTCGCTCAGTTTCCAGCCTGGCGCTCGCGGAGGAGCTGTTGGTCGGCTGACGTTCGCTGTCGCGGACTCCGGCCCCGGCTTCGACGTGGCCGCCGCCTACGAGCAGGAACCCGGTGGGCTGGTGAACATGGCGGACCGCATCGCGGCTGCTGGAGGTGAGGTGCGGATCTCGTCGGTGCCGGAGTCGGGGACGACCGTCATGGGCTGGGTGCCGGTGGTGCCCTAGCATGAAGCATGAAGATCGACCGGCTGTCCGAGAGCGCTGGCGTTTCCAAGCACCCCTTTCCGTTCGACCCGACCTACGGGATGGACCTCGACGATCTGCTGAAGGTCTCCGCGCCGGACAACGCGCCCGGAGACTTCGCAGAGTTCTGGCAGGGGATGTATCGGCGCGCGTTGGCGACTCCGGTCCAGCCGCGGCTCGGTGGGAAGGCCGGGACCACCGCTGACGGGCTCGACGTGTTCGAGGTCTCCTTTACTTCGCTCGGAGGTGTGCGGATCGGCGGGTGGGTCGTCGCGCCGGCGGACGGCGTCGTCGAGCGCGGGTTCGTCGTCGGGCACGGGTATGGCGGCCGTGGGGAGCCCGATCCGTGGCTGCCGGTGGCGCGTGCGGCGGGGATCTACTTCGTGGCGCGGGGGTTGCCGACGGAGAGTCTGCTGCCGGGCGTGCCGTCGGAGGCGCCCGGGCACGTGCTGTACGGCATCGAGTCGCGGGACGACTACATCATCGGGGGCTGCGTCGCGGACATCTGGTGCGCGGCGACGGCGCTGACGGAGCTGTTCCCGGCCACCGCGCGTCGGCTGGACTACACCGGCGTGAGCTTCGGCGGCGGGACGGGGGCGCTGGCGCTGCCGTGGGACGAGCGGTTCGCCTCGGCGCACCTGATGGTCCCGACGTTCGGGAACCATCCGCTGCGGGTGACGCTGGAATGCGTCGGGAGCGGCGCGGCGGTGCGTGGGCGGTATCTGGAGGACCCGCGGGTGCTGGAGGTGCTGGCGTACTTCGACGCCGCGACCGCCGCGCGCCACGTGCGGATCCCGGTGCAGGCGGTGCCCGCGCTGTTCGACCCCTCGGTGCCGCCGCCCGGCCAGTTCGCCGTGGTGAACGCGCTGGCCGGGCCGGTCGAGGTGCGGGTGGCGACCGCGGGGCACTTCGCGGACTATCCCGAGTACGAGCAGGAGATGCTGGCGGCGGGGCGCTCTATGCGGGAGTTCTTCGCCGCGTAGCAGCCGGATGCGAGATGGCGCCGCCGGTGCCCTGATGCGCCAGCAGCTCCCTCTCTTTTTCAGGATCCTTACTCGCGCGGCCTGACCGGGCGGATCAGCGTCGGCGCGCCCGGGAGCCCGGCGGACTTGGAGGTGTTGCCCGGCACTCCGACACAGGTGAAGATCAGGCCGTGCGGACCGTCCGGGTCGCCGAGGAACGCGGGGAGTTCGGAGTCCACGAACGTCATGCCGGTGGCGCTGGCGCCGAGGGCGTAGGCCGCGAGGTGCAGGCGGCCCTCGACGATGCCGGAGGCGAGCTGGGCTTCGCGGTACTCGCGGTCGGAGAGCTTCGCGAGGTCGGTCGCGGCGATGACGACGAACGCGGCGTCGCGGCCGAGGTCCTGGTCGAGGCAGAGGCGGTAGGTCTCGGCGCGGAGCTCTTCGGGCTTCGCCTCGCGCAGCGGGCGGTCCAGGTCCGGCCAGCGGTACATGCCGGCGGGCAGGCCGGCCACGTCGTGGACGGCGATCCAGTGCGGGAGGTCGATGCCGCGCAGGGCGAGGGTCATGGAGGTGCGCAGGGTCTCCAGCGGGAGGCCGCGGGTGGGGTCCATGCGGCGCTGGGAGCTGCGCTTGGTGATGACTTGGTCGAGCGTCGCCGATTCGGGGACTGCTTCGCCGGCCGGCGCGGCCGTGCCGAGATCCCACGGCTCGCCGAGGCTGTCCATGTCTCCCGCGTGCTGAGCAGCGGTGAGCAGTGGGAACTCCACGGCGTTGGCATCGATGACCCCTGCGACAGCCGTTCCGGTCGCGGTGATCGACGGCGCACCCTCCCCGAGGCTGACGATCGCGACCGGCCACTCGTGCACACGGTCAGCGCCTACGAGCTCTGATACCGCGACGTCCGGGAACCGGCTGAACAGGCGCGGCGCGTACCCGGCGGAGTCGGCGAGCGCGAGGAGCTGGGAGAGCATCGTGCCGGCGTCCCAGTAGATGTGGCGGTAGCCGCGCTCGGCGTAGCGCCACCCCGTGCGCCACGGAATGCCGGTCACCACGACGGTCGGCGCCCCACCCGCCTCCGCCGGCGGCGGCGCGATGTAGACCAGCGCGTGCTCGACGGCGTCGTACCAATGCACGCCGGCCGGCAGATCCGAACCTGCACCCTCGGGAATCGCCACGTAGAGGTCGAGCGGGAACCGATTCCCAGCCGACCCGGCGGCGCGGTAGAGCATGGTCCCGTCCTCGCGCTCCGCGGTCCGCACCACCCCGGCCGCCAGGAAGAGCAGGCGACTGAGCCCCGCCAGATCCACCGGCGCTGCGGTTGGCGAAACCCCACCAAGCACCGCAAGCGCCGCCACGTCGGAACCCGGCAACTCCCGAGGCAACGCAGTCCGCGCCAGCTCAGCCCCATAGGACTTCACCGTCGGCGTCCGCCGCGCCGGATCACACGAGACCACATCCTGCCGCACCCGCGGATCATCCACAGGCTCATCCCACGGCCGCTCGGGAATGTACGAGGTCAGCCGGTGCAACACCCCGGTAGCCGATTCACGCTCATCTCGCTCCATGCTCGATCTATACCTCGCCGCAGCTCGACGCGGCAACGCAGTTTGCGACCGGCCGACACCAGCACGCCCCGCGCTCAGCTTGCCTCGCACCGAGTAGCGCGCCTGACCGCACCTCGCCGCGCAGCTCCGCATTGCATTCGGCCCGCACCTGCCGCACTTGCCCGGCGCCGCGCCAGCCGCCGCTTTGCCAGCGCCGCGCCGCTGAGTTTGCGCTGGCCCCGCACGTATGCCCTGCGCCCAGCTTGCCTCGCATCGAGTTGCGTGTCTGACTGCTCTGTCTTGCCGCACCGCCTGCCTGATCTTCCCGCTCAGCGAGCCTAGCCGCCCCGCGCTCGGCCACGCCACCGCATGCCTGCGCTCGGCTGTCTGCGCTCGCGTGTCGCGCGCTCAGCCTGCCCCTCACCGAGCCGCGCGCCCCGTCACCACCGACTCCCCGTCCCCGCCAGCGCCGCCGCCAGCCGCGGCAGCACCACATCCACCTCCGCGAGCGCGCCGATGTGGTCGTGTCCGGCCACCTCGACCACCTCGAAGCCGAGGTCGCGCAGCTCCGGTTCGTCGGCGTGGTCGTGGCGGGCGATGGCGGCGGCGCCGGTGCGGGTGGCCATGCGGCACTCCGGGTCGCAGTCCTGGCTGCCGTACCACAGGATCTTCGGGCCGGGGAGGGCCGCGAGCGCGGCGCGGTCGTCGCGGGCGGCCCACTGGCGGAACATCAGGCGCCCCAGGTGGTGGTCGCCGGCCTGGTGCGGGAGGCCCGCCTGGATCAGCGCGGCGCGGGCGCCCTCCTCGAAGCCGAGCCAGTAGTCGAAGTCCGCCAGCAGGGGGAAGCCGCCGACCAGCAGGCCGCGGGTGCGGTGGCTGAGCGGGGCCAGGAACCCGGCCAGGGCCGCCATCCCCGAGTAGCCCGCCAGGACGAAGCCGTCCAGCCCCGCCGCGTCGGCGACCGCGTGCAGGTCCGCGACCTCCATCTGCGTCGGGTACACCGTGCAGTCAGGGCCCTGCCACGCCCCGCCCGCGCCCGGCTCCTCCTCGATCTCCCCGACGACCCGCCGCGGCTTGTAGCGCACCACCCGGTACGTCTCCGCCAACGCCGCCCCCAGCGTCGCGAACTCCGCCCGGTACCGCACCGGGAAGACGATCCCGGCGGCGTCCAGCGGCCCGGCCGCCTCGTACCACAAGGTGTAGCCGTCACTCGTCTCGATCAGCGCCATCGCGGCCTCCTGAATCCCCGCCCCGCGCCTCAGTCGCGGTGCCCCCGGATCCGCCAGAAGCAGAGCCCCGCGAGCACCCCGGCCAGGGCGACATAGATCCCTGTTTCATACCACTGCAACGGCCAGAAGTCGGAGGCGGGATCGTATCGGACGCCGACGTGCGGGTTGTACGGCGCCAGGCAGTTCGCGAGATCGCTTTGGCTCTGCACGGGACCCTCGATGCAGTTCTGAACCGCACTCATCGGCAGCTTGGCCCCCGAGCCGTCCACGACAGGAGTCTGCGACAGCTTCCAAGACCCAGCCGGCGCCTTGACCTTGAACGTGACCGTCGGCCCCGACGCCGAGCCGGTGATCGTCGTATCGACCGGATGGCTCAGCAACTGCGCGTCCACCGACACCGACATCGTCTGCGTCGGCATGATGTGCGGCCGGATCTGCGTTGCCACAACGACCTGCACCCCGACGTACACCGCGACCGTCAACGCCATCGCCGTCAGCACACCCCGACGGGTCAGCAGACCGAGCAGCGCGCCAAGCGCGAACGCGAACAACGCATACCCGACCGGCGTGATATCGCGCGTCCCGAAGACATTCCAGTCGAAAGGACTGGCGTCGATCTTGTCCTGCGGCCCGGCCCACCACGTGAACAGCAGGCTGAGAACCCCGGCCGCGACAGCCGACGCCAACGCCCCGCCGGCCAGCTTGAACGCCAGCCACCGCGTCGGCGTGACCGACTGGTTCCACGCCATCCGATGCGTCCCGCGCTCGAACTCCGCGGCGATCAGCGGCGCACCCCAGAAGATCCCGATCAAGGCCGGCACGGCATGCACGACGAGCTGGATCAGAGCCCGCAGATTCTGATAGGAGCCGGCGAAGTTGTCGAGCACCTGCGCGCAGTTCGACCGACACGTGCTCAGATCGGAGGAATACGTGTGCCGGATGTGCTCCCCGGTGATGACGAAGTACACCGCGGCCACCCCGAGCAGCACCGCCGCGGTGATCAGCGTGGGACGCAGCTGGCGCCAGGTCAGCCATATCATCGTGCCGCCTCCATATAGGTCAACGCCAGGTCTTCCATCCCCAGCGGCTCGACGGCCCAGTCGTCGGCCGGCCCCGGCGCCCCGTGCACCACGAACGTCGACTGCCGCTCGGCGTGCGCGGCGGAGATGACTTCGAGCCCTGACGGCAGCGAGTCCGCCTCGCGCCGCGCCGTGATGATCCGGTGATGGCTCGCCGTGAGCTCGTCCACCTCGCCGGCCAGCCGCACCCGCGACCCGGCCAGCACGATCAGGTAGTCGCAGACCCGCTCCAGATCCGATATCAGGTGCGAGGACAGGACCACGCTCGTGCCCTCCTCCGCGACCGTCTCCATCAGATGCCTGAGAAAGTCCCGCCGCGCCAGCGGATCCAGACTGGCCACCGGCTCGTCCAGCAGCAACAGATCCGGACGCTTGCCGGTCGCCAGCGTCAGCGCCAACTGCGCACGCTGCCCGCCGGAGAGCTTCCCGGCCTTCTGCTTGGGATCCAGCCCCAGACTGTCGACGCGAGCCTCGGCGAACGCCCGGTCCCAGCGCGGATTCAGGTGCGCCCCGAGCCGCAGATGGTCGGCGACCGACAAGTGCGCGTACACCGGCGCGTCCTGCGCGACGAACGCCACCTTCGCTATCTGCTCCGGACCCGCCCCGGGCCGCCCGCCCAACACCGCCAGGCTCCCGGACGTCGGAGCCAGCAGACCGCAGGCGAGCTTGAGCAGCGTGGACTTGCCCGCGCCGTTCGGGCCGACCAGCCCGACCACGTGCCCCGGCGGGATGTGCAGCGTGCAGTCGGTCAGCGCCGGGCGCGCGCCGTAGCGCTTGCTCAGGCCCTGCGCCTCGATGATCGCGGTCATGGTTCCTCTTCGGCCTCTTCGGTGGAGTCGGTGAAGTCAGTGGAGCCGCGGAAGTCGCTGAAGTCGCTGAAGTCGTGGAAGACAGTGTGGAAAAGGGCTTCGACGCCGGCCGTGGTGAGGCCGGCGGTGCGCGCGTGCTCCAGCCAGGCCTGCAACTCCCGGCGCAGCGGCTCGTGCTCGGGCGGCGGGCCCGGCGCGAGGGTTTTGGTGACGAACGTGCCCAGGCCCGGGCGCGGGGTCACCAGGCCCTGGCGCTCCAGGTCGCGGTACGCCTTCAGCACGGTGTTGGGGTTGATCGCGATCTTGGCGACCACTTGTTTGACGGTGGGGAGCCGGTCCCCCTCGGCCAGCAGTCCCAGCAGCAGCGCCCGGCGGACCTGCTGCACGATCTGCAGGTAGGGCGCGACGCCGGAGTGCGGGTCCAGGTGGAACTCGATCACTGATTCCTCTATTCAACTAGGTTCCTAGCACATTAGAGGTTCTGGGTTGCGGAGTGTCAAGGGTGGCGTCCATGTACTACGGAACAGTATTATTCGGTTTCGTGAAGAACGGATCCGTATCATCGGAGGGCTCAGCCCTGCTGGCCCTCCAGCGCGCCACGCACGCCACGTTGCAGACGCTGGCGACAGAACTGGTCGACCTGGACCTCACACCGTCGGAGACCAACGCCTTGGCGAACCTCGCCGACGGCCGCGCCCGCACGGTGTCGGAGCTCGGCGCCGCGATCGGGAGCAAGCCGACGACCCTGACCGGCGTCCTGGACCGCCTGGAGCGTCGCGGGCACATCACGCGCGGGAGCCTTGCCGGCGACCGGCGGTCGGTGCTGATCGAGCTGACGGAGTCGGGTCGGTCCACGGCCGACGCCATCTCGCGGACGATCGGGGAGTTGGAGGAGCGTGCGCTCGCGGATCTGGATCGGGAGAAGGTCGCAGCCTTCTACGAAGTGCTGCGCGCGTTGACGGAGGTTTCGCGATGAGCTTTCAGGAGCTGTTCGAGCAGGTGACGGCCGACGGCAAGGGCTTCGGGCACCGGCAGCACATCCACGTCACGTGGCTGGCGGTGCGGCAGCACGGCGTCGACGAGGCGATAGCCGTGGTGAGCGACGGGATTCGGGAGACGGCGCGCTACGCCGGAGTCCCGCAGAAGTACAACGCCACGATCAGCCGCGCGTGGGTGCAGGCGGTCGGGTATCACGCTGCCGAGCATCCGACGGATGACTTCGGGACGTTCATCGAGGCCAACGACGCGTTGCTGGACAAGCGGTTGCTGACGCGGTTCTACTCCTCGACGGTGCTGGCCTCGGCTGCGGCCCGGAGCGGGTGGGTGGAGCCGGATCGGGCGCCGTTTCCTTGGATGGCCGAGGCTTGAGCGCACGCCGGAGCCGGTAGCTTTTGTTGCCGGAGCACAGGGTTGGACGACACGGGGGAACACATGCTGAATGCTGAGAACACACGTCCCGGGAGCGCCGGACCGGCCGAAGCCGCCGCCACCGCCAGCGCGCTCGACACCAGCACCAGCGTCGACACCAGCACTGGCCCCGCCGCTGCCACCACCGCGCCCGACGGCATCCTCTCCGACGCTGAGCTGGCGACCCTGGCCGCCGACCTGACCGCCCTCGCCCTAGCCACCCCGCGCGCCTTCGGCCCCGCGCTCGTGTTCCCGCCGCTGTCCGCGACCGCCGCCGCCGACCCTGCCGACCCGGCTGACCCGGCCAACACCGACACCCCCGCCAACCCTTACTGGCAGATCATCCGCAACCTCCCGACCGAAACCCGCGGCGGCATCACCGGCCCCACCACCATGTGGCTGTCCGCCCCGGCCGAGGTCCGCGAGCGCGCGGTCGTCGCAGGGCTCGACCGCGCCGCGTTGAGCCGCCGCTACAGCTGGTCGATCCCCAGCCCCGGCGACATCGCGTGGATCCGCGCGACCGTCGGCGCGCGCGGCGTCGTCGAACCCGGCGCCGGCGGCGGTTACTGGGCCTGGCTGATGCGCGCCGCCGGCATCGACACCGTCGCCTACGACCCGTTCCCGGCCTCCACCGCCAACGGCTACGCCAAGCGCGCCTATACGGCCGTCGAGCCCGGCGACGACAGCGTCGCGGCCCGGCACGCCGACCGCGCGCTCTTCCTGTGCTGGCCCAACAACAACGACCCCTGGGCCGCCCGCGCCGTCACCGCCTACCGCGGCGACATGCTGATCTACGCCGGTCAGGAGGCCGGAGGCTCCACCGCCGACGATCGCTTCTTCGAGCTCCTCGCCGACCGCTGGGAGCACACCGGCGCGAGCGCGGATCACGTCACCTACGGCGGAGTGCCATGTCGGCTGGGAGTGTGGCGCCGGTGAATGCCGATCTCCTGGATTGGGATGTACCCAGATCTAGATGTACCCCAAGTTCTGCAGCGCCGTCTTGATCGCCGGGCCCGCTGCCTGGTAGCCCATACCGCCGTTGAGCACCAAGGCGCAGAAGGCGATGTCGTGCGACTTGTCGAAGACGATCATCCAACTGTCGGTCGTCGGGGTGTCGGCGGCCTCGGCGGAGCCGGTCTTGGCGCCGAGGCCCACGTTGTGCGGGAACACCGTGGAGGCGGTGCCCTCCGGGGAGTTGACCACGCCCTGCATCAGGGAGATGAGTTCGCTGTCCACCCCCGAGGGGAGCGGGGTGGCGCTGATCTGCGGAGTGCCGGGGACCAGGATCGGCTGCTTGAACTGGCCGGTGGCCACGGTGGCGGCGACCGAGGCCATGGTCAGCGGGGACATCGTGATGTTGCCCTGGCCGAAGGTCTCGCGGGCGAACAGGCCCTGGCCGTCGGCCTTCGGGACCTGCTCGTCGCCGGCGGTGCCGTAGGTGGCCGCGCCCATGCCCAGGTCCCACTTCTGGTTCATGCCGAAGTAGGTCTTGGCCTCGTTGGTCAGCGCGCCGTAGTCGCTGCCGAGCTTGCCGTCCAGGGCCAGGTGGACGTACGCGGTGTTGCAGGAGACCAGGAAGGCGTCCTTGAGCGTGGCGGGCGAGAGGCCGCCGCGCAGGCTCTTGTCGTTGTTGATCGTCAGGCCCTCGACGGTGGCGTTGGGGCTGCAGTTCACCGGGTCGGTGGGCTTCAGGCCCTGCTGGAGCGCGAGCGCGGTGGTGACCACCTTGAACGTGGAGCCCGGGGCGCGGGTGGCCTTGTAGGCCAGGGACGGGACGGCGGCGTCGTTGCTGGCCATGCCGAGGATTTCGCCGGTGGACGGCCGGATGGCGACCATGCCGGCGTTGACGTGCCCGTTCAGCCCGGCCTCGACCGCGGACTGCACCTTCGGGTCGATCGAGGTCTTCACCGTGGGCGCGGCGCCCGTGCCGGTGCCGAGCTGCTTGATCGTCCCGGGGGCGATCGGGCTGCCGGTCTTGGGATCCACGAACTCGACGGTGAGCTGGGTCGGCGGGGTGTTCGTCGGGACGTGCGTGGACAGCGCGTTCACCGCCGAGGTCAGGCTCGCGTGCTTCGTCAGGTCGATCGGGTTGCCGGCGGCGTCCACCACGCTCTGCTTCGGCGGTACGGCCTTGATCAGCGCGGTCCCGCCGAGCTGGGCCTGGATGACCGCCGAGCTCCACTTCACGACCGGCGTGCCGGCCGGGCCCTGGACCAGGTTCACCGCCGAGGAGTAGTCCCAGACCAGGTTGTTGCCGAAGTCGGCGGAGACGGTGAAGGAGAACCGGGCCAGCGTGGCGGCCGAGCTGGAAGCCGAGGACGCCGAGGCACTGGGCGTGCCCGAGGCCGAGGCCGAACCCGTGGCCGAACCGGTCGGCGAGCCCGAGGTCGCCCCGGCCGCGACGTTCTCCTGCGAACCGAGCGTCAGCGTCAGCTTCTGCGGGCTCAGCGAGCCCATGACGGCCTTCAGCCGGGCCGTGGCGTTGGTGGCGTCGTCGGTCAGCTTGCCGGCGCTGTCGAAATCGCTCTTGGACCAGGCGTCCAGGAACGCCTGCGCCACGGTCTGCGGCGTGGCCTGCGGCGACGAACTGGTGGTGGCGGACCCTGCGCCGGAGTTCTTGGAATCGGCCGAGGACGACTTCGACGAGCTGCTGCCGAACAGGCCGCAGCCGCTGGTGGTCAGCAGGGCCGCGGCTACCATGCCGCAAGCCGTCATCCGTACCGCCGTTATTCGCCGCCCCGTCATAGTCCCACTCCCCAGTTGCGTCTGCTCCTCCGCCGAAGGCGGTAGCGGCCAAATTACACTGTCGGGGCTTTCCCGGTGCCGTCAGGGCGTTTCTTTGTTCGATTTGTCAAGGTATGTATGGTCCGGCGGCGGCTGGGCGGTCCGCCGCCGGACCGGTGAAGCTCAAGGCGTGCGGATGACGTCCATGAAGGCGCTCACGGAGAACTCGGCGTTCCCGGCGCCGGGGCGGCCGTAGCCGGGTGGGACCGGCAGGTTGTACTTCTCGAACGTGTCGCGCCAGGCCAGCAGCAGCTTCACGAAGTACTCCAGCGACGGGCCCTTCTGCCGGCCCAGGTTGCTGGTCGGCTCCGGGCACCAGGTGGTGAACCGCGGCATGACACCGTGGCTCATGAAGAAGTCCAGGCCCTCGGTCGTGGAGGCGATCGCCTTGTCGACGTCGGTGAAGCCGTGCGGCTCGGCCATCTCCACGCCGCCGACGAAGTTCGGGATGACGTTGGTCGCGCCGAAGACCTCGGCCGAGTCCAGGATCCGCTTGACCCACTCGTCACGGCCGACGTACCGGTCCTTGCCCGGGCAGATCCAGCTGAACATCTCGGCGTCCCACACCTCGTAGTTCGGGTGGTAGACGCGGTAGCCGGCGTCGAAGAGCATCTGGACCTCGTCCAGCGGCAGCGCCTGCACGACGGCCTTGGGGATCCAGCGGCCGGCGAAGCGGGACTCGATGGCCTCGGCGAAGCGCGCGTAGAACTCGCCCTCGCGCATGCCGTCCAGCTTCTTGGTGATCGAGCCGCCGGTGACCGTGTAGGCCTTGGTGACGTCGTCGAACTTGTTGATCAGCGTCATCGCCTCGACGATGTCGTCGATCTCCTTCACGGCCGTGTACTCCCGGCCGTTCGCCCGCTGCTGCCGGAAGTTCTCGTTGAGGTCGCAGAAGCGGCACTCCTCGTCCCGGCCCCAGTACTGGCACAGCCGGTACACCGTGAGGTACACCAGGTAGCCCCACTCGATGGCCGGGGCGATCTCGCTGATCTTCTTGCCCGAGGACAGCGTGTGCTCGTAGTAGCCGGGGATCGGCGGGAACTCCAGGTCGGACAGGTACGTGCCCTCGCAGTTCAGCACGAGCTTGCCGTCCCGCAGCTCGACCACGTAGGGGCTGTCCGGCGCGACCCGCGTGGAGACCACGGTCCGCCGCAGGTCATAGGGGCCGCCGGTCATCCGGATCTCCTCCGGGGCCCGGAACTGCGCGTGTTCGGCCATCTCCGCCACCGGCACCAGGTCGAAGGTGAAGATGAAGTAGTCCTTGGGTTTGTACCCGCTGGCCACCCGCAAGGCGTCGGGACTGAACGCCAGGCCCTGCCGCAGTATGTCCTGCTTGACGACGGCCTCGACCGGCAGATCCGGGAACTCCGCCATCATGCGTTCCAGCTCGCGTGTCGTCGCCCCGTCCGCTGTGACAGCGACCATGTTGGACCTCGCTTCCGCCTATTCCGGATAAGGTCTTGAATATCTCATGGGTTACAAGTGGGCACTGAGAGTGGGGGTCTCAGCTGGCTGGCGGCGCAGATACCCGCAATGGCGGCACCGGACGGCGAAAGTCCTGGCGGGCCGGGGTTTCCAGGGATTGACGAGGCATGAGTACCGGCGGCTTGCCGGGTACGGTGAACGATAGTTGTGAGTATTCCGTGTCGATCGCCCGCAGGGGCGTCTACCAGGCACCCCGGATTTCCGGAGACGGCCGTTGGTTGAGCTAGCTCAACCACGATTTCCGGCGACGGCCTCCGCGACGGCGGCTCGTACGGAACGCGGCGCCGTCTCCAGCAACGGCGGCAGATCCGAGCGCGTGGCCTCGGCACGTCCGGCGATCACGTTCGAGTACAGCGACAGGGCATGCGTGATCTGATACGGCTCCAAGCCGCTCCCGGCCAGCGCCGCTCGGGTCTCGGTGAGCGATGTGGGGCGGTAGGAGATCGGACGCCCAAGCACTTCGGCGAGGATCTGCGCGATGTCCGCTCCGCCGAGCGCGGTATCACCTTCGAGTTCGTACACGCGGTCGGCGTGCCGACTCGGCTTTCCGGCGGCCAGGTCCCTCTCCGACTCCGCAGCGACCCGCACTGCGACGTCGGCGAGGTCCTGCCGGACCACCACCGACAGTCGGCCCGCACCGAACGGCGCCGCGAGCACACCGTCCGCCGCCGAGCCGACCGTGGCCAGCGCGACCGGGACGTCGGGGTAGAGCCCGTTGCGCAGAATGGTGGTCGTGAACGGCCCCGCCGCGAACCGCTCCTCGCTCCAGCGGTGCGGCAGCGCGATTGTCATCGACTCGCCGGAGCTCGCCAGGCTCGTGTAGATCAGGTGCCTGACACCGGCCTCGGCTGCGGCGTCGGCTACCGCTCCGTGCCGTGCGAACACGACGTCGTCCTCGGCGTACCCGGCGGATACCACCAGCAGGACGTCCACGTCCTCGAACGCCGCCGGCAGCGACTGCGGGGCGTCGAAGTCCACGCGGCGTGCGCTGACGCCATCACCGGTGCGCGTGCCGCCTACGACTCGCACGTCATCGAGCTCTGACAGCCCTTTGAACACCAGGCCGCCGAGACCGCCGGAAACCCCCGTCACCAGAATCATCACAAACCTCCACAGAGAACCGATCAAGCCCGAAGCGGACGCTGTCAAGACTCCGATATGACGACGGACCTGCGTAAGGAGGCACTTTCGAATCACCCGGGCACACTGCGGTAACCGTCCGGGTCGGGCCGCTGCGATTCGTTGCCGATGTGACCCAGGTCTCATTCGGAATAGCCGCGGGGTTCCGCAGCGTCGTCCCCCTCGTGACGCATGCGAACAGCTGGGCGCTGCCCGCCACCGACACCGACGAGCACGGACCCTGCGGCGACGATGACTGCGGCATCCGCGACATCCAGGACCGCCTCGGCGACCGCTGGTCGGTCCTGGTGATCGTGGAGCTGGCCAAGGGCGTCAGGCGCTTCGGCGCGCTGAAGTCCGCGATCCCCGGCATCTCCCAGCGCATGCTGACCGTCACCACCAAGCGCCTGATCCGCGACGGCCTGGTCGAGCGGACCGTGTACCCGACGATCCCGCCCCAGACCGACTACCGCCTCACCCCGATGGGGGAGAGCTTCGCGCAGGCGGTCGCCGCGCTGGCCGACTGGTCGCGGCGGCACAAGGAGGCGGTCGCGGTGGCGCGGCTGCGCTTCGACCTGGACCACCCGGGCGAGCTGTAGGGGAGCTGCGGGCGCTGCTGCCCGGGTTTCTGCTGGAGGCGCCTTACCAGCGCACTCGCCGACAAGCCGTAGACGCGCATACCCGGCCATACTGGACCTGTGTCCACCAGCGACTGGGTGCTGCACGTCGACCTCGACCAGTTCATCGCCGCGGTCGAAGTCGCCCGGCGGCCGGAACTGCGCGGCCGGCCCGTCGTGGTCGGCGGCCAGGGGGATCCGACGCGCCGCGGCGTGGTGGCGACCGCCTCCTACGAGGCGCGCGAGTTCGGCGTCCACTCCGGGATGCCGATGCGCACCGCCGCGAAGAAATGCCCCGACTGCGTCTTCCTGCCCGCCGACCGCGCCGCCTACGAGAAGGTCTCCGAGCGCGTGATGGCCACGCTGCGGGAGTTCCCGGTCGTGGTCGAGGTGATGGGCTGGGACGAGGCGTTCGTCGGCGCGCGCACCGACGACCCCGAGGCGCTGGCCGCCGACATCCGCGAGGCCGTGCTCGGCGAGACCGGGCTGTCCTGCTCCGTGGGCATCGGCGACAACAAGCTGCGCGCCAAGACCGCCACCGGCTTCGCCAAACCGGCCGGCGTCTACCGGCTCACCCGGGAGAACTGGGCCGCCGTCATGAGCGAGCGCTCCACCGACGCGCTGTGGGGCATCGGCTCGCGCACCGCCAAGAAGCTCGCCGAGATGGGCCTGCACACCGTCGCCGACCTGGGCCGCGCCGACCGCGCCATGCTCGCCGACCACTTCGGGCCGAAGATGGGCCCTTACTTCTGGTTGCTGGCGCAGGGCGCCGGGGATGCCGAGGTGACCGGCACGCCGCACGTCGCCAAGGGCCGCAGCCGCGAGGTCACGTTCCAGCAGAACATCGACGACGCGGGGGAGTTGGCCGTGCAGGTGCGGCAGCTGGCCCGGCACGTCGCCGAGGACGTCGTGGCGGAGGAGCGGCCGGCGGCGCGCGTCGGGCTGAAGATCAGGTACGCGCCGTTCATCACCAAGACGCGGAGCATCACGCTGCCTGCTCCGACGGCTGACGCGGAGGAGATCGAGCGTGCCGCGCTGGAGGTGTTCGCGCTGCTGGAGTTGGACCGGCCGGTGCGGCTGCTCGGGGTGCGGGTGGAGTTCCCGGATGTCGAGCCGGAGTCGGAACTGGAGTCAGAGCCAGAGTTAGAGCCGGAACTAGAACCAGAGTTAAGACCGGAGTTATAGACAGAAGCTGAAACCCTTACGGACACTCAGTCTTCCACTTCATGAGGCGTCGGCAGGGTCCGGCTCGGTGTGCTTGGCCCGGCTCGGCGCCACTCGCGGCGGCTCGTTCGGCTGCTTCGGATAGACCGGCGGCCACGGCGCGTCCATCATCCCGTTCGCCATGTCCTGCCGCGACATCTCCAGCAACGGCTCCAACGACTGCGGCCGCGCGTTGTACTCGGCCCACGGATCGCCGCGCTCTGCGACCCGGGCCGGCACGGTGGCGATGGTCAGCTCGTCGGGGACGATCGTCATCAGCTCGTCCCAGAAGATCGGCGTCGACACCTGCGCACCGACGCGCGGCCGGACACACCACGCGCCGAACACCGTCTTGTGCGGCGCGTTCTGGTTGAAGTCCACAAACACCCGCGCACCCCGCTCCTCCTTCCACCACTGGGCCGTGATCTGCTCCGGATACCGGCGCTCCATCTCGCGGGCCAGGGCGACGGCGGCCGCGCGGACCTCGTAGCCGTCCCAGCGGTGCTGGAGGCTGACGTAGATGTGCAGGCCGCGGGATCCGGAGGTCTTCACGTACGCCTCGATGCCCAGCTCGGCCAGCAGTTCCCGGGTCAGCACCGCGGCGTGCCGGACTTCGGGGTAGCCGACGCCGGGGGAGGGGTCCAGGTCGATGCGCAGCTCGTCGGTGACGTCGGGGTCGGAGGCGCGGATCGGCCAGACGTGGAAGCCCAGGCAGCCCAGGTTTACGCCCCAGACGATGTGCGCCATGTTCGCCGCGACCAGGGCGTCGCTGGTGGTGTCGTTGGGCGTGGACACCTCCATGGTGGTCAGCCACGGCGGCGCCGTCTTGGGGACGCGCTTCTGGAACCACGACTTGCCGCCCGCGCCGTCCGGGTAGCGCTCCAGGAGCAGGGGGCGGTCCTTCAGCGTGTTCATGATCGGGCCGGAGACGGCGAGGTAGTACTGGACGAGGTCCATCTTGGTTTCGCCGCGTTTGCTGAAGTAGACCTTGTCCGGGTGCGAGACCGGGACCTCGGTGTCGTCGATGTCGAGGACGGTTTCCTTGGTCATGCGTTCGGGTCCTCTGTGCTTTCCTCGCTCTTCGCCGGGCTGCCGAACACCTCGGCGAGTTCGGCCGGCGCCACCTGTTCGAGCTGGGCGTACGTGCAGGACTCCGGCGTGCGGTCCGGGCGGAAGCGGACCAGGCGGCCGCCGTGCCGAAAGCGTCCGGACAGCAGGTGCTCGTAGCGGACCTCGGCGACCAGCTCGGGCCGTAGCGGTTCCCAGGCCAGGTCCTTGTCGGCGGACCAGCGGCTGCGGGCGCCCGGCATGCGGCTGCCGGACTGCTGCTCGGCCTCGGCCCAGCCGCGCCAGGGGTGGCCCTCCAGCGCGTGCTCGCGCAGCGGCGCCAGCTCGCCGACCAGCTCGCGGCGGCGGGCCGCGGTGAAGCTGCTGGCGACGCCGACGTGGTGCAGGGTGCCTTCGTCGTCGAACAGGCCCAGGAGCAGGGAGCCGACGCCTTCGCCGTCCTTGTGCCAGCGGAAGCCCGCGACGACGCAGTCTGCGGTGCGCTCGTGCTTCACCTTGACCATGACGCGCTTGTTCTGCTCGTACGGCAGGTCCAGGGGCTTGACCATGACGCCGTCGAAACCGGCGCCCTCGAAGCGCGTGAACCAGTCCTGCGCGACGTCCGGGTCTTCGGTGAGCGGGGTCAGGATCACGCGGCTGTTGCTCGGCTGTTCCTCTGTGTTTGTGAACGTATCGAGCGCGTCGACCAGCGCCCGCCGGCGCTCGCTGAACGGCTCACCGCTCAGGTCGCGGTCGCCGAGCGCCAGCAGATCGAACGCGACGAAGCTGGCCGGCGTCTCGGCGGCGAGCTTGCGGACGCGGGAGGCGGCGGGGTGCAGGCGGTTCTGGAGCGTGTCGAAGTCGAGGCCGTCGCCGGTGACCACGACGATCTCGCCGTCCACCACGCAGCGCTCCGGCAGGGCCGCCAGCAGCAGCTCGACCAGCTCCGGGAAGTACCTGGTCAGCGGCCGATCGTTGCGCGAGCCCAGCTCCACCTCGGCACCGTCACGGAACACGACGCACCGGAAGCCGTCCCACTTCGGCTCGTACGCCAACCCCGCCGCGCGCGGCACATCCCGCGCAGCGGTGGCGAGCATCGGCCGCACCGGCGGCATGACCGGGAGATCCACGTTCCGACCGTAAGGCGAAGATCCGCCCCCGGCACCCCGACGACGGCGAACGGGCGGCGCGGCCCATCAGCGGGGCGCGCGGGTACGATCGCCCGATGGACAGCGACGCCCTGCGCGACTTCTACGCCGAGAGCACCCGCCGCTGGGAGGTCGCCAACCGCGAGTTCCAGGAGCGCACCCACGGCTGGCACTTCACCCTCGCCCCGGAAGCCCAGCAGTGGGCCCAGGCGCACGCCGCCAGCGACCGCTGGCAGTACAGCGGCTCAGCCCTGGTCGAACTCGCCGACGCAGCAGGCATGATCCGCAAACCGGAACCAGGCCGCATCACCAGCGCCTACTCCCACCGCGACTCCCAGACCGAGATGACAACGGAGGAGGGCTTCGGCTTCTGGCCCACCGCCGCCGAAGCCCTGGTCATCCACGCCGGCCAAGCAATCCCCC
>NZ_JAACYW010000011.1 GCF_015356825.1 Catenulispora rubra | reverse complement strand
CTCCACGCGAGAAGCGGAACGGCCGCAGCCCCGGACCCGACACCCCCCGACGGTCCCGGCAGCACAGCCCCCGACAGCCCTCCGCTCAGCAGCGCTCTGGAGCTCGGTACGGCCCATTGCTGTCCGAACTGCGGACACGCCATCACCATCGTCAGTGTGCTCATCGCCCTCGACGACGAGTGATCCCACCGGGCCGGGCAGGCCGACGACGTCCTGCTCAGCGCCCTGATTCCATCGTCGGATCCTGAAGCGCGTCGACCGGCGGTGCGGACGCGTCGATGTCCTCATGCCCGAGGGACGTCGCCCGACCGCACCGCCGGTTCTCTCGTCGCCCTGCGGAGCAGCTCCACCAGCGTGGACGTCAGACGCCGCACCAGCGGCCGGTCGAAGACGTCCGGTGCGAACTGGGCCAGGGCTTCGATCCCGCCGGGGCCGCCGTCAACGGTCTGCTGTTCGTGCAGAACCAGTGACAGGCCGGGGGTCCGGCCGCCGGCCGCCGCACGGCCGAGCCGCTGCGCACGAACGGCTTGGAGGCCGGGCAGATCCCAGGGCAAGTCGAGGAAGCCCTCCAGGCTCAGCATCACCTGGAACGGCGGATTGCGGGTCGGGGTGAGCTCGTCCACCAGGAGGTGGAACGGCAGATCCTGGTTGAGGTTCGCGGCCAGGTTCGTGTCACGTACCCGGCGCATCAGTTCCGCGAAGGTCGGGTCGCCGTCCACCTTGGTGCGCAGCACCAGCATGTTGGCGAAGAGCCCGATGACATCGTGCACCGCCTCGTCGGAGCGGCCCGCCGACGCGGAGCCGATGGGGATGTCCCGCCCGGCTCCGACCTGTGCCAAAGCGGCCACCAAGGCCGTCTGGAGGACCACGAACAGCGTGCAGTGCGCGCTTCGGGCCAGGGAGAGCACGCCCTGATGGACCTGCGGGTCCACGGTGAACGTGAGCACCGAGTCCGGCCGGTCGGGATCGGGCCCCGCTTCGGCGCCGCGCAGGGCCAACGGCTCGGGAAGGTCGGCCAGCGCCCGGCTCCAGTAAGCCCACTGATGATGGAACAGAGTGCCGGGCTCGTCCCGCCGGTCGAGCAGATCGCGTTGCCAGAGCACGAAGTCGGCGTACTGCACCGGCAGCGGGGACCAGTCGGGAGCCTTCCCGCCGGACGAACGCGCCGCGTAGGCGGTGGACAGGTCGCGGCTCAACACTCCGACCGACCAGCCGTCCGAGACGATGTGGTGCACCGTGATCGCCAGGACCTGGTCGGCCGGTGCCAGCTGGAGCACGGCGACCCGCCAGGGCACCTCGGCGGACAGATCGAAGCCCCGGGCGAGCTCGTCGGCCAGGGCTTCGGCCAACTCCGGCTCGGTCACCGCCCGCACCGTCGGGACCGGGACCGCCCCGGCGGCGGCGGCGTCCAGCACCACCTGGTAGGCGCTCGTCCCGGCGCCGGCGAAAACGGTGCGCAGGGACTCGTGCCGCCCGGCCACATCGGCCACGGCCGACCGCAGGGCGGCCAGATCCAGGTCGCCGGTCAGTCGCACGGTCACGGGCACGCTGTCGCCCGCCCGCGACCCAGGCTGCTGATTCACCGTCCAGAGACGCCGCTGATCAGGCGTCAACGCGATCCGGTCCGGACGGTCCAGCGGCAGCAGTGCCGGCCGCGCCGCGCCGGACCCGTCCAGATGCCCGGCCAGGCCTGCCACCGTCGGGGAGAGGAACACGTCCCGGACCGCGACCTCCACGCCGAGCGCCGCGCGGATCCGCGCGACCAGCCGCATCGCCAGCAGCGATTCGCCGCCGAGGTGGAAGAAGTCGTCGTCGATCCCGACCCGGTCCAGGCCGAGCACGTCCGCGAACAGGCCGCACAGAACCTCCTCGCGCACGGAGCGCGGGTCACGGCTGACGGCGAGCGCGGCGAAGTCCGGGGCGGGCAGCGCTGCCCGATCCACCTTCCCATTCACCGTCAACGGCAACGCGGCCACCGGGACGAAGGCGGCCGGGACCAGATGATCGGGCACCTTGGCCGCGACGAACTCGCGCACCGCGGCGACATCGAGCACCGTGTCGTCGGCGGGGACGAGGTACGCGACGAGACGATTGTCCGACCCACCGTCCCGACGGGCCAGGACGAAGGCCTTGGCCACCCCCGGATGAGCGGCCAGGGCCGCTTCGATCTCGCCGGGCTCCACCCGGAACCCGCGGATCTTGACCTGATCGTCGCTGCGGCCGAGGAACACCAACTGCCCATCGACGTCCCAGCGCACCAGGTCTCCGGTCCGGTACATCCGGGCGCCCGGCTCGAAGGGGCACGCCACGAACCGCGACGCCGTCAGCGCGGGACGATGCCCATAGCCGCGCGCCAACTGCACTCCAGCCAGATACAACTCACCCGGCACCCCCGCCGGCACCAACCGCAACCGCTCATCGAGCACGAACACGCCCATGTTCGGGCTCGGCTGCCCGATCGGCATGCCGGACCCACGCACCGGTCGCTCGTCGAGCCGGTACACCACGCACCCGACCGTCGCCTCCGTGGGACCGTACTCGTTGACCACCGCCGCTGACCAGCGCTCGTGCGCACGCCGGGCCAGGTCGATCGGCAGCGCCTCGCCGCCGACCACCACGACCTCGGCTCCGGTCCCGACTTCGGCCTCGGCGAGGCCGTCGAGCATGGCTTCGAGCGCCGCCGGGGTGGTCTTCAGGATCCCGATCCGGGACGTGGACAGCCGGCCGGCGGACGCGGCCACGGCTTCGGCCCCCGACTCCGCCACCACCGTCACGCACCCGCCGCACACCAGCGGCACGAACAGCGCGGTGATCGTCAGATCGAACGCCGGCGAGGAGTACAGCAGCGAACCGCGTCCGGATCCCGGACCGTACTGCGCACCCGCCCACCGCAGATACTCCGCGAGAGCGCGGTGTTCGACCATGACGGCCTTGGGGACGCCGGTCGAGCCGGAGGTGTAAATCAGATACGCCAGATCCCCCGCATCCGCGGACGCTCGGGGGTCCCCGGTCGGCTGCGCGGCCAGGGCCTCGGCCACCGCCGCGTCGTCCAGGCTCATCACCCGCGCGCTGATCCCGGGCATCCGAGCGGCTCCCGCCGCGTCCGTGAGGACCAGCGACGCATCCGAGTCGTCGAGCATGAACCCGATCCGCTCAGCCGGATACTCCGGATTCACGGGCAGATACGCCCCGCCGGCCTTCAACACCCCCAACAGGGACACGACCAGCTCGGCGGAGCGCCCCAGCACCACCCCGACCACCGATTCCGCGCCCACCCCGTGTCCGCGCAGGAAGCCCGCCAGCTGATTCACCCGGGCGTTCAGCTCCGCGTAGGTGAGCTCAATGCCCTCACATACCACCGCCACCGCCTGCGGCGTCCGCGCGACCTGGGCCTCGAACAGGCCGACCACCGTCGAGGCACCGAGGTCCGCCGCACCCTGACCGACCTCGGTCAGCAGCCAGTCCCGCTCCCCCGGCAGCAGCAGGTTGACATTCGCGACGCGGAGGGAGGCGTCCGCGGCCACCTGTTCCAGTACCCTGATCAACCGCGCCACCAGGTTCTGCGCGGTCGACGGGTCGAAGAGGTCGGTGCTGAATTCCAGCAGACCATTGAGACCGCTGTCCGCACCGTCCTCGCTGTCCTCGCCATCGTCGCCGTCCGAGCGTTCCCACAGGTGGACGAACAGGTCGAACTTGGCGATCTTCAGCGCCAGCGGCTCGACGCTCAGATCCACCCCGGGCAGGCTCAGGCCCGCCTTCGGAGCGTTCTGGAGCACGAGACCCGCCTGGAACAGGGGGTGCCGGGACAGGGAGCGGGCCGGTTGCAGGACGTCCACGAGGTGTTCGAAGGGCAGGTCCTGGTTGGCGTAGGCGGCCAGGTCGGTCTCCCGCACGCGGGCGACGAGCTCGGCGAAGGTGGGATCACCGCTCAGATCGGTGCGCAGTACCAGGGTGTTGAGGAAGTAGCCGACCAAATCGTCCAGCGCGGAATCGGTGCGCCCGGCGATCGGTGTGCCCAGCGGGATGTCCTCGCCACCGCCCAGCCTCGACAACAGCAGCGCCAAGGCGGCCTGGACCACCATGAACAGCGTCGCGCCACACCCCCGCGCCACCTGCACCAGGTCCTGATGAAGCCGGGCACCGACCTCGAAGTGGACCATCGAGCCCTGATGCGTGACCTCCACCGGTCGTGGCCGGTCCACCGGTAGCTCCAACTGCTCCGGCAGATCCGCCAACGCTTCCTTCCAGTAGGCCAGCTGACGCTCGAACAGGCTCTCCCGGTCCGCGTGACGGTCGAGAAGACCACGCTGCCACAGCGTGAAGTCGGCATACTGCACCGGCAACGGCGGCCACTCCGGCGCCCGGCCGTCCAGCCGTGCGGTGTAGGCCGCGGACAGGTCCCGGGCCAGCACACCGACCGACCAGCCGTCGGCCGCGATGTGGTGCACCACGATCGCGAGCACGTGCTCCGTCGGCGACACACCCAGCAACGCCACCCGCCACGGCACCTCACGAGTCAGATCAAAGCCCTGATCGGTGATCCTCGACAGTTCCTCGGACAGCTGCGCCTGGCTCACCTCGCGTGCTGTCAGCCGCGGTACGGCACCCGGCATGTCGCAGTCCAGGACCGTCTGACATCCGATCCCGTCCAGGTCCGCGAAGACCGTGCGCAGCGCTTCGTGCCGCGCGGCGACGTCCCCGAGCGCCGCGTCCAGCGCGGCGGCGTTCACGTCGCCGTGCAACCGAAGGACACTGGAGATGTTGTAGGCCCCGCTCGGGCCCTCAAGCCGGTGCAGGAACCACATCCGCTGCTGGCCGAACGACAACGGCACGGTGCCGGGCCGCGCGGCCGGCAGCAGCCGCGGGCGGAGGACCCCGGTCGCGTCCTCGTCGAGCCGGGCGGCCAAGCCCGCCACGGTCGGGGCCTGGAACACGGTGCGGATCGGCACCTCCGTGCCGAGTACCGTGCGGATCCGTGCCACCAGCCGCATCGCGGTCAGCGAGTCCCCGCCGAGGGTGAAGAACCCGTCATCGATACCGACCCGCTCCAGACCGAGCACGTCCGCGAACAGGCCGCACAGGATCTCCTCGCGCGCCGTCCGCGGAGCACGGTCGGTCGCGAGCGCCCCGAAGTCCGGAGCAGGCAACGCGGCCCGATCCAGCTTGCCGTTCACCGTCAACGGCAAGGCGTCGAGAACCACCGCCGCAGCGGGCACCATGTAGTCCGGCAGCTTGTCGGCCGCGGACTTCAACACTGCCGCACCGTCCAGCACGGAATCGTCGGCGGGGACCAGATAGGCGACCAGACGCTTGTCCGATCCCTCGTCCTGGCGAGCCAGCACCACAGCTTGCGCCACACCAGGCTGATCGGCGATGACGGCCTCGATCTCGCCGGGCTCCACCCGGAAGCCACGGATCTTGACCTGATCGTCGCTACGGCCGAGAAAGTCCAGCTGGCCATTGGCGCCCCAGCGCACCAGGTCTCCGGTCCGATACATCCGGGCCCCGGGCTCGAACGGGCACGCCACAAACCGCGACGCCGTCAACCCGGCACGCCCGGCATACCCACGCGCCAACTGCACCCCGGCCAGATACAACTCACCCGGCACCCCCGCCGGCACCAACCGCAACCGCTCATCGAGCACGAACACCCGCACTCCAGGCAGCGGACCGCCGATCGACACGACCGGACCGTCCTGAACCGTGCAGCGCACGCCGGTCACGTCCACCGACGCCTCAGTCGGCCCGTACAAGTTGAACAGTTCCGTCCCCGGCAGCTGAGTAAGGAATCTGTCACGCACGCCCGCGCCCAATGCCTCACCACTGGCGAAGACCGCCCGCAATCCCGTACAGCGGCCCGCCGATGGAACGAACGCTTCCAGCATCGACGGCACGAAGTGCGCCACCGTCACCCGCGCGTCAACCACCAGCCCCGCCAGATACTCGGGGTCGCGATGACCGCCGGGCCGCGCCACCACCAACGCCGCACCCCGCGTCAACGGCCAGAAGAACTCCCACACCGACACGTCGAACCCGAACGGCGTCTTCTGCACCACCCGATCCACATCAGACAACGGATACAACCCCTGCATCCACGCCAACCGGTTCACCACACCGCCATGCGCCACCGCCACACCCTTCGGCACACCCGTCGAACCCGACGTATAGATCACATACATCGGATGCGACGGCAATAGGCGGCCGGACAGTTCGCCGGACAGCGGTACGCCGTTCGCCAACTCCTCGATCACCGCCGGGTCATCGACCACCACGCGCGCCAGCGGGCTGTCCGGCAGCAATGACGTGAACGCGCTCGTCGTCACCACACACACCGCGGCCGCATCCGTCAGCAGGAACCCGACCCGCTCCGGCGGATACTCCGGATCCACCGGCAAATACGCCCCACCCGCCTTCACCACAGCCAGCAACACCACCACCAGATCCAGCGAGCGCTCCATCACGACGCCGACGACCGACTCAAGCCCCACACCACGACCCCGCAGGAGAGCCGCCAACCGGTTCACCCGCGCGTCCAACTCCGTGTACGAGAGCTCAACACCCTCACACACCAACGCCACCGCGTCCGGCGTCCGCGCCACCTGCGCCTCGAACAGATCCACCACCGTCGCGAAGCCGGCCTCCGCAACCTCGGCACCACCCACGCCGGCCTCGGTCAGCAACCACTCCCGTTCCCCGGCCGACAGCACGTCGACATCGGCCACGCGGACAGAGGCATCCGCAGCCACCTGTTCCAGCACCCTGATCAACCGCGCGGCCAGACTCTGCGCGGTGGACCGGTCGAACAGGTCTGTACTGAACTCCAGCAGACCGTTGAGACCGCCGCCGTCCTCCTCCGATCGCTCCCACAGGTGCACGAACAGATCGAACTTGGCGACGTCCGACTCCAGGGGTTGCACGCTCAGCTCCAGCCCCGGCAGGCTCAGGCCCGCCTTCGGCGCGTTCTGGAGCACGAAACCCACCTGGAACAGCGGATGCCGGGACAGCGAGCGCACCGGCTGCAGGACGTCCACCAGGTATTCGAACGGCAGGTCCTGGTTGGCGTACGCGGCGAGGTCGGCTTCCCGGACCCGCTTCACGACCTCGGTGAACGTCGGATTCCCGCTCAGGTCGGAACGCAGTACCAGGGTATTGAGAAAACACCCGACCAGATCGTCCAGCGCGGCATCCGTACGCCCCGCGATCGGCGAGCCCAACGGAATGTCTTCACCGGCACCCAACCGCGACAACCACACCGCCAACCCGGCCTGGACCACCATGAACAACGTCGCCCCGGACGAGCGGGCGATCCCCGCCAACCCGCGCCGTGCCCGTCCGTCGACCTCGAAGTGCACCGTCGAGCCCTGATGCGTGACCTCCGCGGGCCGCGGACGGTCCGCGGGTAGCGCCAGCTGCTCCGGCAGGCCGGCCAAGGCGTGCTGCCAATGCGCCAGCTGACGGCCGAACACGCTCTCCGGATCCTGCCGGCCCGCCAAGAGCTCGTGCTGCCACTGGGAGAAGTCGGCGTACTGCACCGGCAGCGGCGACCAGTCGGGCGCGCGGTCGTGCAGGCGTGCGGCGTAGGCGGCGGAGAGGTCGCGGGCCAGGATGTTCATCGACCAGCCGTCCGACGCGATGTGATGCACCACGATCACCAGCACGTGCTCCGTCGGCGCCGTCCGCAGCAGCCCCACCCGCCACGGCACCTCGTGAGCCAGATCGAATGGCAGGCCCAGCTGTTCGGCGACCGTCCCGGGCAGGTCCGCCGCGCTCACCTCACGCGTCGTCGCCTGCGGCACGGCGCCTGGCGTGCCAGGGTCGAGAACCAGCTGCCTGGCGGCCCCGTCGGTCTCGGCGATGACGGTGCGCAGCGTCTCGTGGCGGACGGCCACATCGGTCACGGCCGCTTGCAGGGCGACGGTGTCCAGCTCCCCGGACAGCCGTACCGCCCAGGGGATGTTGTTGACCGCGCTGGGTCCCTCCAACCGGTGCAGGAACCACATGCGCTGCTGGCCGAAGGACAACGGCAGCGCCTCCGGGCGCCGGACGGCCGTCACGGCGGTGCGCGGTATCCCGGCCTCGTCCAGGCGACCGGCCAGCGCGACGACCGTCGGGGACTGGAACACGGTGCGGATCGGCACTTCCGTGCCGAGCACCGTGCGGATCCGAGCCACCAGCCGCATCGCGGTGAGGGAGTCCCCGCCGAGGGTGAAGAACCCGTCGTCGATGCCGACCCGCTCCAGACCGAGCACGTCCGCGAACAGCCCGCACAGGATCTCCTCGCGCGCAGTACGCGGAGCACGGTCGGTCGCGAGTGCGGCGAAGTCCGGAGCGGGCAACGCGGCCCGATCCAGCTTGCCGTTCACCGTCAACGGCAACGCGTCCAGCACGACGAACGCGGCCGGGACCATGTACTCCGGCAACCTGCCGACCGCGAACTCGCGCACTGCGGCGACATCGACGGCGGCATCGGTGTCGACGGCGACCGCAGTGTCGTCAGCAGAGACCAGATAGGCGACCAGGCGCTTGTCCGATCCCTCGTCCTGGCGGGCCAGCACCACGGCCTGGGCCACGCCCGGGTGAGCGGCCAGGACCGCCTCGATCTCGCCGGGCTCGACGCGGAACCCGCGGATCTTGACCTGATCGTCGCTGCGGCCGAGGAAGTCCAGCCGTCCTTCGGCGTCCCAGCGCACGACGTCCCCGGTCCGGTACATGCGCGTCCCCGGCTCGAACGGGCACGCCACGAACCGCGACGCCGTCAGCCCAGGCCGACGCCCATAGCCCCGCGCCAACTGCACCCCGGCCAGGTACAGCTCGCCCGGTATTCCCGGCGGCACCAACCGCAAGCGGTCGTCGAGCACGAACACCCGGACCCCGGGGAGCGGACCGCCGATCGAGACGACCGGGCCGTCCTGCAGGGTGCAGCGCGTCCCGGTCACGTCCACCGACGCCTCGGTCGGCCCGTACAGGTTGAACAACTGAGTATCAGGAAGCTGAGTGAGGAACCTGTCGCGCACCCCGGCGCCCAGCGCCTCGCCACTGGTGAACACCACCCGCAGCCCGCCGCATACCCCCGCCGACGGCACGAAGGCCTCCAGCATCGAGGGCACGAAGTGCGCCACCGTGATGCCCGCGTCAACCACCAGCCCCGCCAGATACTCAGGATCGCGATGACCGCCCGGCCGCGCCACCACCAACCCCGCGCCGCGCGTCAACGGCCAGAAGAACTCCCACACCGACACGTCAAAACCGAACGGAGTCTTCTGCACCACCCGATCCGCATCAGACAACGGATACAACCCCTGCATCCACGCCAGACGGTTCACCACACCGCCATGCGCCACCACCACACCCTTCGGCACACCCGTCGAACCCGACGTATAGATCACATACATCGGATGCGACGGCGACAGCCCCGCGTCGGGCACCGACGAGGGGTCCAAGCCCGCCAGCTCCTCGACCACCGCCGGATCGTCGACCACCACACACTCCACCGACTCCTCCGGCACCGACCCCACGAACTCGCTGGTCGTCACCACACACACCGGAGCCGCATCCGCCAGCAGGAACCCGACGCGCTCCGGCGGATACTCCGGATCCACCGGCAGATACGCCCCACCCGCCTTCAATACGGCCAGCAACACCACCACCAGATCCAGCGAGCGCTCCATCAGCACGCCGACGACCGACTCCAACCCCACACCACGGCTCCGCAACAAAACCGCCAGCCGGTTCACCCGCGCCGCCAGCTCCGCGTACGTGATCGCAGTACCCTCATAGACCAGTGCCACCGCATCCGGCGTCCGCGCCGCCTGCGCCTCGAACAGACCCACCACCGTCTCGGAGCCGGCCCCCGCGGCCTCAGCCCCGCCCACGCCGGCGTCGGCCAGCAACCACTCCCGCTCCCCCGGCAGCAAGACGTCCACGTCTCCCACCGACACCGAGGCGTCCCGCACGATTTGTGCCAGCACCCTGATCAGCCGCGCCGTCAGACCCTCCGCCGTGGCCCGGTCGAACAGATCAGGCTGGTACGTCAGCCGCAGCGCGCGCAGCGTGGCGAGGAGCGCCAGCGGGTAGTGCGTGGCGTCGCGGCCGGCCGTCCGGGTCAGGCGGAGGCCGCCTCCCAGCTCCGGCCCGGCGGACGCGGCGGAGCCGGGGGTTTCGGCCGGGAAGTTCTCGAAGACCATCAGGGTGTCGAACAGGTCGCGCGCGCCGACGAGGTGCTGGATCTCGGCCAGGCTCAGGTATTCGTGCGCCATCAGCGTCGTCTGTTCGTCCTGGAGGCGGACGAGCAGGTCCGACAGCGGCTCGGCGGGACTCCAGCGGGCCCGCACCGGAAGGGTGTTGATGAACAGGCCGACCATCGTCTCGATGCCCGGGATCTCCGGCGGCCGGCCGGCGGTCGTGCTGCCGAACACCACGTCGGTGCGGCCGGTCAGCGTGCCGACCAGGATCGCCCACGCCCCGCGCAGCAGGGTGCTGGCAGTCAGGCCGTGCTCGCGGCCGAAGGCCTGGAGCCCGGCGGTGAGCTCGGCGGGCAGCTCCACCCGGACCTCGTCCGGATCGACCGGAACGCGGTGGACGTCGGCCGGGGCGACCAACGTCGGCTCCACGCCCCGCAGCTGCTCCCGCCACACCGCCTTGGCGACGCCGTTGTCCTGGCGGGCCAGCCAGGCCAGGTAGTCGCGGTACGGCGGGGGCGGCGGCAGTCCGGCGTCGTCGCCGCCGCGCCGGTAGAGGTCGAGCAGCTCCTTGGCGAGGATCGAGGTGGACCAGCCGTCGGAGAGGATGTGGTGGAAGGTGAGGATCACCCGGGCCTGCCCGCCGCCGAGCCGGATCGCGGCCAGCCGCAGCAGCGGCGGGACGGCCAGATCGAACCGCCGCGACCATTCCTCGTGCTGCGCTTCCGACGCCAACCGGTCCCGCTCCGCCTCGGGTTCGGAGCTGAGATCGACCTCGCGCACCGGCAGCTCGACCTCGCGCGGGATCACCTGCACCGACTCGCCGGACTTGACGGTCCGGAAGCCGGCGCGCAGGTTCGGGTGCCGGCGCAGCAGCGTCCGGGCCGTGGCGCGCAGCGCGCCGAGGTCCACCTCCCCGGTGAGTTCGAAGACCAGCTGGGCCCGGTAGACGTCGATCGCCGACGCGTCGTCGAACAAGGCGTGGAACAGCATGCCGCGCTGCATCGGCGACAGCGGCCAGACATCGGACAGTCCAGGTCGGTTCACGGCCTTACGCTCCCCACTCGTCCTCAAGGTCGTCGATGTCCTCCTGGGTCAGCGCGACCAGGTCCGGGTCGGCCGACAAGCGGCTGGTCGGGCCGGGCGTGCCAGATGTGCCGGGCGTGCCGGCCGGGCCGGCCTGCCGGGCGCTGTCCGCGAGCATCCCGAGGAGGCGGAACCAGATGTCGGCCAGCCGCCGGGCGGCGGGCTCGGGGAGCAGCGCGGTGTCCCAGGCCCAGTAGGCGACCATCCAGGCGCGGTCCGGGGCGTCGTGCACGACGGCGTCGATCTGCAGGGGGTGCATCAGCATCGCGTCACCGCCCAGGTCGGTGTCATCGACATCGCCAGTGCCGCCTGTGCCGCCGGTGCTGCCACTGCTGTCGGCGTCGTCGGCCCCTTCCCGCGCGACCGCGGTCCAGGCCCGAGCCGCCGAGCCGCCCGCCGTGGTGGCGAACCGGCCCAGATAGTTGAAGCCGATCGGCGGTTCGGCCAGGTCGGCCAATGCCGCTCCGGTCTGCTCGTTGAGGTGGCGCAGCATGCCGTAGCCGATCCCCCGGTCCGGCACGTCCCGCAGTTGGGCCTGAACACGTCTCAGCGCCACTCCCAGACCCGGTCCGCCGGCCCAGATATCGGTCCAGTCGACCCGGCCGGGATCGAGGCGGATCGGATGGACGCTGGTGAACCAGCCGACCGTCCGGGACAGCTCGACGCCCGGCAGTGCCTCGGCCTCGCGGCCGTGCCGCTCCAGGTCGATGAGCACGGCTTCGCCGGTGGGTGCCGCGGTCCGGGGTCCGGCCTGGTCCGGTCGGCGCTCGTCCTGGACGGCGAGGACAGCCAGGACCAGGGTGGTCAACAACGCGTCGTTCATGTCGACGTGGAAGGCCGCCGGCACGCTCGTCAGCAGCGCGGCGGTGACCTCGCTGTCGAGGGTTGTGCGCAGTCCGCCCGCAGGGCCCTTCGGCGCCGTGCCCGGGACGCCGTGCAGCGGTGACACGCTTGGCGGCGCCAGGACGTCGAGCCAGGCCGGCAGCTGTGCGACGCGGGCCGGGTCGTGTGCGGCCTCGGACAACGCCACGGACCAACTGCGGAACGAGGTACCGACCGGTTCGAGGGCCGGCGGCCGCCCGGCCTCGGCGGCGGACCAGGCCGAGGCCAGGTCGTCGGCCAGGATCCGCCAGGACACCCCGTCCACCGCCAGGTGGTGGCCGACCAGCACCAGCCGCCCGAGCCGGTCCGGCCCGGTATCGAACCACACGGCCTGGACCATGATCCCGGCCTCGGGGGACAGCCGGTCGGCGGCCGCCTCGGACGTCTCGCGGAGCAGTGCGCTGATGGACTGCTCGTCCAGCCCCGCGGCGTCGATCCGAAGCAGCAGGTCCGCGGCGGACACCGCGCCGGGCGGCGGGACGCGGAGCGACCAGGCCGCGCCGCCGGTTCCGACGGACTCCATCCGCAGCGCGCCGTGCTGGTTCAGCAGCGTGTCGAGGATCAGCACCAGAACATCCGCGGTCAGCCCGGCGGGCGTCCACAGCACCGTCATCTGGTGCAGCGGCTCGATCGGGAGCCCGCGCTGCCGGAACATCCGCATGATCGGGGTCAGTGGGAGCGGGCCGTCGTCGGGGTCGTGGGAGCGGTTGGGCAGTGCGGGTACCCGGCCTGTGCCGGTCGGTGAATCAGTACCGGTCGGCGAATCCGTCTCGGTCAGGGCGGCCAGGGCGGCGACGGTCTTGTGCACGAACACGTCGCGTGCGGTGATCGCGATCCCGGCACTGTGCGCCCGGGCGACGAGTTGGAGGGACATGATGCTGTCGCCGCCGAGGTGGAAGAACCCGTCGTCGACGCCGACGTGCTCCAGGCCGAGCACGTCGGCGAACAGCCCGGACAGGATCTCCTCGCTCGCAGTGCGCGGGGCACGGTCGGTGGCGAGCGCCGAGAAGTCCGGAGCAGGCAGCGCGGCGCGATCCACCTTGCCGTTGGCCGTCACCGGCAACGCGTCCAGGACGATCACCGCAGCCGGCACCAGGTAGTCCGGCAACTTCCCGGCCAGATGTTCGCGCACCGCCGCACCGTCGAGCGCGCTGTCCTCGCTCGGCACGACGTAGGCGACGAGGCGTTTGTCCGTCGCGCCGTCCTGACGGGCCACGACCACGGCCTGCGCCACGCCGGGATGGCCGGACACCACGACCTCGACCTCGCCGGGCTCGACCCGGAAGCCGCGGATCTTCACCTGGTCGTCGACCCGGCCGACGAACATCAACCGGCCGTCCGCGTCCCACCGCACCACGTCGCCGGTCCGGTACATCCGCGCACCCGGCTCGAACGGACACGCCACGAACCGCGACGCCGTCAGCCCCGCCCGCTCCAGATAGCCGCGGGCCAGGCCGGTGCCGGCCACGTACAGTTCGCCCGGAACGTTCGGGGCGACCAGGCGCAACGCCTCGTCGAGCACGAACAGCCTTGCTCCGTTCCGCGGCCTGCCGACCGGCAGGACCGTGCCGAACCGCTCGTCCGGCCGCACGGTGAACGTGGTGGGGCATACGGTGACCTCGGTCGGTCCGTAGATGTTCCAGAACGTAGCGTCCGGGCAGGCGGCCCGGATCTGTGCCAGCGCCTCGACCGGCACCACGTCCCCGCCGCTGAGCACGTGGGACAGACCGCTGAAACACCCCGGGTCCTCCTCGGCCAGCACCCGCAGCAGACCGGCCGCGACGAACGCGGCGGTCAGTCCGGCTCCGGCGACCAGCGCGCGCATCCGGGCCGCGTCCGGCGTCCCGGGCGGCGCGATCACCAGCGTGCCGCCGACCAGCAGCGTGCCCCACAGCTCGAAGGTCGAGACGTCGAAGCCGAACGGTGTCTGGAACAGCATCCGCCCGGTCCCGACGGCGCCCCAGGAGGCGTCCCGGCCGACCCCGGCGACCGAGCTCTGGGTGATCACCACCCCCTTGGGCGTGCCGGTGGACCCGGAGGTGTACATCATGTACGCGGCGCATTCGGGCAGGAGCCGTCCGGACCGCTCACCGTCGGACAGCGGGCCGTCCGGGTGTGCCGCGAGGAGCGCGGCGGTGGCCGGATCGTCGAGCACGATGATCCCCGGTGCCCCCGCGGGCAGCTTCCCCACCGACTCGGAAGCCGTGATCGTCAGCACCGGGGCCGCGTCCCGCATCATGAACTCGACGCGCTCGGCGGGATAGCCGGTATCCACGGGCACGTACACGCCGCCCGCCTTGGCCACCGCCAGCAGGGTCACCACCAGATCCAGCGACCGCTCCAACGCCACCACGACGCGGTCCTCGACCCGCACACCCCGCTCAATCAGCAGCCGCGCCAACCGGTTCGCCCGCGCGTCGAACTCGGCATATGAGAGCTCGGCGCCCTCGAACACGAGCGCCACGGCATCCGGCGTCCGGGCGGCCTGGGCTTCGAAGGCCGCCGCGATCGTCGCCGGCTCAGGCGGCGCGTCTCCCGTACCGACCTCGGCGACCAGCCGTTCCCGCTCCTGCGGCGACAGCACGTCCACGTCCCGCACCCGCACCGACGCATCGGCGACGACCTGTTCCAGAACCCTGACGAACCGCGAGACCAGGCTCTGCACCGTCGAGGCGTCGAACAGGTCGGTGCTGAACACGAGCAGGCCGTCGAGCCCGGCGGCGCCCTCGGCGTCGTGGCGCTCCCACAGATGGATGGAGAGGTCGAACTTCGCGACGTCCAGTTCGAGCGGCTCGATACCGACGTCCAGGCCCGGCAGGTGGAGATCGGCGTCGGGGGCGTTCTGCAGCGCGAACGACACCTGGAACAGGGGATGGTGGGACAGCGAGCGGACCGGCTGCAGGACGTCCACGAGGTGTTCGAACGGCAGATCCTGGTTGGCGTACGCAGCGAGGTCGGTCTCCCGCACGCGGGCGACGAGTTCGGCGAAAGTGGGATCACCGCTCAGATCGGTCCGCAATACCAGGGTATTGAGGAAGTAACCGACCAGATCATCCAACGCGGCATCCGTACGCCCCGCGATCGGCGAACCCAACGGAATGTCCTCACCGGCACCCAGCCGCGACAACCACACCGCCAACCCGGCCTGGACCACCATGAACAGCGTCGCCCCACAGGAGCGGGCGATCTCGACCAGTCCTTGGTGCACCTGCTCGTCGATCCGGAACGTCAACAGCGAGCCCTGATGCGACTCCTCCGCCGGCCGCGGCCGATCGACCGGCAGCTCCAACTGCTCCGGCAGCCCTGCCAACGCCTCGGTCCAGTACGCCAGCTGACGGCCGAACAGACTCTCGGGATCGTCGCGGCGGTCGAGGAGACCGCGCTGCCACAGCGTGAAGTCCGCGTACTGCACCGGCAGCGGCGACCAGTCCGGAGCCCGGCCGGCTCCGCGTGCGGTGTACGCGGCGGACAGGTCCCGGGTCAGCACGCCGGCCGACCAGCCGTCGGAGGCGATGTGATGCATCACGATCGCCAACACGTGCTCCGTCGGCGACACCCGCAGCAACGCCACCCGCCAGGGCACCTCACGAGCCAGATCGAAGCCGCGGCCGGCGACCTCGGTCAGCGCCTCGGACAGCTGCTCTTCCGTCACCTCGTGCAGCGTCAACCCGGGCACGGCACCCGGCGCGCCGGGATCCAGGACGATCTGGCGGGCGATGCCGACGTCCTCGGCGAACACCGTGCGCAGCGACTCGTGCCGCCCGGCCACATCGCCCACCGCGGCACGGAAAGCGTCGATGTCCAACGCGCCGCGCAGCCGGACGACGAAGGGGATGTTGTTGACCGCGCTCAGGCCCTCCAACCGGTGCAGGAACCACATCCGCTGCTGGCCGAAGGACAACGGCAGCGCCCCGGGCCGGTGCTCGGCGGCCACGGGGATCACGGGGGTCCGCGGTGTCACAGAGTCCTGTGACCACGCGGCCAGCCCGGCCACGGTCGGGGTGTCGAACACCGCCGAGATCGGCACCTCGGTGCCGAGCACCGTGCGGATCCGAGCCACCAACCGCATCGCGGTCAGCGAGTCGCCGCCGAGGCGGAAGAACCCGTCGTCGACGCCGACCCGTTCCAGGCCGAGCACCTCGGCGAACAGACCGGACAGGATCTCCTCGCGCGCGGTACGCGGGGCCCGGTCGGTGGCGAGCGCGGCGAAGTCCGGGGCGGGCAGTGCGGCCCGGTCCACCTTTCCGTTGGTCGTCACCGGCAACACGTCCAGGACGATCACCGCGGTCGGCACCAGGTAATCCGGCAGCATTCCCGCCAGATGCACACGGACCTCCGCGCCGTCGAGCACGGTGTCCTGGCTCGGTACGACGTAGCCGATCAGGTGTTGGTCCGCCGCACCGTCCCGGCGGGCCGTGACCACCGCCTGCGCCACGCCGGGATGGCTCGACAAGGCGGCTTCGACCTCGCCGGGCTCGACGCGGAACCCACGGATCTTGACCTGGTCGTCGCTGCGGCCCAGGAACGCCAGTCGGCCGTCCACGCTCCAGCGCACCACGTCACCGGTCCGATACATGCGGGTCCCGGGCTCGAACGGGCACGCCACGAAGCGCTCCGCCGTCAGCCCCGGACGGTCCAGGTAGCCGCGGGCCAGGCCGGTGCCGGCCACGTACAGTTCTCCGGACACGTTCGGGGCCACCGGACGCAGAGCATCGTCGAGCACGAACACCCGGACGCCGTCACGCGGACCGCCGATCGGCATCACCCCGCCGCCCCACGATCCCGGGCCCGCCGTGAACGTCGTCGCGCACAAGGTCACTTCAGTCGGGCCGTACAGATTCCACAGCGCGACGTCGGGACACGCCGCCACCAACTGAGCGACCGTCTGCCCAGGCAGCACATCCCCGCCGGTCAGCACATGCGACAACCCCGAGAAACACCCCGCATCGGATTCCACGAGCACGCGCAACAACCCCGCCGCGGCATTAACAGTGTCCAGGCCCGCCTCGGCGATCAACTGCCGCAGCCGCACCGCGTCCAGCTCCCCCGGCGCAACGACGACCGCACCGCCGTTCAGCAGCGGACCCCACAGCTCGAACGTCGAGGGGTCGAAGCCGAACGGCGTATGGAACAACACCCGGCCCGACCCCATCGCGCCCCAGCACCCGTCCAGCGCCAGACCCACCACAGCGCCCTGCGACACCACCACGCCCTTCGGCGCACCGGTGGACCCGGACGTGTACATCACGTACGCGCCGCTTTCCGACGCGAGGGGTCCGGACCGCTCGGCGTCGGATACCGGACGATGCGGGCGCTCCGCGAGGTCGGCGACCGTCACCGGATCGTCGAGCAGAACGATCGACGTGGTTCCGACCGGCAGCTTCTCCACCAGATCGGACGACGTCACCGTCAACACCGGAGCCGCGTCCCGCATCATGAACCCGACCCGCTCAGCGGGATAGCCGGTGTCCACGGGCACGTATACGCCACCGGCCTTCGCCACCGCCAGCAGAGTCACCACCAGATCCAGCGACCGCTCCAACGCGACAACGACACGGTCCTCGACCCGCACACCCCGCTCGATCAGAAGCCGCGTCAACCGATTCGCCCGGGCGTCCAGCTCGGAGTAGGAGAGCTCATGGCCCTCGCACACGGCAGCGACCGCATCGGGCGTCCGGGCGGCCTGAGCCTCGAAGGCCCCTGCGATCGTCGTCGCCTCAACCGCCGCGCCACCGGCGCCGACCTCGGCGAACAACCACTCCCGCTCCCCCGGCAACAACACATCGACATCCCGCACGCGCACCGACGTATCACCGGCGACCTGCTCGAAGACCCCGACCAGACGCGTCGCCAAACCCTGCGCCGTCGCGCGGTCGAACAGGTCGTGGCTGAACTCCAGGAAGCCGTCGAGCCCGGCGGCACCCTCCGCGTCCGAGTGCTCCCAGAGCAGGACCGACAGGTCGAACTTCGCGACGTCCAGTTCGACGAGCTCGGCCCGGACGTCGAGGCCGGCGAACCGGACCGCGAAGTCGGGTGCCGCCTGGAGCGCGAATCCGACCTGGAACAGGGGGTGCCGGGACAGCGAGCGGGCCGGTTGCAGGATGTCTACGAGGTGCTCGAAGGGAAGGTCCTGGTGCGCGTAGGCAGCCAGGTCGGCCTCCCGCACGCGGGCGACGAGCTCGGCGAAGGTGGGATCACCGCTCAGGTCGGTACGCAGTACCAGGGTATTGAGGAAGTAGCCGACCAGATCATCCAACGCGGCATCCGTACGCCCCGCGATCGGCGAACCCAACGGAATGTCCTCACCGGCACCCAACTGCGACAACCACACCGCCACCGCCGACTGCACCACCATGAACAACGTCGCCCCACACCCGCGCGCGACGTCCACCAACCTCCGGTGCGCATCCGGGTCGATCTTGAACGGGATCAACGAACCCCGCCGGCTCGGCTTCGCCGGGCGCGGCCGGTCGGTCGGCAGCGCCAGCTCCTCCGGCACACCGGCCAGCGCGTTCTTCCAGTAGGCGGCTTGCCGACCGAACAGGCTTGCGGGATCATCCTGCCGTCCGAGCAGATCGTGCTGCCACAGCGTGAAGTCCGCGTACTGCACCGGCAGCGGCGACCAGTCCGGAGCCCGGCCGTGCAGGCGCGCGGCGTAGGCGGCCGACAGGTCCCGGATCAGCACATCGACCGACCAGCCGTCGGAGGCGATGTGATGCATCACGATCGCCAGCACGTGCTCCGTCGGCGACAACCGCAGCAGCCCCACCCGCCACGGCACCTCGCGGTCCAGATCAAAGCCCTGACCCGCCACGGCCCTGAGGGCCTCGGGCCGTTCGGCGTCGGTCACCTCACGCACCGTCAGGACCGGGACGGCGCCGGGCGCCCCGACGTCCAGGATCTCCTGCCGGGCGGTGCCGTCCACCTCGACGAACACCGTGCGCAGCGGCTCGTGGCGGCGTGCCACATCCGTCACCGCCGCCTGCAACGCGGCCACGTCCAAGGCGCCGCGCACCCGCAGGACCGAGGAGATGTTGTCGACCGCGCTCGAACCGATCAGCTGCCGCACGAACCACATCCGCTGCTGGCCGAACGACAGCGGCAGCACCTCCGGTCGCACCGCGGGCAGCAGCCGCGGGCGCGGCACCGCCGCCTCGTCCAGCCGCCCGGCCAGGCCCGCGACCGTCGGGAACTGGAACACCGCCCGGATCGGCAGCTCCACGCCCAGCGCGGCCCTGATCCGCGCGACCAGGCGCATCGCCCTGAGCGAATCCCCGCCCAGGGTGAAGAACCCGTCGTCGATCCCGACCCGCTCCAGGCAGAGCAGATCCGCGAACAGGCCGCACAGGATCTCCTCGGCCACGGTACGCGGGGCGCGGACGGCGGGGCCCGCGGCGAACTCCGGAGCGGGGAGCGCGGCGCGGTCCACCTTCCCGTTCACCGTCAGCGGCAGCGCGTCGAGCGTCAGCAGCACGGCCGGCACCATGTGGTCGGGCAGCCGCGCGGCGACGAAGTCGTGGACCGCGACCGGATCCAGCGCCGCGCCGGCGGCCGGGACGAGGTAGCCGACCAGGCGCTTGCTGTCGCCGCCCGGTTCGTCCGCGCGCGCCAGGACCACGGCCTGCGCGACGCCGGGGCAGGCCGCCAACACCGCCTCGATCTCCCCCGGCTCCACCCGGAAGCCGCGGATCTTCACCTGGTCGTCGACCCGGCCGACGAACACCAACCGACCGCCGGCGTCCCACCGCACCACATCGCCGGTCCGATACATGCGCGCACCCGGCATGAACGGACACGCCACGAACCGCGCCGACGTGAGGCCCGCCCGCTTCAGATAACCGCGCGCCAGACCGGCACCGGACACGTACAGTTCCCCGGGCACGTTCGCAGCGACCGGACGCAGCGCGTCGTCGAGCACGAACACCCGCACCCCGTCACGCGGGGAGCCGATGGGCACCGACGTCGAGGACTGGTGGTCGCGCCCGGCGCGCAGGGTGAAGGTCGTGGCGCACAGCGTCGTCTCGGTCGGACCGTACAGGTTCCACACGGCGACCTCGGGGCACGCCCGCTGAATCCGGGCCACCGCCTCGGGCAGCGCCGCCTCCCCGCCCATCAGCACATGGGAGAGCCCGGCGAAACAGCCCGGATCCTCCTCTGCCCACACCCGCAGCAGGCCCGTGGTCATATGCACGACGTCCACCCCGGCGCGCGCCACCAGCTCCCGCAGCCGGACCGGGTCCGGTTCGCCCGGCGGCGCCACCACGATGGTCCCGCCGGCCAGCAGTGTCCCCCACACCTCGAACGTCGAGGGATCGAACCCGAACGCCGTGTGCAGCAGCACCCGGCCCGAACCGATGCCGCCCCAGCAGGAGTCCAGCGCCAGGGCCGTCACAGCGCCCTGCGTCACCAGCACGCCCTTGGGCGTCCCGGTCGAGCCCGACGTGTACATCGCGTAGGCGCCGGACTCGGGGGCGAGCAGGCCGGCACGCTCGGCGTCGGCGATCGGCTGGTCGTCGAGGTCTGCCACCGCGCGGACGACCGCCGGATCGTCCATCGCCACGACAGCGCCGACACCGCCTACACCACCGACACCGGTCGGCAGCAGATCCGTGAGCGCGCTCGTCGTGAGCACGCCCACGGGCGCCGAGTCCTCCAGGGTGAAGGCGATCCGCTCGGCGGGATAGGCGACGTCCACCGGCACGTACACGCCGCCGGCCTTCGCCACCGCGAGCAGCGCCACCACCAGGTCGACCGACCGGGTCAGCGCCACCGCCACCCGATCGTCGACCCGCACGCCCCGCGCGATCAGGTACCGGGCCCAGCGATTCGCCGCCGCGTCCAGCTCGTCGTAGGTCAGTATTCTGTCTTCGTGTCCTGAGACGACGGCCTGCGCACCGGGCTGCTCGGCGGCCCGCGCCGCGAAAGCCTCCGGGATCGTCGCCGGCGCGACCGCCGCACCCCCGGTGCCGATCTGCGCGAGCAGCCGCTCCCGCTCGCCGGGCAGCAGCACGTCCACGTCGCCGACCCGCACTGCGGCATCGGCGGCGATCTGCGCCAGGACCCCGGTCAGCCGGGCGGTCAGATCCTCGACTGTGTGCCGGTCGAACAGATCGAGGCGGTACGCCACCAGCCCGTCCAGGCCAGAGGCGCCGTGGCCGTCGTCGGGACGCTCCTGCACCAGGACGGACATGTCGAACTTGGAGATCCCCAGATCGAAGTGTTCGAGCTCGGCGTGCACACCCGGCAGTTCGAAACCCGACTCGACCGCGTTCTGGAGGGCGAACGCCACCTGGAACAGGGGGTGCCGGGACAGGGAGCGGGCCGGTTGCAGGACGTCCACGAGGTGCTCGAAGGGCAGGTCCTGGTGCGCGTAGGCGGCCAGGTCGGCCTCCCGCACCCGCCCGACGAGCTCGGCGAAGGTGGGATCACCACTCAGGTCGGTACGCAGTACCAGGGTGTTGAGAAAGTAGCCGACCAGATCGTCCAACGCGGCATCCGTACGCCCCGCGATCGGCGTGCCCAGCGGGATGTCCTCGCCACCGCCCAGCCTCGACAGCACGAGCGCCAAGGCAGCCTGCACCACCATGAACAGCGTCGCGCCGCACCCGCGGGCGACGCTCACCAGGTCCTGATGGAGTCGCGCGTCGATCTCGAAGTGCACCGTCGAGCCCTGATGCGTGACTTCCGCGGGCCGCGGCCGGTCCACCGGAAGCTCCAGTTGCTCCGGCAACCCGGCCAGGGCGTTCTTCCAGAACGCCAGCTGGCGGCCGGCCACGCTCTCCGGATCCTGCTGACGGTCTGCCAACAGCTCGTGCTGCCAGAGCGTGAAGTCGGCGTACTGCACCGGCAGCGGCGACCAGTCGGGAGTGCGGCCATGGAGGCGTGCGGCGTACGCGACGGAAAGGTCCCGGGCCAGGACGTTCATCGACCAGCCGTCCGCCGCGATGTGGTGCACCACGATCGCCAGCACGTGCTCCGTCGGCGACACACCCAGCAACGCCACCCGCCACGGCACCTCGCGGGCCAGATCAAAGCCCTGACCCGTTGCTTCCGCCAGCGCCGTGGGCAATCCCGCCTCGTCGGTCCGGCGGACCGTCAGCCGCGGAACAGCGGCCGGCGCCTCGACGTTCCAGATCTCCTGGCGGGACGTGCCGTCGGCGGCGACGGTCTCCGCACTGTCCGCGATGACCGTGCGCAGGGCCTCATGCCGGCCGGCGACATCGGCCATCGCCGACTGCAGCACCGCCGCGTCCACCGGACCCCCGGTCAGCCGCGCCACCAACGGGATGTTGTCGACCGCAGTGGGACCGTCCAACCGGTGCATGAACCACATCCGCTGCTGACCGAACGACAGCGGCACCGCCGCCGGCCGGACGGCCGCCACCACCGAGGCACGCGTGTCGGCCGACTCGTCCAACCGTGCGGCCAGACCTGCGACCGTCGGAAACTGGAACACCGCCCGGATCGGCAGCTCCGTCCCCAGCACCGACCTGATGCGCGCGACCAGGCGGGTCGCGGTGAGCGAGTCCCCGCCGAGGGTGAAGAACCCGTCGTCGATGCCGACCTGCTCCAGGCCGAGCAGGTCCGCGAACAGACCGCACAGGATCTCCTCCCGCGCCGTACGCGGAGCCCGGCCCATGGCGAGCGCCGCAAAATCCGGGGCGGGCAGCGCGGCCCGGTCGACCTTCCCGTTCGACGTCAGCGGCAGGGCGTCGAGAACCACGACCGCGGCGGGCACCATGTAGTCCGGCAGCTTGTCGGCCACGGCTTTCAGCACCGCCGCGCCGTCCAGCACGGAGTCGTCGGCAGGGACCAGATATGCGACCAGACGCTTGTCCGACCCCTCGCCCCGCCGAGCCAGCACCACGGCTTGGGCCACCTCGGGTTGAGCGGCCAACACGGCCTCGATCTCCCCCGGCTCCACCCGGAAGCCGCGGATCTTCACCTGGTCGTCGACCCGGCCGACGAACACCAACCGTCCGTGCGCGTCCCACCGCACCACATCACCGGTCCGGTACATCCGCGCACCGGGGAGGAACGGACAGGCCACGAACCGCTCCGAGGTGAGCCCGGCACGATCCAGATAGCCGCGGGCCAGGCCGGACCCGGCGACGTACAACTCCCCCGGCACGTCCGGAGCCACCGGACGCAACGTCTCGTCAAGCACGAACACCCGCACCCCGTCGCGCGGCCCACCCAACGGCAGCACCGGCGGCAGCTCCGAACCCGGCTCCAGAACATGCGCCGTCGCGCACAGCGTCACCTCGGTCGGACCGTACAGATGACGCACCTCCACCGCGGGACACACCGCCCGCACCCGGGCCACCGCGTCCGAGGACACCACGTCGCCACCGGTCAGCACGTCGGACAACCCCGAGAAGCACCCGGGGTCCTCCTCTGCCAACACCCGCAACAAGCCCGCGGTCACATGGACCGCGTCCAGATCCGCCTCGGCGATCAAGGTCCGCAACCGCGCCGCGTCCACGTCGCCCGCAGGCGCCACGACCACCGTGCCGCCGTTCAACAACGGCACCCACAATTCGAACGACGAGGCGTCGAATCCGAACGGGGCGTGGAACAACACCCGGCGCGCGCCGATCTCACCCCAACATCCGTCACGTCCCAGGGCCGTCACAGCACCCTGCGACGCCAGCACACCCTTCGGCGTACCGGTGGACCCGGAGGTGTACATCACGTACGCACCGCAGTCGGGCGCGAGACGCCCACGGCGCTCGCCGTCGGTAACCGGGTCCGACCCGCCCCGACCAATCAGAGCGGCCGTCGCGGGATCGTCGAGCAGAACGATCCCCGTGGTTCCCACCGGCAGCTTCTCCGCGAGATCAACCGACGTCACCACCAGGATCGGGGCCGCGTCGCCGAGGATGAAAGCGATCCGCTCAGCCGGATAGCCGGTATCCACCGGCACAAACACCCCACCGGCCTTCGCCACCGCCAGCAGAGCCACCACCAGATCAAGCGACCGCGACAACGCCACCCCGACGCGGTCCTCAACCCGCACACCCTGCCCGAGCAGATACCGCGCCAACCGATTCGCGCGGGCGTCCAACTCCGCGAAACTGATCTCAACACCCTCATACACTGCCGCCACGCCGTCCGGCGTCCGCGCGACCTGAGCCTCGAACGCCGCCGCGATCGTCGCCGGCTCAGCGGCCGCACCCCCCACGCCGACCTCGCCGAGCAGCCACTCCCGCTCCCCCGGCAGGAACACGTCGAGATCCCGCACCGGCACCGACGCATCGGCGGCGATCTGCTCGAAGACCCGCACCAGACGCGCCGCCAAGCCCTGTGCCGTGGCGGGGGCGAACGCGTCGGGCCGGTAGGTCATGACCAGCAACAGTTCGTCCCCGGGGACGACGGCCAGGCTCAGCGGGTAGTGGCTGACGTTGTGCCCGCCCGCGATGGACACCGTCACCTCACCCATCCGGTGCGCGCCGTCCGGGTCGTCCGGGTAGTTCTCGAAGATCACCAGTGTGTCGAACTCGGCCCCCGGACCGCCGGCCCGCTTGATCTCGGGCAGGCCCAGGTGCTGATGGGAGATCAGCGCGGCCTGGCGGGCCTGCAACTCGGCGAGTACGTCGACGACCGGCCGCGCGGGCGAGAGGCGCACCCGGACCGGAACCGTGACGATGAACAGGCCGACCATGCGCTCGACGCCGGGCAGCTCCGCCGGACGCCCGGCCGCCGTCGCTCCGAACACCACGTCGTCGCGGGCCGCGAGCCGGCCCAGGAGCATCGCCCAGGCCCCCTGGACCACCGTGTTCACCGTGAGGCCGCAGGCCCGCGCCGTGTCCGTCAGCGCCGCGGTGACCTCGCGGCTCACGGCGACGCGGAGTTCGCGCGGCTCGGCCGACGGTGTCGGCCCGTCGGCCGCGGTGGCGTCGAGGCCGCTGCCCGGCCCGGCACCGGACGGTTCCCCGACCCCGGTGGCCGTGCGCGCGAAGAGGCTCGGCTCGTCCACCCCGGCCAGTTCCGCCCGCCACGCCGCGCGGGCCGCCTCCGTGTCCTGCTCACCGAGCCAGGCCACGTAGTCCCGGTACGGCACCACCGGCGGCAGCACCGCGGCGTCGCCGCCGGCCGCGTAGACCGCCGAGACCTCCTTGTGCAGCAAGGGCAGCGACCAGCCGTCCATCAGGAGGTGGTGGTTGGTCACCACCAGCCGGTGCTCGTCCGGGCCGAAACGCAGCAACAGCAACCGCAACAGCGGGGGAACCGCCAGGTCGAACCGGCGTTCTCGTTCCTCCGACGCCAGCCGTTCCGCCTTCGCCAGCGCTTCGGACTCAGAGAGCTGCGACAGGTCTACCTGTCGCCACGGTAGTGCGACCCGAGCGGCGACGACCTGCACCGGTTCGTCCCGCCCGGCCGGGCGACGGAAGCACGCGCGCAGGGCCGAGTGCCGGGCGACCACCGCTTCCCAGGCCGTTTTGAGTACCGCCGCGTCCAGTGGGCCCCGCATGGTCAGGCGCATCTGGACCACGTAGACGTCCGAGCCCTGGTCGTCGAGCCGGGAGTGGAACCACAGCCCCTGCTGCAACGGGGTCAGCGGCCAGACGTCCTCTACTCGCTGAGCCACTGCACCGCTCCGTCCTCGGGGTCCGCGTCGTCGAACATGTCCTCGATCTCGTCGATCTGCGCCTGGTCGAGCCGGACCAGCGACAGGTCCGACGGGATGTGGCCGCCGGCCCCCGGCCGAGCCGCGCGGGCGGCCAGGCCTCGCAGCATCTCCGCCCAGTCCTGGACCAGTTCCCGGACGTCCGCCTCGTCGAAGAGCTCTGACACCCAGGCCACCTGGAGGACCAGCTCCGGCCGGCCGTGGTCGGCGGCGTCCCGGACCACCCCGCCGGTCTCCAGCGCGTGGACGGCCCGCATCTCGGGGGGTGCGTCGCCACCCATCGCCCGCGGCCCGGCGAGCCGCCAGTCCGGCGGCGAGCCGTCGCCCGGGGAGCCGTTGCCTGGCGAGCCGCCGCCTGGCGCGTCGTCAGCCGACGCGTCGGCGAAGCGGCCCAGGTAGTTGAAGCCGATCTGCGCCGTCGGCAGCTCCGCCAGGACGGCGGCCGCCTGTTCGTCGAGGTACCGCAGCCGGCCGTAGTCCAGCTCGGCTCCCGGTATCGCACGCAGCTGTTCCTTGACCCGCATGACCAGCTGTCCGGCATCCTCATCGCCGGATCGCACCCGCGCCGGATCGGCGGACCCCGGGTCGAGGAGCACCGGGTGCATGCTGGTGAACCAGCCCACGGTCCGCGACAGGTCCATCCCGTCGGCGAACTCCCGCCGACCGTGGCCCTCGACGTCCACCAGGACGGGGCCGGGCCGCTCGCCGCGCCGGATCCGCCGCCGCGCCAGAGCCGCCGTCAGCCCGGCGAGCAGCACGTCGTCCACGCCGGCGTGGAACGCCGCGGGCACCGTCGTCAGCACCGCGGAGATCAGGTCCGGATCCACGGTCACGCTGATCCGGCGCAGGCCGGCATGGGTGTCCAGGTCGGTCGCGCGCCGCCGCCCGAGCGGCGGTTCGCCGGCGGCCGGCCGGAGCACGCGGCGCCAGGCGTCCAGCGCGGCGCGCCGGGCCGGCTCGTCCGGCTGCGCGGCCAACGCGAGCGCGTAGCGGCGGAACGACGTCGGCGCGGGGGCCAGGACCGGCGGCTCGGACGATTGGATCGCCTGCCAGGCCGTCACCAGATCCGCGAGCAGGATCCGCCAGGAGACCCCGTCGGTCACCAGGTGGTGGGCGACCAGGAGCAGCCGGCCGGGACGCCCCGTCCCCCGGTCGAACCACAGGGCCTGGAGCATGACTCCCGCCTGCGGATCGAGGCGGCCCGACGCCACCCGGGCCTGACGCTCGATGAGCTCGTCGAGCTCGTCCCCGGCCGATGCGGCCGCATCGACGCGGCGTACCCGGGTCTGCGCGGCCTTCGACGCGGGCTCGAGGATGTCGAGGCGCGGTGATCCGTCCTCTACCGCCCCCACCAGGCGCATCCGCAGTGCGCCGTGGTGGGCGACCAGTGCCTGGACCGCCCGGGTGAGCCGGTTAAGCTCCAGGTCGGCGGGCGCGGTCACGACCACCCACTGGGAGAAGCCTCCGCCGAGGACGCTCGGGCCGCCTCGCTCCCGGAGCGCGTGCATGATGGGAGTGAGCGGGAGCGGTCCGTGGTCGGCGTCGTGGACGCGAGCCGGTTGTGAGGCTGTCTGGTCGACCAAGACGGCGAGAGCGGCGACGGTCTTGTGGACGAACACGTCGAGCGCGGTGATCGCGATCCCGGCGCGGTGCGCCCGGGCGACCAGCTGGAGCGACATGATGCTGTCGCCACCCAGATGGAAGAACCCGTCGTCGACACCGACCTGCTCCAGGCCGAGCACCCGCGCGAACAGCTGCGAGAGGAGCTCTTCGGTCGTGGTGCGCGGGGCGCGGTCGGTGACGAGTGCGGCGAAGTCCGGGGCGGGCAGCGCGGCCCGGTCCACCTTCCCGTTCGCCGTCAACGGCAACGCGTCCAGGACCACGATCGCGGTCGGCACCAGGTAGTCCGGCAGCATTCCGGCCAGACGCTCGCGCACCGCCTCACCGTCGAGCGCAGTGTCCTGACCGTCGAGCGCAGTGTCCTGATCCGCGACGATGTAGCCGATCAGGCGCTTGTCCACGCCGCCGTCCTGGCGAGCCGTGACCACCGCCTGCGCCACGCCGGGATGACTCGACAAGGCCGCCTCGACCTCGCCGGGCTCGACGCGGAACCCACGGATCTTGAGCTGATCATCGCCGCGGCCGACAAAGACCAGCCTGCCGTCCGAATCCCAACGGACCAGGTCCCCGGTCCGGTACATCCGCTCGCCGGGAAGGAAAGGACACGCCACGAAGCGCTCAGCGGTGAGCCCTGAACGGTCCAGATATCCGCGGGCCAGACCGGTACCGGCGACATACAGCTCCCCAGACACGTTCGGAGCCACCGGACGCAGAGCATCGTCGAGCACGAACACCCGCACCCCGTCGCGCGGCCCGCCGATCGGCATCACAGCGTCGCCCCACGCCCCCGGGCCCGCCGTGAACGTCGTCGCACACAAGGTCACCTCCGTCGGGCCGTACAGATTCCAGAGCGCGACCTCGGGACACGCCGCCAGCAGCTGAGCCACCGTCTGCCCCGGCACCACATCCCCGCCGGTCAGCACATGCGACAACCCCGAGAAGCACCCCGCATCGGCCTCCACCAACACCCGCAGCAGTCCGGCCGCCGCGTTCACCACACTCAACCCCGACCCGCTGATCAACTCCCGCAGCCGCACCGCGTCCAGTTCCCCCGGCCCGGCCACCACCACCGCACCGCCGTTCAACAGCGGGCCCCACAGCTCAAAGGTCGAGGGATCGAAACCGAACGGCGTATGGAACAACACCCCGCCCGACGCCATCCCGCGCCAACAGCCGTCCAGCGCCAGACCCACCACAGCACCCTGCGACACCACCACGCCCTTCGGCACGCCGGTGGACCCCGAGGTGTACATCACGTAGGCGCCGGCTTCGGGCGCAAGGCGACCGTTGCGCTCGCTGTCCGCGATCGGACCCGCCGCGGCCGTCCCGAGATCATCGAGCACGACGACCCTCGTCGTTCCCACCGGCAGCTTCTCCGCGAGCTCGGCCGACGTCACCACAAGCGCCGGAGCCGCATCACCGAGAATGAAAGCGATTCGCTCGGCGGGATATCCGGTGTCCACCGGCACGTACACGCCACCGGCCTTCGCCACCGCCAGCAACGCCACCACCAGGTCGAGCGACCGCGCCAACGCCACGACCACGCGGTCCTCGACCCGCACACCCCGCTCGATCAGAAGCCGTCCGAGCCGATTCGCCCGGGCGTCCAGCTCGGCGTAGGAAAGCTCGACACCCTCGAACACCGCCGCGACCGCATCCGGCGTCCGGGCGACCTGCGCCTCGAAAGCGCCCGCGATCGTCGCCGCCTCAACCGCCGCGCCTCCGACCCCGGCCTCGGAGAGCAACCGCTCCCGCTCCGCAGGCAAGAACACATCGACGTCGCGCACCCGCAGCGACGTGTCACCGGCGACCTGCTCCAGAACCCTGACGAACCGCTCCGTCAGGCTCCGCACCGTCGACTCGTCGAACAGGTCGTGGCTGTACTCGAGGAAGCCGTCGAGTCCGGCGGCACCCTCCGCGCCGGGGCGCTGCCACAGGAAGAACGACAGGTCGAGTTTCGAGATCCCCAGGTCGAAGTGCTCCAGTTCGGCCCGCACACCCGGCAGGTCGACCTCGGTCTTGGCGGCGTTCTGCACCGCGAAACAGACCTGGAACAGAGCGTGGTAGGACCGCGAGCGGGTCGGTTGCAGGACGTCCACGAGGTGTTCGAAGGGCATGTCCTGGTGCTCGTAGGCGGCCAGAGCACCGGTGCGCACGCGCCGGAGGAGTTGGGCGAAGGTCGGGTTGCCGCTCAGGTCGGTCCGCAGTACCAGGGCGTTGAGGAACAAGCCGACCATGTCGTCCAGGGCTGAATCGGTACGCCCGGCGACCGGCGTACCCAGCGGGATGTCATCGCCGGCGCCGAGCCCCGACAACAGGATCGTCAGCGCGGCCTGCACCACCATGGACAACGTCGCACCGGATCCTCGCGCGACGTTCAGCAGTCCCTGATGGAGCCGCGCGTCGATCTCGAAGCGCACCATCGAACCCTGATGCGTGACCTCGGCGGGCCGCGGACGGTCCGTCGGCAGCTCCACCTGCTCCGGCAACCCGGCCAGAGTGCTCGTCCAGAACGCCAACTGACGGCCGGCCAGGCTCTCCGAATCCTGCTGATCGTCCGCCAACAGTCCGCGCTGCCATAGCGTGAAGTCGGTGTAGCGCACCGGCAGCGGCGACCAGCCCGGCTCGCTGCCGCGAAGACGCGCGGCATAGGCGACCGACAAGTCGCGGGCCAGCACGTCCGCCGACCATCCGTCGGTGGCGATGTGGTGCATGGCGATCGCCAGCACGTGCTCCGTCGGCGACAGGCCCAGCAACGCCACCCGCCACGGCACCTCGCCGGCCAGGTCGAAGCTCTGACACATCAGCTCGCTCAAGGCGTCCGACAGCTCCGGTTCGCGCACAGCACGCTCCACCAGGCGAGGCACCGCTCCCGGCGCGTCCTGGTCCAGGACCACTTGATGGGCGACCCCGGCGTCGTCGGCGATGATCGTGCGCAGGGCTTCGTGCCGACCGGCGACATCGGCTACCGCCGACTGCAACACCGTGGCGTCCACCGGTCCCCCGGTCAGCCGCACCACCAACGGAACGTTGTCGACGGCGCTGGGACCGTCCAGCCGGTGCAGGAACCACATCCGCTGCTGCCCGAACGACAACGGCACCGCCGCCGACCGGACGACCGGCAGCACCGGGGGACGCGTCTGCGCGGACTCGTCGAGCCATTCGGCCAGGCCGGCCACGGTCGGGGCTTCGAACACCGCGAAGATCGGCACCTCCGCGCCCAACGCGGCCCTGATGCGCGCGACCAGCCGGGTCGCCGACAGTGAGTCCCCACCGAGGGCGAAGAAGCCGTCGTCGATGCCGACCCGCTCCAAACCGAGCAGGTCCGCGAACAGGCCGCACAGGATCTCCTCCCGCGCCGTACGCGGCTCCCGTGTACCGGCCAGGCTCGCGAAGTCCGGGGCGGGCAGCGCGGCCCGGTCCACCTTCCCGTTCACCGTCAACGGCAACGCGTCGAGCACCAGCACCACCGCGGGCACCAGATAGTCCGGAAGCCGGCCGGCCGCGAACTCGCGCACCGCCACCGGATCGACCGATCCGTCTCCGGCCGGAACGACATACGCCACCAGGCGCTTGTCCGACGCCTCATCGCGATGCGCGACCACCACCGCCTGCGCGACGCCGGGGCACGTCGCCAACACCGCCTCGATCTCGCCGGGCTCGACCCGGAACCCCCGGATCTTCACCTGGTCGTCGACCCGGCCGAGGAAGGTCAACTGCCCGCCGGTACCCCAGCGCACCACGTCGCCGGTCCGATACATCCGCGCACCCGGGAGGAACGGACAGGCCACGAACCGCTCCGACGTGAGACCGGCACGATCCAGATAGCCGCGCCCGAGACCGCCGCCGGCCACATACAGCTCTCCCGGCACGTTCGGGGCCACCGGACGCAACGTTTCGTCGAGCACGAACACCCGCGCCCCGTCGCGCGGTCCGCCCAGCGGCAGCACCTGCGGTGTCTCCGACCCCGGCTCCAACGCGAGGGTCGTCGCGCACAACGTCACCTCGGTGGGGCCGTACAGATGACGCACCTCTGCCCCTGGGCATACGGCACGTACTCGGGCCACCGCCTCCGATGACACCACGTCGCCGCCGGTCAGCACATGCGACAGCCCCGCGAAGCAGTCCGGATCCTCTTGCGCCAGCACCCGCAGGAGGCCCGCGGTCACATGCACCGCGTCCAGGCGGGACCCGGGTATCAGGGTCCGCAATCGCGCCGCGTCCACGTCGCCGAGAGGCGCCACCACCACCGTGCCGCCGTTCAGCAGCGGCACCCACAACTCGAACGACGAGGCGTCAAAGGCAAAGGGCGCATGGAACAACACGCGGCCCGACCCGATCCCGCCCCAGCACCCGTCCAGGCCCAGGCCCGATACAGCACCCTGCGACGCCAACACGCCCTTCGGCGTACCGGTGGACCCGGAGGTGTACATCACGTACGCGCCGCATTCGGGCGTGAGAAGTCCGGACCGCTCAGTGTCGGACATCCGACGGTCGGGGCGCTCCGCGATGACGACAGCCGTTTCCGGGTCATCGAGCACGACGATTCCCGCCGTCCCCACCGGCAGCTTCTCCGCGAGCTCAGCCGTCGTCACCACCAGGACCGGAGCCGCGTCGCCGAGGATGAAAGCGATCCGCTCGGCCGGATAACCCGTGTCCACCGGCACGAACACCGCACCGGCCTTGGCCACCGCCAGCAACACCACCACCAGATCCAGCGACCGCGACAACGCCACCCCGACCCGGTCCTCGACCCGCACACGCCGCCCGAGCAGATACCGCGCCAACCGATTCGCCCGCGCGTCCAACTCCGCGAAGGTCAACTCAATACCCTCAAACGCCACTGCCACAGCGTCCGGGGTCCGCGCGACCTGGGCCTCGAATGCCGCCGCGATCGTCGCCGGCTCGGCTGTCTCGGCCGACTCGGCCGACTCGGCCGTCTCAGCCATCTCTGCCGTAGCGTCTCCGGTGCCGACCTCGGTGAGCAGCCAATCCCGCTCCCCCGGCAGCAAGACGTCGACGTCCCGCACGCGAACCGCCGCGTCCTCCGCCACCTGCTCGAAGACCCGCACCAGACGCGCCACCAAGTCCTGCGCCGTCTCAGGATCGAAGAGGTCTGCGCTGTAGATGAGGAATCCTGCCAGTCCCGCGGCGTCCTGGGCGGTGGGGTTCTCCCACAGGTCGAACACCAAGTCGAACTGTGCGGTACTCGCCGCGACGTGCAGGGGCGTCGTGCGGAGCCCGGGCAGCTTCCAGACCGTTCCATCAAGGCTCTCCTTCACGAGGAGGACCTGGAACAGCGGGTGGTAGGCCAGCGTCCGGGTCGGATTGAGCTCGTCGACCAGGTGCTCGAAGGGCAGATCCTGGTGTGCGAAGCCCGCCAGGTCGGTGTCACGCACCCGCCGCACCAACTCGGCGAACGTCGGGTTGCCGCTGACGTCGGTGCGCAGCACCAGGGTGTTCAGGAAGTGCCCCACCAGGTCGTCCAGCGCCGCGTCGGTGCGGCCGGCGACCGGCGAGCCCACGGGGATGTCCTCGCCGGCGCCGAGCCTGGACAGCATCAGCGCGAGCCCGGCCTGCAACACCATGAACAAGGTCGCGTGGCACTTGCGCGCCACCCTCAACAAGCCCTCGTGCACACCCGCGTCCACGCCGACACCGACCGATCCCACCCGATGGCTGGCCACGGCGGGACGTGAGCGGTCCGCCGGCAACACCAACTGGTCCGGCAAACCCGCCAACGCCTCGGACCAGAACCCCAACTGCCGGCCCCACACGCTCTCGGGATCCTCGCGGTCCCCCAGAACTTCCTGCTGCCACAACGCGAAATCCGCATACTGCACCGGCAACGGCACCCACCCGGGTTCAGTGCCTGCGCATCGCGCCGCGTACGCCGAGGACACATCGCGCGCCAACACATCCATCGACCAACCGTCGGTCGCGATGTGATGCACGACGATCGCCAGCACGCAGTCCTTCGGCGACAACCGCAGCACCACCACCCGCCACGGAACCACCAGTGTGATATCAAAAGCCTGACCCGCGACCTCGGCCAGGACCGACTCCAGGTCCGCCTCGGTCACCGGACGGACGATCAGCTGAGGGATCGCGGCCGGTGCCTCCGGGGCCAGAACGACCTGGCGGACGGCCCCGGCGTCGTCCGCGATGATGGTGCGCAGCGCTTCGTGCCGGCAGGACACGTCGGCGAGCGCCGCCTGCAGCGCGGCGAGGTCCAGGCTCCCCTCCAGCCGCACGACCGTGGACATGTTGTGCGACACCTCGGGCCGCTCCAGGCGGTTCCCGAACCACATCCGCCACTGGCCGAAGGACAACGGCAGCACCTCGGGCCGCGGCACGGCCGTCACGGCGGGGCGCGACCTGCCGGACTGGTCGAGCCATTCGGCCAGACCCGCGACGGTCGGGGCTTCGAACACCGCGTAGATCGGCACCTCCACGCCCAACACGGACCTGATGCGCGCGACCAGGCGGGTCGCGGTGAGCGAGTCTCCGCCGAGGGTGAAGAACCCGTCGTCGATGCCGACCCGTTCCAGGCCGAGCAGGTCCGCGAACAGGCCGCACAGGATCTCCTCCCGCGCCGTACGCGGGGCCCGGTCGGTGGCGAGCGCCGCGAAGTCCGGGGCCGGCAGCGCGGCCCGGTCGACCTTCCCGTTCGACGTCAGCGGCAGGGCGTCCAGGACCACGGCCGCGGCGGGGACCATGTAGTCCGGCAGCTTGGCGGCCGCGAACTCGAGCACCGCCGCGCCGTCCAGTCCGAGGCCGTCGATGCCCTCGGCGGGCACCAGATAGGCGATCAGGCGCTTGTCGTTGTCTCCGTCGGCGCGCGCCACGACGACGGCCTGCCCAACGCCGGGGCAGTCGGCCAGGACCGCCTCGATCTCGCCGGGCTCGACCCGGAACCCGCGGATCTTCACCTGGTCGTCGGCCCGGCCGACGAACACCAACCGACCGTCGGCGTCCCACCGGACCACATCGCCGGTCCGATACATCCGCGTGCCCGGGAGGAACGGGCACGCCACGAACCGCTGCGACGTCAGTCCCGGACGATCCGCATACCCGCGCGCCAGACCGGCACCGGCCACATACAGTTCCCCGGGCACGTTCGGAGCGACCGGACGCAGCGTGTCATCGAGCACGAACACCCGGGCGCCGTCACGCGGCCCGCCCAACGGCAGCACCTGCGGCGTCTCCGACCCCGACTCAAGCGCGAGGGTCGTCGCACACAACGTCACCTCGGTAGGCCCGTACAGATGACGCACCTCTGCGCCCGGACACGCGACACGTACTCGCGCCAACGCGTCCGGCGACACCACGTCGCCACCGGTGAGCACATGCGACAACCCCGCGAAGCAGTCCGGATCCTCCTGCGCCAGCACCCGCAACAAGCCGGCCGTCACGTGCACCGTGTCCAGGCGGGACCCGGGTATCAGGGTCCGCAATCGCGCCGCGTCCACGTCGCCGGCAGGCGCCACGACCACCGTGCCGCCGTTCAGCAGCGGTACCCACAGCTCGAACGACGAGGCGTCGAACCCGAACGGGGCGTGGAACAACACCCGGCCCGACCCGATCCCGCCCCAACACCCGTCACGACCCAGGGCCGCCACAGCACCCTGCGACGCCAGCACACCCTTCGGCGTGCCGGTAGAACCCGACGTGTACATCATGTACGCGCCGGATTCGGGCAGCACTCGCCCGCCCCGCTCGCCGTCCGCGACCGGGCCAGACCCGCCCCGACCGATCAGAGCGGCCGTCGCGGGATCGTCGAGCACGATGATCCCGGTGGTCCCCACCGGCAGGTTCTCCACCAGTTCGGAGGTGGTGACCGTCAGCACCGGAGCCGCGTCACCGAGGATGAAGGCGATCCGCTCGGCCGGATAGCCGGTATCGACCGGCACAAACACCCCACCGGCCTTAGCCACCGCCAGCAGAGCCACCACCAGATCCAACGACCGCGACAACGCAACGCCGACCCGGTCCTCAATCCGCACACCCCGCCCGGCCAGGAACCGTGCCAGCCGGTTCGCCCGCGCGTCCAGTTCCGAATACGTGACCTCGACACCCTCGCTCAGGAGCGCGACCGCATCGGGCGTGCGGGCCACCTGCGCCTCGAAAGCCGCAGCGATCGTGGTCGGCTCAGCCGCCGCGTCTCCCGTCCCGACTTCGGCGAGCAACCACTTCCGCTCGCCCGGCAGCAGCACGTCGACGTCCCGCGCCCGCACCGACGTGTCGGCGGCCACCTGCTCCAGGACCCTGACATACCTCGACACCAGGCTCTGCACCGTCGACTCGTCGAACAGGTCGCGGCTGTACAAGAGCTCGCCGTGTATGCCCGCCGCTTCGCCTTCAGCGGTCAGCCGCTCCTGGAGCTTGGTGTAGAGATCGAAGAGACCGAACAGGTGATCGCCCGCCCCGGATTCGGCGGTGACCGCCTCCGGCGTGTTGCGCAGCCCGGGCAGGTCCCAGGTCGAGGCCGTGGGCTCCGTCATCAGCAGCAGGACCTGGAAGAGCGGGTGATACGCCAATGTCCGGGCCGGACGGAGCTCATCGACCAGATGGTCGAAGGGCAGGTCCTGGTGCGCGAAGGCGGCGGCGTCGGCGTCCCGCACCCGCTCCACCAACTCGGCGAAGCCCGGGTCGCCGCTCACATCGGTGCGCAGCACCAGGGTGTTGCCGAAGTAGCCGACCAGGTCATCCAGGGCCTTGTCCCGGCGGCCCATAACCCGCGAGCCGAGCGGGACGTCCTCGCCGGCACCGAGTCTGGACAACGTCAGCGCAAACGCTGCCTGCAACACCGTGAACAAGGTCGCGTGGCACTTGCGCGCCACCCTCAGCAAACCATCGTGAAGACCGGCGCCCACGTCCACACCGACCGAGCCGACCCGGTAGCCGGCCACGGCGGGACGTGACCGGTCCACCGGCAACACCAACTGTTCCGGCAAACCCGCCAACGCCTCAGACCAGAAGCCCAGCTGCCGGCGCCACACGCTCTCGGCATCACCCCGGTCGCCCAGCACGTCCCGCTGCCACATCGCGAAATCCGCATACTGCACCGGCAACGGCCCCCACCCGGGCCCGGTCCCCGCGCACCGCGCGCCGTACGCCGACGACACATCGCGCGCCAACACATCCATCGACCAACCGTCAGCCGCGATGTGATGCACCACGATCGCCAGCACGTGCTCGGTCTGCGACAAACGCAGCACGACCACCCGCCATGGAACCACCAATGAGATATCAAAGGCCTGACCTGTGACCTCGGCCAGGACTCCGCTCAGCTCCGCCTCGCTCACGGCACGCACCGTGAGCTCCGGAACGGCGCCCGGCTCGCCGACGTCCAGGATCCGCTGGCGCGGAGTCCCGCCGGCCTCGGCAACGACGAGGGTGCGCAGCACCTCGTGCCGCGCCGCGACGTCGGCGACGGCCGCGCGCAGGGCGTCGAGCTCCAGCTCGCCGCCCGTCAACCGCACCGCCGAGGACATGGTGTAGGCCTCGTCCTGGCGCTCCAGGCGGTTCACGAACCACATCCGCTGCTGGCCGAACGAAAGCGGCACGGCCTCGGGCCGTGCCGTCGGCTGGATCGTGGGCACCGGAAGTTCCCGGTCCCGGGTCTGGGCGTCACGGTTGTCGCGATCAAGCATAAGAAGGCCTCACTGAATTCCGGGGACCACGGAACAGGACCATGTCCTCCCCGCCAGTCATGGCGAGTCGGCCGGCCCGCGGCACATCAGCCGACGGCCCGGCCGCGAGAAATCTCCACAGCGGTGTCAGCACAAAGTAGATTCCGATTCCGAGGACCGTCAAGAAATCGAGCCGAAAAGCCCTCCACAGGGTTTTCACTCACCGCTGACGAGCACCGATAACGCGAATGCACCCGGCTTCGGCCGGCACGCACAACCGTTCGGCAGGCACCCTGTCCCGCCGGCGAGACAGCCCGCCGCAGCTGGGTGTCGATCCTTTCCGTCCGGTCCAGCCCGGGTCCGGCCGGGGCTCGGCCGGCTTCCGCCCGGTCCGCGCGGGCCGCACCCCCACCGGAAATTCCGGGTACCGAGACAACATTTCGCGGGCATCGACAAGTGACAATGCCGACGCGTTCGCCGTACCCTTGCCCCGATCATTTACTTTCGCACTCGCGACCCGAAATCAAAGCGATTTCCAATCAGTCGGGGAGGGCTCTTTGTGAATACCTCAGAAACGTCGAGGGCAGCGCGGGAATCCATCGAGTACATCGAGATCTACGTCGAGAGCCTCGACGCCGCGGTCCAGTCCTGGACGGGGGGCTACGGCTTCTCCGTCGTGGGGACCCGCGGCTCGGCGGAGCTCGGCTTCCGCAGTGCCGCCCTGCGGCACGGCTCCATCACGCTGGTCCTGACCGAAGGACTGGCCCCGGAGCATCCGGCGTCGGCGTACGTCCTGGTCCACGGGGACGGCATCGCGGACATCGCCCTGGGCATGCCGCCCGGTTCGTTCGGCCCGCCTGGCTCGTTCGCACAGATTCCGGCGACCGCCGACGACGCGACGTGCATCCCGGCCTTCGGCGACGTCGTCCACACCCTGATCCGGCGCGACCCCGACCAGGCCCCCGGCCTGCCGCCGGGGTTCTCCCCCGCAGCCCCGCAGACCGACGCGGACGCGGCCGACGTCGAGCTCCTGGAACTCGACCACATCGCGGTCTGCCTGAACACCGACGAACTGGAGCCCGTGGTCGAGTACTACCAGCGGGCGCTGGGCTTCCGGGAGATCTTCGAGGAGCGCATCGTCATCGGCGCCCAGGTCATGGAGTCGAAGGTGGTGCAGAGCCGGAGCGGGGCGGTGACGCTGACGCTCCTGGCGCCGGGGCGGACCTCGCACCCCGGGCAGATCGACGACTTCCTCAAGGGCCACCAGGGCGCCGGGGTGCAGCACCTCGCCTTCTCCACCGCCGACGCGGTCCGCGCGGTCAAGGCCCTGACCGCGCGCGGCGTCACCTTCCTCACCTCGCCCGGCGCCTACTACGACCTGCTGGGCAACCGGATGCAGGTGTTCGGCCACACCGTGGACGACCTGCGGGCCACCAACCTGCTGGCCGACCAGGACCACGACGGCCAGCTGTTCCAGGTCTTCACCCGGTCCCGGCACCCGCGGCGCACCCTGTTCTTCGAGATCATCGAACGGCAGGGGGCGCGCACCTTCGGCAGTTCCAACATCAAGGCGCTCTACGAGGCGGTCGAGATGGAGCAGTCGCACGGGGAGACCCCTCGGCGCTGACCGACCTGCACAGCGACTGCACAGAAAGACCAGCGAGACAGACCGGCACAATCAGCCGACACAGACAGACCGCGTCGCGCCCGAGCTCGGGCGCGACGCGGTCCGCGTTTCTCAGACCTGCTCGGGGAACTCCCAGGACATGCCGTCCGCGGAAGGTACGAGACCGCCGGGGAACAGCGGGGTGTCCAGCTCGTGGACGTCCTCGCCCAGCTCTCCGAGGATCACCTGGTTCTGGACCTGTGTGCCCTCCTGCATCGCCTGCCGCACCACCGAGGACTTGAACAGCGGCACCATGCTCTCGTCCGGCTCGCCGGCGAGCTCCTCGACCGCGCCGGCGAACTCCGCGGACCGGGCCCGCAGCCGATCCGCGACCGCCTCCGCGTCGGTCAGCGCACTCTCCCCGGAGGCGACGCCGCCGACCAGCTCGACGAAGGCCTCCAGCTCGGAGTGGTTCTTCTTGGTGATCTTGCGGGCCTGCCAGAAGTACGAGTCCTCACTCACGTGCATGTCGTAGAACGAGGTCAGGAACTCGTAGAAGACCCCGTACTCGCGCCGGTACCGCGCCTCGAACTCGGTGAAGGCGGCTTCCTCCTTCACCGTCCCGGACAGCACGCTGTTGATGGAGCGCGCCGCCAGCAGGCCGCTGTAGGTGGCCAGGTGCACGCCCGAGGAGAAGACCGGGTCGACGAAGCACGCCGCGTCGCCGATGAGCACCATGCCGGGACGCCAGAAGACCGTGTTGTGGTACGAGTAGTCCTTGCGCACCCGGGTCCGGCTGTACTCACCGGTGGTGACCTGCGTGGCGTCGGCCAGGTGCTCCTTGATCAGCGGGCACTCCCCGATCAGGCCGGCCAGCGTGCTGGCCGGGTCGCCCTGGACCTTGGCGGCCAGTTCCTGCCGGACGACGGCGCCGACGCTGGTGAGCGTCGGGCTCAGCGGGATGTACCAGAACCACCCGCTGTCGAAGGCGACGCACAGGATGTTGCCCGAGTTGGGCTCGGGCATCCGCTTGCCGCCCTCGAAGTACCCGAACAGGGCGATGTTGCGGAAGAACTCCGAGTAGTTCCGGGTGCCGCCGACCGCGCGGTAGATCCGGCTGGTGTTGCCCGAGGCGTCCACCACGTACTTCGCGAGCACTTCGTGCTCGACACCGTCGGCGTCGGTGTAGCGGACGCCGCGCACGGCCTCGTCGTCCTCGATGACCGCCGAGACCGCGGACTGCTCCCGCACCACCGCACCGGCCCGGCGGGCGTTGTCGAGCAGGATCTGGTCGAACTTCATCCGCTCGACCTGGTAGGCGTAGGACGTCGGACCCGCCATCTTCGGCGAGACCGCGAACGCGAAAGTCCAGGGGTCCGGACTGGCCCCCCACTGGAACGTGCCACCCCGCTTGAGGGTGAATCCGGCTTTCGCCAACTCCTCGCTCGCGCCGATCAGCCGGCACACGCCGTGAATCGTCGACGGCAACAGCGATTCGCCGATCTGATAGCGCGGAAATGATTCTTTTTCCAGGATGAGAACCCGGTGCCCCCGCATCGCCACCACCGCGGCCAGGGTCGAACCGCCAGGTCCGCCACCCACGACGACCACGTCGAATTCCTCGGTGCCCATACATCACCTTCTCGCGACCTGAGCCATTGAAGTCATAGTGCTGGGATCTGTCCGCCGTGCTGGGATCTGTAGCGTTGAGCTGAGATCTATACCGCCGACTTGTCGCCGCACCATACTTCGCGGCCGCGGCGAAAAGCCATGAAAGGCCCTATCGGCGCGGCCCTCAGCGGACACTGTTCAGCGCGGTGGATTCCATCGTTCGCGCAGACAGCAGCGGGCGCGGACCTGTTTCGGGGGGCGGTGCGGCGGTGTCCCGCCGGCGAGACAGGGGTCTGATTCGCGCGGGCTGGATGCGGTTGCCGCCGCTGCCGACGCCACTGCCATCGCCACTGCCGGCACGGCACCGCACCGCACTGCGCTGCCGGCCAGTCGGCTACTCGGCTACTCGGCCGCCACGATCACCGGCGGAGGTTCCGAACCGGCGCGCGCCGCGGCCCGGGCCGGGACCGGGCGGAACCCGATCCGGACGTCGAGTCCGCCGTCCGGGCCGGGGCCGGCGCGGAGTTCGGCGCCGTGGGCGAGCGCGATCGCGGCGACGATGGACAGGCCCACGCCCAGGCCGTCCTGCTCGGAGTGGCCCCGGGTGGTGTCGAGCCGGTGGAAGGGCTCGAAGAGCGCGTCGATCTGGGTGGGTGCGATCTCCGGGCCGCTGTTCACCACCCGCAGCGCCGGCCGGCCGGCGTCCAGGCCGGTCCAGACCGTGATCCGGCCGTCGGGCACGTTGTAGCGGACGGCGTTGTCGACCAGGTTGCCGATCAGCCGCTCGATCAGCCCCGCGTCGCCCTCGGTGCGCGCCACGCCGAAGGAGGCCTCGATCCGGCAGCGCCGGGCGGCGGCCTCGTCCTCGAACGCGTCCACGCACTGCGCGGCGGCCTCGGCCAGGTCCAGCTCGACGCGGACGTCGAGGCCGCGCTGGCTGCGGGCCAGGGTCAGCAGCGCTTCGATGAGCCGTTCCAGGTGCTGGTTGCTCACCAACACGCGCTGACAGGTCCGGCGCAGGTCCGGGGTGGTCGCGTCGGGATCGGCCAGCGCGATCTCCAGCAGGCTGCGGCTGAGGGTCAGCGGGGTGCGCAGCTCGTGCGAGGCGTTGGCCACGAACCGGCGCTGGGCCTGGAAGGCGTCCTCCAGCCGTTCGAGCAGTCCGTCGAAGGTGTCGGCCAGGCCTTTGATCTCGTCCTGCGGGCCCTGCACGGCGAGCCGTCGATGCAGGCTGCGTTCCGAGATCGCCCGCGCGGTCAGCGCCATCGTCCGCAGCGGACGCAGTGCCCGCCGGGCCATCAGCCAGCCCAGGCCGACGGAGATGACCGTCATGCCGGCCAGCACCGCGCCCGAGGCCACCAGCAGCTTCCGCATGTCCACCGACTGCCGGGACGCCACGCCGATCGGGCCGGGCGCCGGTACCGACGTCGGCACCAGCAGTGGCGTCGGCAGTGGCAGCGACCCGGGAACGCCCGACGGCATGGTCGGCATGCCCAGCGGCAACGCGGACGGAACCGACGGCGCGGGCGGCGCGACGGTGAGCAGGTTCAACGGCCGCGCCACCAGGTAGAGGATGAAGAGCAGCAGCGTGCCGCTCACCACGAACAGCGAGCCGTAGAGCAGCGCCAGCCGCAGCTGGAGCGTCCACCGCGGCCGCCCGCGGAAGCCGGTCATTCCCCGACCAGCCGATAGCCCGCCTGGGGAACCGTCTCGATGAGCGGTGGATCGCCGAGCTTGCGGCGCAGCCGGCTGATGGTGACCTTGACCGTGTTCGTGAACGGGTCGGCCGCCGCGTCCCAGGCGCGTTCCAGCAGTTCCTCCCCGGACACGGCCCGGCCCTGCGCCGACAGCAGCAGTTCGAGCACCGCGAGCTCCTTGGGGCTCAGCGGCAGCCGCTGCCCGGCCCGGAACACGACCTGCCGCCCGGGATCCAGGGTGAGGTTCCCGTGCGCCAGCGTCGGCGGCAGCGCGGGCTGGTTGCGCCGCAGCAGCGCCCGGATGCGGGCCACCAGCTCGGCGAACGCGAAGGGCTTGGGCAGGTAGTCGTCCGCACCGCAGGCCAGCCCGTCGACCCGGTCCTCGACCGTCGCGGCGGCGGTCAGCATCAGCACCCGGGCCGGATGCCCCTGCGCCACCAGGGCCCGGCACACGTCGTCCCCGTGCAGGCCCGGCAGGTTGCGATCGAGCACGATGACGTCGTACCGGGCGCTCGCGGCGATCTCCAGGGCGCTGGGACCGTCCAGGGCCACGTCGACGGCCAGCCCTTCCCGGCGCAGGCCGGCCGCCACGGTCTCGGCAAGCTCGCGGTGGTCTTCGACCACCAGGATCCTCATGGCTCTGCGATCCCCTTCCGCGTCGGCGGGCGGTTCCCCGACGACCCGGCCGACCGCTGGGATACCCCGCCGGTTTTATCAGTGTAATGTCTTACCACCGCCCGCGCAGTGCTGGGAATCCCGGACACGCCGGGGCCGGCGTTCCGCCGAATCGATCAGTCGGTCGTTTTCCGCGACCGGTCCGCGGACGTGCGCATTCCCCCCGACCTCGGCGTCTGCCTGGGGAATTTCTTATCGCGAATCCCGCCACCGGGCCGCCCGCCGACCACGTCGGCTGTCGCCTCTCGCAGAACCCTGATGCAACAATGAGCCGCCTTTCTTCCGTCCTGCGCCGATCCCTGCCTCCTCCGCGGGCCGGCGATGCCCGGAAAGGACGACTTCATCATGACCAGCCACCAGATCACGCTCCTGTTCCTCGACCTCGCCCTCATCCTGGTACTGGCCCGGGCCGCCGGCGCCGTGGCCCGCCGCGTGCGCCAGCCCGCCGTCATCGGCGAGATCCTGGTCGGCATCCTGCTCGGTCCGACCCTGTTCGGCTCCACCCTCGACCGCTGGCTCTTCCCCACCGCGCTGCGGCCGCCGCTGAGCGCGCTGGCCGACCTGGGCATCGCCCTGTTCATGTTCATCATCGGGCTCGAACTCGACCACTCGCTGCTGCGCGGCATGCGTACCACCGCCGCCGGCATCGCGGCGGGGGCGATGGTCGTCCCCTTCGCCCTGGCCATACCGCTCGCGCTCTGGATGTCCCGCAGCCAGCCGCCGGAGCACCGGGCCGGATTCGTGCTCTTCCTGGCCACCGCGATGTCGATCACGGCCTTCCCGGTCCTGGCCCGCATCCTCGCCGACCGCGGCATCATCCGCACCGCGCTGGGCGGCGTCGCCCTGGCCGGCGCGGCCATCTGCGACCTCGTGGCGTGGACCCTGCTGGCGGTGTCGATCGCCATCGCCACGCCGCACGGCACGGCACCGTGGAAGATCGCGCTGGTGCCGCCGTTCGTCGCCGTGGCGTTCCTGGTAGGACGCCGGACGCCGCGCACCCCGGCGACACCCGACGCCCCGACACCCGAGGTACCGACATCCGGCGCGCCACGACCCGCGGCGGCGAGGCCGGGCCTGGCCCTCGTCATGGCGGCGGTCCTCGGCTCGGCCGCCTTCCTGGAATGGACGGGCCTCAACTTCATCTTCGGCGCGTTCCTGATCGGCACGATCGTGCCGCGGGAACACACCGCCCCCATCCGCGCGGCCATCGAGCAGATCAGCGTCATGCTGCTGATGCCCGCCTTCTTCATCATCGCCGGCCTGGCCGTCGACCTGTCGCACCTGGGCATCAGCGGCGTCGCGACCCTCCTGCTGATCATGGCGGTCGCGGTCGGCGGCAAGTTCGCCGGAACCCTCGCCACCGCACGCCTCCTGGGCATCAGCGGCCGCCAGTCCGCCGCGCTGGGGGCGCTGATGAACACCCGCGGCCTCACCGAGCTGATCGTGCTCACCACCGGCGTGCAACTGGGCATCCTGGACCACCGGACCTATTCGATGATGGTGGTCATGGCCCTGCTCACGACGATCATGACCGGGCCGCTCCTGGACTGGCTGCGTCCCCTCCACAACCTCACCGCGGACGTCGACACCGCGTCGGCCGTCGGTGGTCGCGCCTAGTGTCCTGTCCATGGACGCGAACACGAGTTGGGCTCGGTTGGATGCGACGCTTCAGGAGCGCGGCCTGGCGGGGCTCGTCCGATACGCCGAACCCACCGACGTCGAAGATCAGGGAGCTGATCTAGGGCGCTGCCCGAGCGAGGAAGAAGCGCGGGCGCTGCTGCCCGAGTCGTACCGGCGGTTCGTCGCGGCGTACCGGTGTCCGGCCATCGAGCCGTGGGGTCTGGTGGACGCCGAGGACGAGGACACGGAGGACGACGACGCAGAGGACGAGGACCCGAACGAGCGGATCGGCGACGCCGTGAGCTTCTTCGAGTTCCTGCCGTACCACCGGATGCGCCGGGCGACGGGCACGATGGGGCATCCGGGACGGCTGTGGGTGGACGTGCGGGCGGAGCGCGAACGCGGCGAGTACCGCTGGGAGTTCGTCATGTTCGCCGCGTTCGACGCCGCCGAGGGATGCGGCTGGGCGTTCTGGCCGGGCGCCGACGAATCGGACGGGACCGACGAGCCCCAGGTGTGGTACGTCGAGGACAGCTTGCCCGAGCACCAGGTCGGCACGTTCGCCGAATGGCTGGAGGGGATGGTCGCCAAGACGTTGACGGGCTTGGCGAGCATCGGCCTGGTGGACTCGGGCCTGGTGGACTCGGGCTTGGTGGACTCCGCAGACTAGTCGGAGGTCGGCCGCCACTCCCGCCTGAGCAGCCCGTAGACCCACGAGTCGGAGACCACGCCGTTGACGATGCAGTCCTCCCGCAACGTCCCCTCGCGCACGAAGCCGAGCTTCTCCAGCACGCGGGCAGATCCCACGTTGCGCGTGTCGGTCTCGGACTGGACGCGATTCAGGTCCAGCGTGTCGAACGCCCACTCCAGGAGAGAGCGCCCGGCTTCGGTCGCGTAGCCGTGGCCCCACGCAGCATCGTCGAAGCAGTAGCCCAGCGAGGCGCTGCGGAAGTCCGGGTTCCAGCCGGCCAGGGTGCACCAGCCGATGAACGTCCCGTCGGAGACACGATCCACGGCCAGCCGCGCCCCGGAGGCCTCCTTCTCCATCTCCCGACACCGGGCGATGAACTGCTCGGCACGCGCACGCTCGGTCCACGGCGGGCTGTCCCAGTAGCACAGCACGTAGGCGTTGCTCTGCAGCGCGAAGAGGTCGTCCGCATCCGTGTCTTCGAAGGCACGCAGTCGAAGGCGAGCGGTCTGCAACGAGGGGGTGGGCAGCGACATGCTGGAACCTTCCCATGATCGGCAACCGATCAATCAGACATCCGTTGCCGGCCACTCGCAACGAGTTTTCTCTACCCCCGCTCAGGCAGTCGCCAGCTCCACCGCCGCCCGGGTCCCCGGAACGAAGCGGTAGCCGGTGCCGAACTCGGTGAGCAGGTGCACCGGGTGCTGCGGGTCGGCTTCGAGCTTGCGGCGCAGTCGCGCCATGTGGAAGCGCAGGTGGCCGGTGTCGCCGGCCGTTTGGCCCCAGACCTCGCGCAGCAGGCGGGCGATGCTGACGAGCTGGTTCGGGTGCCGCAGGAGCGGTTCGAGGACTGCCCATTCGGTGCGCGTGAGGCGAACGCCGACGCCGTCGCGGGTCACGGTGCGCGCCGCGAGGTCCACCGTGCTTGGCCCGATGACAAACCGGACGGCGGCCGAGGCGGCTGCTTCGCCTGCGAACTCGCGGCGTCGCAGCACCGCACGCACGCGCGCGATGAGCTCCTCCATAGAGAACGGCTTGTTGACGAAGTCATCCGCTCCCGCGTCGAGCACGCGTACCTTCTCCGCCTGCTCGGTACGCCCGGAGAGCACCACGATCGGCACCTCGGTCCAGCCGCGCAGGCCGAGGATGACATCGGCGCCGTCCATATCGGGCAGGCCCAGGTCCAGGAGCACGAGATCGGGCCGGTGCCGCGCCACGGACGCGAGCGCGTCCACACCGCGGCCGGCCGTCTCGACCTCGTACGAGCGGGCCTTCAGGTTGATGCGGAGAGCTCGCAGGAGCTGCGGCTCGTCGTCCACGACAAGGATTTTCGTCACTGGCGCCGTTGCCTTTCGGTGGCGGGACTACGTGGTACCAGTGAACGTCCGGTGTATGAGGACGCTGCGTGCCACTCGCGCGACGCAAACACGGTCGGCACCAACGCAAACACCCCGCCTGCGAGATGCGCCGGAGGTCCGGATGCCCTCAGTTCCCGCAGACGCTCTTCACCGCGGCCGAATCCGTCGCGCCGGCGTCGCCAGCCGGTCGGCCGGGCGGAATACGCCAAGCCGCCCTGCCCGTCGGCGCGACCACGCTGCCACCCGGCAACGTCATCTGCCCGGTGAAGGTCCCGGTGACCCGGGTGACCACGGTGATCCAGTCGCCGGCGCCGAACTGCACCGGGTACGGGTCGTTCGCCACGTGGACGTCCGGGAAGATGCCGAAGAACCGCTGCATCGCCTCGGCGTGCGCGGCACGGCCGTACAGCGGGGCATGGTTGCCCTGGACGTAAGCGCGAAGGCGGCGGCGGAGGCGGCGCGACCGCCATCCAGACCTGCCCGGTATCCAACAACTGCGTCCTGACCGGAGACCCGGCCAACGATCCCCGCCTGCTCGTCGCCTCCGGCGGCGGTGGAGGCTTCCCCGAACCTCTGAACAGCGGCGGCGGAAACGGAAACGGCTCCGGCGGCGTCGCCGGACAGGACGGCGCCCAAGGCGGCGACTTCGGCATCGGCGGGGGCGGCGGCGGGGCCGGGTCGTCCTACGCCTCGCCGACGCTGGTCACCGAGGCAGACGCCGTCCCCGACACGACCGGCAGCCCGACCCTCACCTTCTCCTACACCCTGCCCGAGGCAGCCGCGGCGGCGCCCGCAGCCAGGCGCGCGCGGTAGAGGGCCGCCGATGCTCTGCCTGGCCGGGCAGGTAATGTCGGCTTCATGTGGACCCGGTTCGGGACCGACCCCACTTGAGAAGCGAGTCAGCCATGAACACCCAGGACACCGCCGACACCCGCATCGTCGACCCGGCCCGCCTCCCCTTCGTGTACCAGGACGCGCTCAACGCCGGGGACGCCGACGCCGTCGTCGCACTGTTCCACCAGGACGCGACGATGCACACCTTCAGCGGCAAAGTCCTCACCGGCCACGAGGCGCTGCACGCCGAGGCGGCCCAGTCGATCGCGGCAAAGGCGCGCCTGACCAACACGCTCAAGTCCACCCTGATCGGCGGCGACACGGCCCTGATCAGCGTCGACTGGGTCCTCGAAGCGACGTTGCCGGACGGCACCGGGATCTCGCCGACCGGAACGACGACGGCCGTCGCCCGCCAGTCCGCCGACGGGTCGTGGCGGTTCGCCATCCTCAACTGCGAAGGGGCCGCCGGATCTCCCGGTTGGTCGTAGTCCGACCGCCGGCACACCCCGCTGCCCGGCGGCGCCATTTCCTTACAGATCGGTGACGGAGCCCGCGTCGTCAGCAGACCATCAGTCTTCCGATGCAGGATGAAGACGTGATCACTCTGGTACTGATCGGGCTGGTGGGCGGACTCATCACCGGCATCTCGCCGTGCGTTCTGCCGATGCTGCCGGTGCTGTTCTTCACCGGCGGGGCCGCAGGCGCCGGCGACCGCCCGGGAGCGCCGGAGCCGGCAGGACTGTCAGACCTGTCAGACCTGTCAGACCCGTCGCGGCGCCGCACCAGCCGACGTCCGTACCTCATCGTGGCCGGGCTGGTCCTGAGCTTCAGCGTCTTCACGCTGCTCGGGACGCTGGTGGTGAGCGCCTTGCCGGTGCCGAAGGACATCATCCGGTGGGCCGGCCTGGTCGTGCTGGTGCTGCTCGGCATCGCCATGATGTTCCCGCGCGTGGAGGACCTGCTGGAGCGGCCCTTCAACCGCATCCCGCAGCGCCGGGTCGCCGACGAGCACGGCGGCTTCGTTCTCGGGCTGGCGCTCGGCACCGTCTACGTGCCCTGCGCCGGTCCCGTGCTCGCGGCCATCACCGTCGCCGGCGCCTCGGGGCGGATCGGGGTCGGGACGGTGGCGCTCACTGTCGCGTTCGCCGTCGGCACCGCGCTGCCGTTGCTGGCGTTCGCCCTGGCCGGTCGGCGGGTGGCCGAACGGGTGCGGGCGTTCCGCAGCCGGCAGCGCGGAGTGCGGATCACGGCCGGCGTCGTCGTCATCGCGCTGGCCGTGGCGCTCACGTTCAACGTCACCGACGCCCTGCAGCGCGCCGTCCCGGACTACACCTCGAACCTGAACGCCGCGCTCGACAAGTCAGGGGCCTCACACGCCCTCGCGCCGGCGTCGCCCAAGGCGCTCGCGAACTGCGTGCAGGCGCAGATGACCACGTTGGGCGACTGCGGCCGGGCTCCGGCGATCTCCGGCATCCAGCAGTGGTACAACACCCCGGCGGGCGCCGCGCTCACCCCGGCCTCGTTGAGCGGCAAGGTCGTGCTCGTCGACTTCTGGGCCTACTCCTGCATCAACTGCCAGCGCGCCATCAAGCACGTGCAGGCCTGGTACAGCGACTACGCCGCCGACGGCCTGGTGGTGATCGGCGTGCAGACCCCCGAGTACACCTTCGAGGCCGACCCCGGCGACGTCGCGGCCGGCGCGAAGCGCCTGGGGATCACGTATCCGGTCGCGCTCGACAGCAAGTACACGACCTGGAACAGCTTCGGCAACGACTCCTGGCCCGCCGACTACCTCATCGACTCCACCGGCGAGGTCCGTTTCGCCTCGGCCGGCGAGGGCGCCTATTCGAACACTGAGTCGCTCATCCGCCAACTCCTCACCGCGGCGCACCCCGGCAGCCCCGCCCTCGCCCTCCTACGCGGCAGCGCAGGGCGGCACCCAGTTCGCGATGCCCCCGCTCGCCAAGCCGCCGGCGGAGACCACCCTGTTCTGGGCCTTCAACCAGGCCACCGACGTCGCCAACGGCCACGGCCTCCCCGACGGCTCCTGGGACTGGGTCCACGCCACCCGCTACCGCCCCCTGACCTCCGACGACCCGGGCTGGAGCACCCGCGACAAGGACGGCACCACGGTCTTCCAGATCAACTCGGTCGGCATGGACCAGCCCTCGGCCATAGCCTTCGGCAACGCCGTGACCCTGAACCGCACGGTGGACAAGGGCACCATCAAGATCCTGAGCCGCCAAGTCAGCGAATACGGCGAGGACGTGGTGTTCACGGTGAAGGACAAGTCCGGCACCCTGCACCAGGGCACGGCGACCACCCTGTACCCGACCTGGGAGGCGAACGCCCCCGGCGAGGTGACGGCGCTGGTGTGGGACGCTTCCTGAGCTGAGCTGACTGCCTTCCGCAGGCCCGGCGCGCTTCGGTGCGGCGGGCCTGCGGGCTTTTGGCGGCGGGGGCACGGGCGGCCAGCGATCAGCAGCCGCCAGACCAAGCGGGTGCGCAGTGACTCGGACCGGCGCGCGGTCGTGTTCGCGAAAACCGGCGGCCGCCAGTGCAACCCATGCTGCTCAACCTAACTGACCCCGCGCTCGAAGACTCACCGCCGCGTGTGCGCACCGAGTGGACCCCGTCCACACCACAGGCGGGGTTTGTCCCGGTTCCCTCGTCGCTGTCGGCGGGCTCTGCCAATCAGATCGGCCAGGCGGTGTCAAGTCGCACGCAGCCCGGCCACAGCAGCAGCGGTCCGACTTGATACCGCCTGGCCGAGCCAATGCCGCGTAGTTAAGGATTCTGAGGCCTTGTCAACTAGGACAATTTGACCCTCAACGCTGTTCGATATGCCCTGATTGCTGTAGTTCGATGGCTGCGAGGTGTCGTATCCAAGGCTCCGCCTGGTCAAATTGAGCACAGTTGACAGCAGGCCAGAATCCTTAACTACGCGGCATTGCTGGCCGAGCTGATTCCGTTCACGGCGACGACAGCGATGAGGGAACCGGGACGAAGGCGACCAACACTCAGACCGGCGGCGGCGCGCGGGGTTGGTCATCCCTCCGAGCAGAGGCCGCTCGCCGCGCAGGCGCCTGCTCTTGATTTTTGGTGCCCACCACACGTGGCCGGCAGCCGCCCGCACCACGTGTGCGCAGTGACTCGGACCGGCGCGGGTCTTGTCCATCCAAACCGGCGGCCGCCAGCGCGACACTCGGGGCACAACCGAACTGCGTCCCCAGCGAGGCCATCCAACCATGCGCGAAGCCGTAAAAAGCTCTTAAAAACCACAAACAAACCGCACCCACCACACCCACCCGACACCAGCCACCAGCCACCCGCACCCGCACCGACACATAAAGCAGGGAGCGCCGAAAAAGCCGGGGACATCTCGGTCGCGCGAAGCCGACGGAGAAGTTCGTTCCGTTCACCTGTCCTGATCGGAAGTACGGATCCGGCCGGTCCGTTTGACCGAGCTGAGGATGGGCGTCACCTCCATAGCGCGCACGTCGTCGAGCGCTCCGACGGTCTCGGTCAGGAGCGCGTAGAGCCCGTTGAGGTCTTCGGCCGCGACGGCCACCAGCAGGTTGGTGGCCCCTGTCGTCGCGGCGGTGAAGCGCACCTGCGGGTGCCGACTGAGGGTGCTGCCGATCAGCTCCGTGCTGCCCGGGCCGGTCGCGATCCACAGCAGCGCCTCACTCACGATGCCGAGCAGGCTGAGGTCGACTTCGCAGGCCAGGCGCACCATGTGGGCTGACACCAGGGTGTCCAGGCGGCGGCGTACCGTCGATGCGGAAGTACCCAGTGCGGTGGCCAGTTCGCTGTAGCCGACGCGTCCGTCGAGCGCCAGCCGGTCGATGAGAGCTTCGTCGAGCGGTTGGATCTCGGGCGCGTCGGTCGGGGTGTGAGCGTGCGAAGCCATGGCGTCGAACTGCTCGGCCGGCAGCAGGCCGGCACTCCAGGTGAAGCCGGCGGGGAACACCTTCAACAGGTCGTAGGCCTCCCACGAAAGCACGTCGGCGGTGGCCGGCAGATCCCGCAGCAGCAGCGAGTTGCGCGCCTCGGGACCGTCGAGAAACAGCACGCTGCTGATCTCGTTGCCGCCGCCGAGGACGTCGACCCATATCGTGTCCGGCCGGCGCGCCAGGCCTGCGGCGATCGCCTTGATGCGGCTGGGGCGGCAGCGGATCCGCAGGGCCATCGGGATGATCCGGGGGAAGCGCGCGGGATTGCGGACGGCCGTGGGGCGCAGCGTGCCGTCGTGCAGCAGCGGCGCGGCTCGGCGCACGATCGTGCGCTCGGAGAGGTCCAGGACCTCGGCGACGGTGCGCCACGACGCCCGCGGCGCGGCCATCAGGACCGCGGCGATCCGGCGATCCGTCTCATCCAGCGTGCGTATCGACTGTCTCATAATCACCAGTATTGGATCTGTGGTGTCTTAAATCTCGCAGACTAGCATCATATCTCGCCGGTTTTATGCGTCTGGCGATACACCAGACGCATACCAGCAGTGACCAGGAAACCGACACAGAAGGTGAGACGGATGACCATGACGAACCGCCCGATCGTCGACACCGAGTCCGGCAGCGTCCAAGGCGTCGCCGAGGACGGGGTCGCCGCGTTCCGCGGCATCCCCTACGCGGCCTCGCCGGTCGGGGACCTGCGGTTCGCGGCCCCGCGGCGGCACCCGAAGTGGTCGGGCCCGCGCGACGCCTCGCGCCCCGGCCCGTCCGTTCCGCAGGCCGCCTCCCGGCTCGAAGCGGTCATGGGACCGCGCGCCCGGGACTGGGACGAGGACGGCTCGCTCACCGTCAACGTCTGGACGCCGCGCCTCCTCCCCGACGGCGGCTCGGCCGCACGTGCTCTGCCGGTGCTGGTGTGGTTCCACGGCGGCGGTTTCTCCAGCGGATCCGGCGGCTGGGACTGGTACGACGGCCGGAACCTGGCCGCCTCCGGCGAGGTCGTCGTGGTCACCGCCAACTACCGCATCGGCCCGCTGGGCTACCTCCACCTGCCGGAGCTCGGGGTGGACAACCTCGGCGTGCAGGACCAGGGCGCGGTCCTCGCCTGGGTCGAGCGCAACATCGCCGGGTTCGGCGGAGACCCTGAGGCGGTCACGGTCGGCGGCCAGTCGGCCGGCGCCTTCTCGGCGCTGCACCTCGCGGTGTCGCCGGTCACGGGCCCGCTGGTCAAGCGGGTCGTCACCCAGAGCGGCCCGTTCGGGCTCGCACCACAGGACCCTGCCGAGGCGACGGAGCACACGCGGCGCTTCATCGAGATCCTGGGCCTGAGTGGCAGCCTCGACCTGCTCGCCGGGCTGCGCGCGGTCCCGGCCGACCGTCTGCTGACTACCTACGGACAGCTCGCCGGCGAGCTCTCCCGGCCGGGCAACGTCGCGCCGCCGATGTTCCCGGTTCTCGGCGGCGCCGGGATTCCGGTGCGGTGGGAGGAGGCACTGGCCGCCGGCCGGTTGGCCGGGAAGGAGCTTCTGACCGGGACCACCAGGAACGAGATGAGCTCGTTCTTCGCCTTCGACCCGCGGATCCAGGCGATGGACGCCGACCAGGCGCGCGTGTTGGTGGCCGGGCAGGTCGAGCACGGCGCCGACCGATACGACCGCGCTGCGGCCGGACGCCCGAACGCGCGGCCCGCCGACGTGCTCACCGAGGTCGAGACCGGGATCATGTTCCGCGACGGCACCCTGGCCGTCGCCGACCACCAGGCCGCGGCCGGCCACGCCACCTACGTCTACGAGTTCGACTACGTCCCGGCCGGCGATCCCGCGCACATCGGCGCCGCACATTGTGCCGAGCTCCCCTTCTTCTTCAACACCGTCGACGCCTATCCCGACGCCCCGATGCTCGGTACGCCGACCGCCGAGGTGCGCCGACTCGCCGCGGAGTTCTCCGGCGCGGCGGCCGGCTTCGTCGCCACCGGGCGTCCCGCCGACGAGACGTGGCAGGCGTATGACGCCGCGGATCCAGCGACGATCCGGCACTTCGCCTGAGAGGGCCGGCGCCACGCCGTGTAACCGGATCCGTGGCGGAAATACGACGTTCCGACGATGCAACGCAATACCGCGAACAAGGTGTTGAGGTCAGGCCCCTGGAAGCCCCCTGTCACCCCGTCGACCTGCGACGGGCGGGTTGGACACCCATCGCGCGCACAGCCGTTCGCGCCTTACAGTGGTGCCGCCGGTGGTCTACACCGGTTGACGGAAAAATGGGGGCGCGCGGTTCTCGCGCGCGCAGTGCGGAAGGGACTTCACCATGCTGTCGAAGTACGGGGTAACGGGGCGCGGCGGCCGGCAGGCGGCCGTCGTGGCGGGCGCGATCGGGCTGAGCCTGGCGGCGGCGCTGCCGGCGAACGCGGCCACGCACACCGCCGACGCGGGATCCCACTTGCTGGGATTCAGCGTGCAGAGCTATTCGACCTATGACCGTGTCATCCTCAACGTGAGCAGCGTCCCGGGCTACACCGTGACCGCCACCGACGTGCTGACCCGGGACAGCTCGGGCAAGGACGTCACCCTGCCCAACTCCAACACCTACCTCAACGTCGAGCTGAACCCCTCGGACATCAGCGGCTTCTCCGGCCCGACCCAGATCACCACCGGTGACCCCGAGGTGGCCGCCGTGGCGGAGCTGAGCTCCTTCGAGGGATACACCCAGGTGGGCATCGGCCTGGACCACGCGTCCAGCTACACGGTCACCGTGCTCGACTCGACCCACCTGGCGATCGACGTCGCCCACTAGCGGCTCATCCGCCGCATCGCACTGTGGCTTCGCCCCGGGGATCGGTTTCCCGGGGCGAAGCCGTTCTCGGGGAGCCGCTGACAGGTCCTGCCGGAATATCAACACGCTCACAACGCATGGGGGAACCGGCGTATGTCATCCAGCTCCAACAATTCCACCGGCCACCGCAAGGCCAAGGCCGGCCGCGCGACGGCTCGCCGGGCCGCCGTCCTCGCGGTGGCGGTGCCCGTCGCCACCGCCGTGCTGATCGGCCAGGGCACGGCGTTCGCCGCCGCGAAGCCGGTCGGCACCGCCACCGCGCACCGCGCCCCGGACTCCGCCGACGATCAGATCGCGAAGAACCTCGACGCCCGGATCCAGGACCCGCGCCTGGCCGGCAGCACGCTGAGCGGCGTCGTCGTGGACGCCGGGTCGGGGCAGGAGGTCTGGGGCCGCAACGCCGCGACGACGCTGATGCCCGTGTCCACCATGAAGCTCGCCACCACCACCGCGGCGCTGACCGTGCTCGGTCCGGACCACCGGTTCACCACCGAGGAGACCATCTCGAAGATCCTCCAGGTGGACGGCGACCCGGCCTACAGCTGGCTCCTCAAGCCCATCGTGGACGGCCTGCCGGTGGCCGGCGAGGCGGGCAGCACGCTGGGCCCGGAGTGGGACCGCTTCACCACGCCCGAGTCGAAGTGCGCGGTCGGCAAGGTCATGGCCAAGACCGGCACGCTGACCGGTGCCATCGCGCTGAGCGGCTTCACCAAGGCCGAGGACGGCCGCTGGAAGGTCTTCTCGTTCGTGGAGAACAACGCGACCACCGCCAACAGCGACGTCAAGCACACCTTCGACGGCCTCGCGGCGACGGTCAACGGCTGCTGGGCGTAGGCGGCACGCGCGTGTCGCGGTCCGCCGGGCCGCGACACGCGCAGCAGGTGCGACGTTGACAGCTATCGTAGACAGCGTCGAAGGGAGCAGAACCCGTGGTCACAGAGAACCCGGTCAAGCTTGCGGTGCTGATCGACGCCGACAACGCCCAGCCCGGCAACGCGGAGACGCTGCTCGCCGAGATCGCCAAATACGGGACGGCGCACGTCAAGCGCGCCTACGGCGACTGGACCGGCACCAGCCTCAAGGGCTGGAAAGAGCACCTGCTGGCGCTGAGCATCCAGCCGATCCAGCAGTTCGCCTACACCTCCGGCAAGAACGCCACCGACGCCGCGATGGTCATCGACGCGATGGACCTGCTGTATTCGGGGCGCTTCGACGGGTTCTGCATCGTGTCCTCGGACAGCGACTTCACCCGTCTGGCCGCCAGGATCCGGGAGTCCGGGCTGATCGTCTACGGCTTCGGGGAGCGCAAGACGCCGAAGCCGTTCGTCGCGGCGTGCGACAAGTTCATCTACACCGAGAACCTCGCCTTCACCGACGAGGTCGTCCCGGAGACCGCGGCGAAGCCGACCACCCGGACCGAGGTGTCGAAGCTGCGCGGCGACGCGAAGCTGGTGACCCTGCTGCGCAACGCGGTGGAGGCGGCCAGCGACGAGGACGGCTGGGCCGGCCTGTCGAGCGTGGGCCAGATCCTGACGAACCAGCAGCCGGACTTCGACTCCCGCACCTACGGCTTCCCCAAGCTCAGCAACCTGGTGATCGCGACCGGCCTGTTCGACGTCGACCGCCGGAGCGCCGGCGAAGGCACGTCGGCCCAGATCCGGGTTCGCGACAAGCGCTACGAGTCGCGCGCGTAGGGGCGTAGGGGGTATCTCAGGCCCCGCCGAGTCCTGGCCTAGCCTCTAGTCAGCCGGACGAGACGATCTGTCTCGTCCGACCGGCGAGAAGGAGCAGAACCATGACCGGCACCGCACCTCAGCCCGACGCCCGCTACGACCGCGGCCTGGCCCTGCTCACGCAGGTCGGCGGGGAGAACACGCCCCGGGTGCTGGCCGGCATGGCCGACATCGCGCCCGATCTGGCGCGGCTGACCGTCGAGTTCTACTCCGACATCTACTCCCGGCCCGGGCTGACGCTGCCGCAGCGGCAGATCCTCAACATCGCCGCGCTCACCGCGCTGGGCACGGCCGCCCCGCAGCTGCGGCTCCACATCGACGGCGCGCTCAACGTCGGGGTCACGCCGACCGAGATCGTCGAGGTGATCATGCACATGACCGTCTACGCCGGGTTCCCGGCCGCGCTCAACGGGCTCGGCGTCGCGAAAGCCGCCTTCGCGGACCGGACCGACCTGGACTGGTCCCCGGTCCCGGCCCCGATCGACGCGCAGGAGACCCCCGAGCAGCGCTACGCGCGGGGCCTGGCCGCGCTCCAGGCCGTCGACGGGCAGGCCGGCGAGCGGGTGCTGGCGGCGCTGGCCCCGGTCTCGCCGGACTTCGCGCGGCTGCTGGTCGAGTTCTCCTTCGCCGACATCTACTCCCGGCCGGGCCTGGACCTGAAGACCCGCGAGCTGGCCACGGTCGCCGCCTGCACGGCGCTGGGCACCGCCGCCGCGCAGCTGCGCGTGCACCTCCACGGCCTGCTCAACGTCGGCGGCACCCGGGAGGAGGCGGTCGAGGTGATCATGCAGATGTCCGGGTACGCCGGGTTCCCAGCCGCGCTCAACGGCATCGCGGCGGCGCGCGAGGTGTTCGCCGAGCGGGACGCGGCCGGCGAGTAGCCGCCTGTCGGAACCACCCCCCCATCGAGCCCGGGGTGGCCACTGTCACAGTGGCCACCCCGGGCTTCGGGTTTGCGAAACGGAGTAGTTTCGATACGATGTAGTTCCGAGACGACATCGTTCCGATACAGATTCGTTCAGCAACTCCTACCGCAGTGAGTGGGGTGAGCACCGATGACCCAGACCACCACCAGTACCGGCACCAGTACCGGCACCAGCACCAGCACGAGTACCGGCACCGCCGAGACCACACAGGCCGGCCACGCCCCCGGGCGCAAGCGCGACTCCTCCCGGGACGACGCCCTGTGCCAGGCCGCGCTGGAGCTGCTGGCCGACGTCGGCTACGACCGCCTGACGATCGACGCCGTCGCCGCGCGCGCCGGAGCCGGCAAGGCGACGTGCTACCGCCGCTGGGCCGGCAAGGCCGAGCTCGTCGTCGACGCGATCGGCCGGATGAAGGCGGCGCCCGAGCTGCCCGACACCGGCACGCTGCGCGGCGACCTGGTCGCGCTGACCTGCCACTTCCACGACCCCGAGGACACCTTCCGGACCGCGGTCCAGGCCGGGCTCGTCTCGGGCCTGGTCCGCGACGCGAAGCTGCGCGAGGTGTTCGCCGAGCAGTTCATCGCCCCGCGCAAGGCGGTGTTCCGCACGGTCTTCGAGCGGGCGATCGAGCGCGGCGAGATCGCGCCGGTCCCGAACTACGAACTGATCTCGGACATCGTCCCGTCCATGGCCTTCCACCGGATGATCATGACCGGCCGGACGCCCGACGCGACGTTGATCCAGACAATCCTGGACCAGATCGTGCTCCCCCTGGTCACCGCCCCGATCCAGGGCGATGCCCGGCGACAGACCCAGAGCCCCACCGAAAGTCCCACGAAGACAAGGACCCTCTCGTCATGACCGAGTCGACAGCACAGCCCTTGGATCGGGCACAGCCCTTGGATCAGACACAGCCCTTGGATCAGACACAGATCCTCGACCCGAGGCGGTGGCGGGCCCTGGCCTTCATCGCCCTGGCCCAGCTGATGGTCGTCCTGGACGGCACCATCGTGAACATCGCCCTTCCGTCCGCACAGCGCGACCTGGGCATATCCGACGCCAACCGGCAGTGGGTGGTCACCGCCTACGCCCTGGCCTTCGGCGGTCTGCTGCTGTTCGGCGGACGCATCGCCGACCGCTGGGGACGCCGCCGCGCCTTCCTCATCGGCCTGATCGGCTTCGCCGGCGCCTCCGCGCTGGGCGGCGCCGCCGTCAACACCGCCATGCTGCTCGGCGCCCGCGCCTTGCAGGGCGCCTTCGGCGCGATCCTGGCCCCGGCGGCGCTGTCGCTGCTGACCGTCACGTTCACACAGCCGAAGGAGCGCGCCAAGGCCTTCGGCATCTACGGCGCCATCTCCGGCGGCGGCGCGGCCGTCGGCCTGCTGCTCGGCGGTCTGCTCACCGAATACGCGAACTGGCGCTGGACGCTGTACGTCAACGTCCTGTTCGCCGTGGTCGCGGTGGCCGGCGCGGTCTTCGAGATCAAGGAGCCCGAGGGCACCCGCAACCACAACCGCCTGGACGTCCTGGGCATCGTGCTGGCCGGGGCCGGCCTGGCCTCGCTGGTCTACGGCTTCAACAAGGCCGAGACCGACGGCTGGAGCTCGACCACCACGCTCGGCTTCATCATCGGCTCGGTGGTGCTGCTCGCGGCGTTCGTCTTCTCCCAGACGCGCGTGGCCGCCCCGCTGCTGCCGCTGCGCGTCATCACCGACCGCAACCGCGGCGGCGCGTACCTGACCATCGGCATCGCCGTGGTCGCGATGTTCGGCGCGTTCCTGTTCCTCACCTACTACCTGCAGGTCGTGCTGGGCTACAGCCCGCTCAAGAGCGGCCTGGCGTTCCTGCCGATGGTCGTGGGCATGATGGCCGGCGCGACGCAGGTCGCCGTCCGGTTGCTGCCGAAGGTCCCGACCAAGTTCCTGATGGTGCCCGGCGCCGTGATCGCCGCCCTGGCGATGCTGATCCTGACCCAGATCTCGGTCGGCGGCTCCTACACCACGCACGTCCTGCCCGCGCTGCTGATGCTCGGCTTCGGCATGGGCCTGGTGTTCATGCCGGCCATGAACCTGGCGACCCACGGCGTCCGGCCGCAGGACGCCGGCGTCGCCTCGGCGATGGTCAGCACGTCCCACAGGTCGGCGGCGCGATCGGCACCTCGCTGCTGAGCACGATCGCCAACAGCGCCACCGCGAACTACGCCAAGAGCCACGCCGCGGGCGTCCACTCCGCGGCGGGCGGGGCGCAGCTGAAGCTCTCCGCCATGGTCCACGGCTTCTCCGTCGCCTACTGGATCGCGGCCGGCCTGCTGACCGTCGCCGCGATCTCGGCGGGCGTGCTGGTCAACGCCCGGCCGCAGCAGCACGGCGGCCGGCCCGAGGGCGGCTCCGGCACCGGCGACACCGGTGCGGGGCACGCCGACACGATCGAGGACGCGGTCCCGGTCTTCGCACACTGACACCCGCACAGCACGAACTGCCCGGCCGCGGCACCACCCCCGCCGCGGCCGGCAGTGGGGGAGATCGACATGCACACGACGTTGCAGGCTCCTACTCATTCCAAGACCACCGGACCGACCGCGGCCATCCTCGACGCGGCCCGCGAACTCGGCACCGCGCCGCACCGTGTGAAGCGGTTGCGCTCGCGCATGCTGACGGTGCTCGTGGCCTGCTCTGCCGGCCTGGGCGCCTGGATCGTCTACCTGGCGATCTCCATGCCGACCGGCTACCGCTCGAAAGCGTGGTCCGCCGCGTGGGTCGGCTTCGACATCCTGCTGCTGCTCGCCCTGACCGGGACGATGGTGGCGGCCATGCTCGGACGGCAGATCGTCATCATGCTGGCGGTGTTCACGGCGACGCTGCTGCTGTGCGACGCGTGGTTCGACATAGTGCTGGACTGGGGCACGTCCGACGTGTGGGGCAGCCTGGCCTCGGCGGCGTTCGTCGAGGTGCCGCTCGCGCTGTTCCTGCTGGCCCGGGCGCGCAGGCTGGTCCGGCTCTTCGTTTCGCGGCGCTGGCACGAGCTCGGGCTTCCGGGCGAGCCTCCGGCGCTGTACCGGATCCCGTTGTTCTTCTCGGGGGAGACGGCCGTGGCGTCGGCCACGGCGGCTCCGACGTCAGGATCGGTATCCGGACCGGAAGCGACGATCTGCGAATAAGTTCTCAGTCGGAGCACCAGAATCAGCCCCCTGACCAGGATCGGTCAGGGGGCTGTGCACGTCTCGGATCGTGTCTCGGGTCTCGTCTCGGGCGCCTGCCACGGCACCCGCCGGGCTCAGCTCACGAACCCCCGCGGAGCTTCGACAAAGCCTCGGCCAACAGGATCTCCGCGTCGGCGTCGGTGCGCCGCTCGCGGACGTACTCCAGGTGACTCTTGAAGGGGGCCGCCAGCGCGGCGCTCGGCGGGTTCTCGGGGTCCGGGCCGGCGGGCTGACCGCAGGCCTGGCACTCCCAGGTCTCCGGTACCGTCGCCGTGACCGCGAAGACCGGGCGCGTCACGTGGCCGCTGGCGCACCAGAAAGTCACGGTGACCTGCTCGACCGTGTTGCCGCGTTCGGACTCACCCATCGGTCCCGCGCCGATCCTGCTGCCACGGATGCCGCTGCTTCGAGCCATCGTCTGGAGCCTCCTGTGGGGTGACGGCCGGCCCCTGACCGAGTGGTCGAGCCGTACCGACATCACGACAGTACGCCGTCGCGGCGGCCACTCTGATCACGAAAAGGGAGCAATACGCCCCGGAGGGCCGGTGACCCGGGGTCGGGACCGGTCGATCGCGGCCGCTCAGCGGGGTGGTTTGTCAGGGTTCACGAGAGTCGCGCCTCACTCGTCGGGAGCCGTGCCGATACTCACGATCTCGCTGGAATTCGCAGTGAGTTCGCAGTGAGTTCGCTGAGACACGCGTGTTGCTTCGGGTCGCGGCACGCTCCCACGCCATCTCCCGCAGGTGCCTCGGCGCTGATCGCAGCATGACGCAGTGTCATGCGTTGCTCAAGGTCTCCTCAACGGGTGTGGCTCCGGTGTGGACGACATCTTGACGAGCCCCCGGAACACGAGTTCAATCACGTCGTGAAATAAGGGCTTGCTCACGGTGTGAAACAAGTCTGTCATCGGGTGCGGCCGGTGATGCCCAGCGCTCCTGCGCGTGGGTGCCGTGTGCCGGCCCGTCTCTCCCTCAAGCCACGTGGCGATCTCAGCCTGCTCCACCCCCTGAAGGACAAACCAGTACAAGGCGGGAGAAGATGAGACACTTGCGCATCACGCGACTGTTCGCGCGCGGCCCTGCGAACCGGCATCGGGCCGGCGGGGCGAGTCGGACCGGCGGTGCCGGACGCGCGGCCCTCGGCCTGGCGATGATCTCAGCGCTGGCGTTGACGGGCGCGCCGTCCGTCGCGCACGCGGTGGGCAGCGGCCCCTTCGGCGGGACGGCTGCCGCGGTTCCCGGCACGGTTCAGGCCGAGAACTACGACACCGGCGGCCAAGGCGTGGCCTACAACATCGCCAGCACCAACGGATCGGCCAACAGCTACCGCACCGACGGCGTCGACCTCGAAGCGACCACGGACACCGGCGGCGGATACGACGTCGGCTGGACCGCGGCCGGCCAGTGGTTCGACTACACCGTGAAGGCCGCCTCGGCCGGGACCTACACGGTGAGCCTCAGACTCGCCTCGCCGAACGGCGTGACCGGCGGCCTGCACATCGCCAACGCCGCCGGGACGAACCTGTCGGGCGCGGTGAACGTGCCGGCCACCGGCGGCTGGCAGACCTGGACCACCGTGACGACCAGCGTCACGCTCCCGGCCGGGCAGCAGACGCTGACCGTGTACCAGGACAACGGCGGCTGGAACCTCAACAGCTTCTCCTTCGCCGGCACAGCGAGCGGTGAAGGCCCCTACGGCGGGACTCCCGCAGCGCTGCCCGGCACGCTCCAGGCCGAGAACTACGACACCGGCGGCCAGGGCGTGGCCTACAGCGTCGCCGGCACCAACGGATCGGCCAACAGCTACCGCACCGACGGCGTCGACCTCGAAGCGACCACGGACACCGGCGGCGGATACGACGTCGGCTGGACCGCGAGCGGACAGTGGTTCAAGTACACGGTCAACGTCGCATCCGCGGGCACGTACTCGGTCGGGTTGCGACTGGCCGCGCCGAACGCCGTGACCGACGGCCTGCACATCGCCGACAGCGCGGGCACGAACCTCTCCGGGAACATCGACGTCCCGGCGACCGGCGGCTGGCAGAACTGGACCACCGTGTCGGCGAGCGTCACGCTGCCGGCCGGCCGGCAGACCCTGACGATCTTCCAGGACAACGGCGGCTGGAACATCAACGACCTGACGGTCGCGGCCGGCGGCTGCGGGACCAGCTGCGGCGGCACGCCGGACTTCGGGCCGAACGTGTTCGTCTTCGACCCGTCGATGTCGTCCTCGACGATCCAGAACCAGATCAACTCGGTCTTCAACTCGCAGCAGAGCAGCGAGATGGGCACCGGCCGCTACGCCCTGCTGTTCAAGCCGGGCACGTACAACGTGGACGTGCCGGTCGGCTTCTACACCCAGGTGCTCGGCCTCGGGCAGTCCCCGACGCAGACCACCATCAACGGCGGCGGGGTGCACGCGGACGCGAACTGGAACGGCGGCAACGCGACCATCAACTTCTGGCGCGACGCCGAGAACCTGACCGACAGTCCGTCCTCCGGCGACACCGTGTGGGCGACCTCGCAGGCCACTCCCCTGCGCCGGATGAACATCAACGGCAACCTGGAGCTGTCGCTCAACGGCTACTCCTCCGGCGGCTTCGTCGGCGACTCGGTCGTCACCGGTCAGGTGAACTCCGGCAGCCAGCAGCAGTACATGTCCCGGAACGACCAGTTCGGCAGCTGGAGCGGCGCGAACTGGAACATGGTGTTCACCGGTTCGACCGGCGTGCCGGGCACCAGCTTCCCGAGCCCGCCGGACACCTCGGTCGGGACCACGCCCACGATCTCGGAGAAGCCGTACCTGTACGTCGACGGCTCCGGGAACTACAACGTGTTCGTGCCGGGCAACCAGGCCAACCGGTCGGGCACGAGCTGGAGCAACGGCAACACCCCCGGCAGCTCGCTGCCGATCAGCTCCTTCTACATCGCGAAGCCCGGCGACAGCGTGGCGACGATCAACTCCGCGCTCGCCTCGGGCAAGAACCTGCTGTTCACGCCGGGCATCTACCAGGTCAACGGCACCATCAACGTGACCCGGCCGGACACCGTCGTGCTCGGACTGGGCCTGGCCACGCTGGTGTCGAACGGCGGCAACACGATCCTGTCCACCTCGGACGTCGACGGCGTCCACATCGGCGGGCTCATGTTCGACGCCGGCACCACGAACTCCCAGGTGCTGGTGCAGATCGGGCCGTCCGGTTCGAGCGCGGGCCACGCGAGCGACCCGACCGTGCTGTCCGACGTGTTCGCCCGCATCGGCGGCGCGACGGTCGGCCGGGCGACGCAGACCGTGGTGGTCAACAGCTCCAACGTGATCGGCGACGACCTGTGGTTGTGGCGCGCCGACCACGGCAACGGCGGAACCGTCGGCTGGAACACCAACACCGCCGCCAACGGTCTGGTGGTCAACGGCGCCAACGTCTCCATGTACGGCTTGGCCGTCGAGCACTACCAGGCGGTCCAGACGCAGTGGAACGGCAGCGGCGGGCGGGACTACTTCTACCAGAGCGAGATGCCGTACGACGTGCCGAATCAGGGCTCGTGGTCGGACAACGGGGCCCGCGGGTACCCCTCGTTCGACGTGTCCGGCTCGGCCACCGGATTCCAGGGCTACGGCCTCGGTGTCTACTGCTTCTTCAGCACGAACAACAGCATCGTGTCGGACAACGCCTTCACCTCGGAGGCCTCCGGCGCCGGCTGGCACGACCTGGTGACGGTCTCGATCACCAACGCCGGATCGATCGCGAACGTGATCAACGGCGTCGGCGGTCCGACCCCGAGCAACACGTCGGCGGTGGATGTGACCAGCTATCCGTGATGCCGGCTGAATGACAGCTGAATCTGCTTGATCGTGGCGGGTTCGCGAGCCTGACGGCTCGCGGGCCCGCTACTGCGCGAGGACATCACAGATGGCCGTGTCGAGCTGGCTGGCTACCGGCGCGGCTCCCACTTGAACATGCGGCCGGCCAGCGCGACGGCGACGACCACCCAGGCGAGCGTCGGCGCGAACAGGATCAGCGAGTCGCGCACCGCGACGCCGCCGTTCCAGGCGCTGAGGACCAGTTCGGTCGCTGAGCCGCCGGGGAGCAGGCGCTTGAGCAGCGCGAGCTTGTGGGTGCCGGTGGCGCCGACCCAGCCGGCCACGGACAGGACGCCGATCATCACCGGCATCGTCGTGACCTGCGCGTGCTCGGGCGAGTTCGTACGTCCTGCGGTGGCCAGGCCCAGGCCGAGCATCATGGCCACGGCGGCGAGGACCGCCGCGACCAGCAGGACGACGTCGCTCGGCCGGCCGGCCACCACGGCCAGCACCGCAAGGATCGCCGCGACCTGGATGAGCGCGATGACGACGATCGGGAGCAGCAGGCCGGACAGGATGCTGCCGTCGCCGGTCGCCGTGGACCGCAGGCGCTTCAGGAAGAGGTTCTGGCGGCGCGCGGCCAGGGTGGTGACCGTGGTGGTGTAGAGCCCGATCGTGACGACGAAGAACATCACCATCGCCGCGATGTAGCCGAGGCTCGCGATGCGCTGGAAGGTCTTGTGCAGGCCGACGAACATCGCGCCGAACGCGATCGGCAGGACGAGGCTGGTCACCAGAACCAGACGGTTCCGGAAGATCTGGATCAGCTCGCCGCGGGCGATCGGAAGCATGGGGAGGTCCTGTTCTGAAGGGGCTGAGAAAGTAGGGAAAGCGGTGCGCTAACCGGCATGGCTCATGGCGCGGAACACGTCGTCGAGCCGGGTTGGCCCGGCCTGTAGGTCTCGCAGTTCCATCGCGTTCGCCGCAGCCCAGTCGAGCAGGGTGTGGAGATCCTTCTGCAGGCCGAACGTCTCGATGAGGAACGTGCCGTTGGGCTCGCGCTTCGCCGGCAGTGGCAGTGGCGATGGCAGCGGCGACGCCGGGGCGAGGTCCGGGAGACCGAAGCTGATGGTGGCTGGAAGCGTCCGTGTCAGCTCCGAGACCGTGCCCTCCCGGTGCAGTCGGCCCTGGTGTGCTCCAGTACCTCGTCATCCCGACGGCCGTGGTGGTCGTGGTGACCGGCCTGATGTTCGCCAGCCAGCGGATCTACGACCTGATCGCAGAGCTCGAACAGTCCCGGGAGCGCGAGGCGGAGCTGGCCGTGGTCCGGGAGCGCATGCGGTTCGCCAGCGATCTGCACGACATCCAGGGCCACACGCTGCACGTGGTGAAGCTCAAGATCGCGCTGGCCGAGAAGCTGCTGGACAGCGATCCCGAGCGCGTCCGCGAGGAACTGCTGGAGATGCACACACTGGTCGGCGACACCATCGCCCAGACCAAGGAACTCGCCTACGCGCAGCGGCGGCTCAACCTCTCCAGCGAGTTGGAGAACGCGAAGAACCTCTTCGAGGCGGCGGGGATCCACGTGCGCGTCGAGCGCGAAGCCGAGGTGGACACGCGGGCCAGCGAGCTGCTGGGCCAGGTCCTGCGCGAGACGACGACCAACATCCTGCGGCACGCTCAAGCCAGCCGCGTGCAGATCACGCTGGCGCGGTCAAGCATCGCCATCGCGAACGACGGCGCGCCGGACACGCCGCTGCCGGAACTCGGCGGGCTCTCCATCCTGGGGCAACGACTGGCCGACAACGGTGGCGAGCTGACGGTGGAACAGAAGGACGGGCGCTTCCTGACGGCGGCAGCGTTCCCCGGCTTCGTTTCCGGGAGCGCGTCGTGAGCGCGTCATGACAGCACAGGAGGACGCAGCGATGACCACCGTGGTGCTCGCCGACGACGAGGTACTTCTTCGCAAGGCGCTGGCTTCTTTGCTGCCGCTCGAAGGCGAGATCACCGTGCTCGCCGAAGCGCAGGACGGCGAGTCGGCGGTGCGGGCCACGTTGGAGCACCGGCCCGACGTGCTCGTCATCGACCTGGAGATGCCCAATGTGGACGGGCTGGAGGCGGTCGCCGAGATCCGTCGCGTGCGGCCGGAGCAGGTGATCCTCATGCTGACCCGGCACGCGCGGCCCGGGGTGTTGCGCAAGGCCCTGAAGCTCGGCGTGCAGGGCTTCGTCAGCAAGTCGGCGGAACCCGCGCACATCACGTCGGTCATCAAGACGCTGCACGAAGGCCGGCGCTGGATCGACCCGGACGTCTCGGCGCTGGCCGTCGTCGACGACTGCCCGCTCACCGACCGCGAGATCGACGTCCTGCGGGCGACGCGGGAGGGGTTCTCGGTCGCGGACATCGCCGCGCGGCTGCATCTGGCCGAGGGGACGGTGCGGAACTACCTGTCGAACGCCATGCAGAAGACCCAGACGCGGACGCGGCATGAGGCGGCACGGTACGCCCGGGAGCACGACTGGCTGTAGGGCCCGGGAGACTATGGCTCATGAACATCGGCAGCTACTACGAACCGGCCGGCGAGCACTGCTACAAGCCGACGTCGCACGCGGGCGGCGCGTGGGATCCCGCGGAGCAGCACTTCAGCCCGCTCGGTGGGCTCATCGTCCACGCCATCGACGAGTACGTGGCCGGGCGGCCGGGCGAGAAGCTGGTGCTGTCCCGGATCAGCTTCGACATCCTCGGGCGGCTCGCTCTCGACGAGTGCGAGATCCGAGTGGAGACGCTGCGGCCGGGGCGCACGATCGAGTTGGTCGAAGCGGTCATGGTGATCGGCGGTCGGGCGGTGGTTCGGGCACGGGCTTGGCTGCTGAGTTCGGGCGACACTTCGGCGGTGGCCGGGAGCGGGGGCGGCGGCGTCCTCACACCGCCGGAGAAGCTGGCTTCGTGGCCGATGACGGACGTGTGGCCCGGCGGCTACATCGCTTCGCTGGACGTCCGTCCGGTGGCGCCTCCCACGCCGGGTCGCACCACCGCGTGGATCAGCACCGATCTCGACCTCGTCGCGGGACAGACCGTGAGCCCGCTCGCGGCGTTCGTCGCACTGGTCGACACAGCGAACGGCATCGCGGTGTGGCGGCCGCCGACGGAGTGGATGTTTCCCAACGTCGATCTGACGATCCACTTGCATCGCCAGCCCGAGGGGCGGTGGACCGGGCTGGACACGACGGTGACGTTCGGGCCGACGGGTCAAGGCGTCACGTCGACCGTGCTGCATGACGCCTCGGGGCCTGTTGGGCACGCTGAACAGATCCTCACTGTCCGGCCTCTGGCTTAGCGACGGACGTCGCGGGGCCGTCGCAGGTCCGCGATGCGCTCCTGGTCGGTCGTGCCGCCCCAGGTCCCGTACTCCTCGCCGAGGTGGCGCCGGCGGCGCTCTGTTCACGCTAAAGCGGGTGATCGGGCATGGCTTCCGTCAGATGACGTCCGGTCGTCCGGCGCGGCGCGCGGTGTAGACGATGGTCAGGCGGGGATCGTCGACATGGCCGCCGAGCTCGTCGATGATCGAGCCCAGGCGTGTCAGGAACTGCTCCCGGTCCGACGGCGCGAGCTCGGCGATGTTCGGGAACGTCGACCACTGGTCCCGCGCGGTCTGCGGGGTCAGGGTCTGCTGCCATTCGATGATCTCGACGGACACGTCGCCGAAGAAGCCGCCGGCGGTCAGCTGCCTGCGCCACCGATCGGTGTCCAGCGCCTGCGAGCGGCTGTCGCGGTAGCCCGTCTCGCCGGGCAGCAGGTCGTGGTAGACCGCATCGAGCCGGTCGCGGAAGAGCGTCGGGCGCCGGGCGTCGCCGAACTCGTTCCACCACGCCGCCAACCAGCCGCCCGGACGGACGAGCCGCCCGATCCGCTCGGTCGAGGTGACCGGATCGACCCAGTGCAACGCGGTCGCGGCAACGGCCAGGTCGAACTCGCCGGACAGATCGGCGGTCTCGAAGTCGGAGACGCAGACTTCCAGCCGATCGCAGCCATGCTCGCCGACCAGAAGCGCCGCGAGCCTTTCACCCGGCTCGACCGCGACCACCCGCGCACCAGCCGCCAACAACACCCCGGTCGCCAGCCCCGAGCCGGCCCCGATCTCCAGGACCCGCGACCCCGGCCCCAACCCGCAGCGCTCAGCGAGCAGGTCGAAGACCGCGGCGGGGTAGGGCGGGCGGCCGCGTTGGTACACGTCCGCATTGGCGTTGAAGGACATCCGGCGGGCGGCGCGCACTGTATCGGCTTGATCCTGGTTCACCCCGGCACTCTGCCAGAGGGGACTCGCCAGGTGGCGGGATTAATCGGCGCTCCAGCGCGACGAGTTGCTGGTGCTGGTGGCCACAGACGGCTGGCAGATACTCGGCGTCGTGGCGCTGGCCGTGATCCCGTACTTCGAGCGGCCGGGATCGTGGGGTCGAGTTGTTGCGCTCGTTGTGGACTCCCAAGCGCGCGGCCTAGGCGTCGGGCGCCGCCTGCTCGCCGTCGCTGAGCAGGCGGCGTGGGACCGGGGCTGCGTCTGCATGGAGATCACCAGCGCCCGCCGACGCACCGCCGCCCACGCCTTCTACCGGTCGGCCGGATACGCCGACCGGTGTGGGGAATCAGCCCGCTTTCTCAAGGAGCTGATTCCATAGACTGCGGCGATCGGCCGCTCAGCAAACCCACTCAGCGATCCCGGTCCAGTCGGATGTTGAGCCTGCGGCCCTTGATGGTCGCGCCACGCAGGGCCCTGATCACGTCCTCCGCAGCGTCCGTCGGGACTTCGACCAACGAGAAGCGGTCGGCGATCTCGATCGCGCCGATGTCACGTCCACTCAGCCCCGACTCGCCGGCGATGGCTCCTACCAGGTCCTGGGGGCGGATGCCGGAGCCTCGGCCGGCGCCGACGAACAGGCGCGTCGTGCCCGCACCGGGGCCGGCGCCGGGGCGGCCGGTCTCGCGGCGCTTGCGGGGCCCGCGGTCCTGCCCGGGCTCGCGCTGCGACCGGTCCCGGTCGGGGATCCTGGCGTCCGGGATGTCCTCCTCGTCGTACGCCGTGCCGCCGGCCTCGTGGACCAGCTTCACCGCGGCCAGCGCCACGTCGAACAGGTCGTACTCCTCCGCCAGGCTCTCCACCACGACCCGGAAGCGGTCGAGGTCGGCGCCCTCGATCAGGCTCTCCTCCAGGGAGGCGCGGGTCAGCTCCAGGCGGCGGGTCCGCAGGTCGGCGACGGTGGGGACCTTCTCCAGCGGGATCTTGCGGCGGGTCGCGCGCTCGATCGCCTTGAGCATGCGGTGCTCGCGCGGCTCGGCCAGGGTGATGGCGACGCCTTCGCGGCCGGCGCGGCCGACCCGGCCGATGCGGTGCACGTAGGACTCGGGCGCTGAGGGGACGTCGTAGTTCACCACGTGCGTCAGGTGCTCGACGTCCAGGCCGCGGGCCGCGACGTCGGTGGCGACCAGCAGTTCGGCGGTGCCCGAGCGCAGCCGTCCCATCACCCGGTCGCGCTGCTCCTGGCTCAGGCCGCCGTGCAGGGCCTCGGCACGGTAGCCGCGGCCGTTGAGCGTCTCGGAGAGCTGGTCGACCTGCTCGCGGGTGCGGCAGAAGACGATCGCGGCCTCCGGGGCCTCCACGTCCAGCACCCGGCCGAGCGCGGCGGCCTTCTGGGCCCGCGTCACCATGTACGCGCCCTCCCGCACCCGCGGCGCCTCGCCGGGCGGCGGCTCCTCGCGCTCGATGCGCACCCGGACCGGGTCGCTGAGGTGGCGGCGGGCCAGGGCGTCGATGCGGCTCGGCATCGTCGCGGAGAACAGCACGGTCTGCCGCTCGGCGGGGGCGTTCTCCAGGATCGAGTCGATGTCCTCGGAGAAGCCCATGTCCAGCATCTCGTCGGCCTCGTCCAGGACCACGGTCTGCAGGGCGTCGAGCCGGAGCGTGCCGCGCGCGATGTGGTCCAGGGCCCGGCCCGGGGTCGCGACCACCACGTCGACGCCGCGTCCGAGGGCGCGCAGCTGGTGGCCGATCGGCTGGCCGCCGTAGACCGGAAGGACGCGGACGCCCAGTTCGGCGCCGTAGCGGTGCACCGCCTCCGACACCTGCATGGCCAGCTCGCGGGTCGGCACCAGGACCAGGGCGGCCGGGTCCGTCCCGCGGCCGCCGCGCGGGATGCGCTGGATGATCGGCAGCGCGAACGCGGCGGTCTTGCCGGTGCCGGTGGCGGCCTGGCCCAGCAGGTCACGGCCGGCGAGCAGGTTCGGGATGGCCTCGGCCTGGATCGGCGTGGGCTCCTCGTAGCCGAGCTCTGACAAGGCCCGGAGGATCTCCGGTTCCAGGTCGAGGTCGGCGAAACCGAGCTGGTCGGCGGTGGCTTGTGCCATGGCGGGGCCCTTCGTCCGGGAGCGTGCGGACACGACGCCCCCACGCTCCCAGTATCGCCCGCATCGACGCGCCTCGCTGGTCGGGGGCTTGGCCGGAGGACGCCGGCGGCTGTGCTATCGGCGGGGCCGCAGCTCGGTGGTGCCAGGTCGCGGAGGGCGTCAGCGGCCTGACGGTCGGTCGGCCGGTAGTCGCGCTGACGATCGTCGACAGCGACTGGTGCGCAGGGGTGGCCGGCACCGCCGCCGACCTCGCGGCCCTACTCGCGGGGGCTGCGGCACACCGAATACGTTTCCTCCCGCACCTGGACTCCCCGGCCCACCCTGATGATATATTAAACATGTCTAATCGTCTCCGCGAGAGGCCCACCGGTGCCCGACAAGCTGCTCTACGAGCACGTCCACTCCGAGCTCAAGAGCCGCATCGCCGATGGGCGGTATCCCGTGGGCGAGCGGTTGCCGAGCCCGGCTGAGCTGTGCGAGGAGTTCTCGGTCAGCACGATCACGCTGAAGCGGGCGCTCGACATGCTCGCCGGGGACGGGTACGTGGTGCGGCGGCCGCGGCACGGGACCGTGGTGGTGAGCGCGGAACCGGAGCCGGGCGGGTCGGCGGCCGGTGGGGCCAGTGCTGGTGCCGGCGGTCTGCCGTTGTTCGGTGCCGTACTGACCAGCTTCGACGACACCTTCGGCAGCGGGATCCTGACCTCGATGATCGGCCAGACCTCGGGGCGCGCGAACCTGGCCGTCAAGATGTCCTTCGGCGACGCCGACGCCGAGGAGGCGCTGATCGGCGAACTGCTCGCGGCCGGGGTCTCCGGGCTGGCGTTCCAGCCGAGTTCGTCGGAGTCGGTGCCGCCGGCCCTGCTCGGGCTGCTGGCGCGGCGGTTCCCGGTGGTGATCATCGACCGCTCGTACGACGGGATCCCGGTCTCGGCGGTCTGCTCCGACAACGTGGCCGGTGGCCGCGCGGCCACCGAGCACCTCCTGGACCTCGGGCACACCCGGATCGGCCTGGTGACCAGCGCCAGCCGGGTCTCGACGGTGCAGGACCGGCGCAACGGCTACGTGCGCGCGCACGCCGCGCGCGGGGTGCCGCACGACGACGCCGACGAGTTCCACGCCGTCGACTCGGTGACCCCGGGTGCCACCACCAGCCCCGAGGAGGACATGGCCCGGCTGACGGAGTTCGTGCGGAGCCGCCCGGGGATCACGGCCTACCTCGCCTCCGAGCACCACATCGCGCTGCTGCTGCGCAAGGCCTGCCAGGCGGTCGGCCGCGCGGTCCCCGACGACGTGTCCATCATCTGCTTCGACCAGGCCGACGCACTGCTGGACGACTCGATGTTCGTCTTCACGCACATCGCGCAGGCGCAGCACCTGATGGGCACGCGCGTAATCGAGGAGCTGTTCGCGCAGCTGGACGATCCCGGCGCGGTGACCAAGCACGCGCTGCCGACCCGGCTGGTGCCCGGCGCCTCGACGGCTGCCAGACACTGATCACTGATCAACACCGTAGGCAGCGAAGCACTCGGCTAAAGGGCACGACATTGGTCGACAAGCACTGGGTGCCGACCGAAGGCTGCGAAGCACCCGACCGCCAGCCGCGGGACACCGAACCGAATACGCGGGACGCCGACCAAAGCCGACGCCCCGCGTACCCCCCGCCCGGGCTTCGCGCGCTTCCCCGCGTCTCCCCGCGCCGCCCGAGCCCTCCGTCCCGCACCGGCAGGCGGATCGCCGATGCGGGCCCGAAGCCGTAAGCCCCAGCCCCAGATTCAGCCTCAGCCGGCCACCCTGCGGCAGACCTCGGTCCCGATGATCGCGCTGAGCTGCGCCGAGTACGGCACGTGCGCGTCGGCCGCCGGCGGGGTCCGCCAATCCGTTCCGGCCAGTAGCGCGTCGCCGTCGAGTGCGCGCGTCCACAGCACCTGGCCGGCGCCGAGGATCAGCTCTCGGATGTCCGTCGCCGAGGGGTCGGCCTGGACCAGGAGACCGGCGTAGCGGTACATGATCCCCTTGAACAGGCCCTCGTCGCCGCCGGTGCCGTCGTCGAGCAGGACGCCGTCCGCGCTCAGTTCGCGGAATGCCGTGCGAGCCGTGACCAGCGCTCGGTCCAGCAGCGTCGAGTCGCCGGAGACCGCCGCCAGTTCCACGCAGGCCCCGATGTACAGGCCCTGGTTGTAGGTGAAGCGCCACTGCGTGTCGACCCGGCCGTCGTTCTCCCGGTTGACGCCGTCCTCGATGAAGCCGTCGGTTCCCCGCAGGGTCTTGTCCAGCCAGTCGAGCGACCTGCGGGCCCAGTCCTGGTACTCGGTGTCCCAGGTGGCCCGGTGCAGGCGGGCACCGAGGATCACGAACGTCCCGTTGGACGGCGTGTTCTTGTACCAGAGCTGTTGCTTGCGCCAGGCGATGCCGCCGCCGCACTCGTCGTTCCAGCCCTCGTCGCGCACGTGGTGCCAGATCTTGACCGCCTCGTCGAGGTACCGCCGCTCCGAGGTGGCCTCGTGCAGGCGCAGCAGCGCGATGCCGAACCAGAGCATGTCGTCGAAGTAGTCGTTGAACAGCGAGCCCCGGTTGCGGGCCAGGATGTTGTCGCGCACGGCGACGGCGGCGTCGCGCCAGCGGGGGTCGCCGGTCCGCTCGAAGGCGTCGAGGCGCGCCTCCAGAGCGTGCGCGAGCCACCAGTAGTTGAAGGTGTCGTCGTCTCCGGGCCGCAGCGGGTGCCAGTTGTGGAGCAACTGGTCGCCGTCGGCGCCGAAGTAGGTGTCCAGGCTTGCTTGGATGCGGTCCGCGCGCTGCCCCCACAGCGCGGCGGACACGATGGTTTCGCTCATACCGGTGCTTGAGTCCTCATACGCCCTTGGCGAGGAGCTGGTCGCCCTGGCTCGCCGCGTTCTTCAACGCGGAAGCGGCGTCCGTCTTCCCCGACATCCAGTTCTGCAGTTGCGGTTCCAGCGCCTTGCCCTCGACGTCGCTGTAGCCGGGCACGTTCGGCCGCACCACGGCGAAGCCCTCGGTCTGCACGAACGCCGGCCAGTGCCCGCTGCCGAAGTACGGGTCCTGACTCGCCTTCACCGACCCCGGCAGCCAGCTGCCGATCTTGGCGAACGCCACGCCGTTGGCCGGGACCGTGGTCCACCACTTCACGAACTCCCACGCCGCGTCCCGGTGCTTGGCCTGCGCCGGGATCACCAGGCCGAAGCCGCCGGTGATGGCGCCCCTGCCGCCGAGGCCGGCCGGCGGCGGGACCACGCCGTACTCGAAGCCGCTGATCTTGTCGTACTGCGGCATGTTCCAGGGGCCGTCGTACTTCATGGCGATCTGGCCGGTGCCGAAGCCGTCGACGCCCTGGGCGAAGCCGAGTTCGTACACCTTCTTGTTGTGCAGCAGATCGTCCCAGAACGACAGCACGGCCTGGCCGGCCGGGCTGTTGAACGCTGTGGACTTCTTGTCCGCGGACAGCATCTGGCCGCCGGCCTGCAGGATCCAGACGTTGAACAGGCCGGGGTCGTCCAACGCGAAGCCGGCCACCTTGAGCTTGCCGCCGTCGCGCCGGGTCAGCACCTGGGCCGCGGTGGCCAGCTCCTCCCACGTGGTCGGCGGCTTGATGCCGGCCTTGTCGAGCATCGTCTTGTTGTAGACCAGGGAGCGGTTGTCGACGAGCATCGGCAGGCCGTACTGCTTGCCGCCGACGGTCATCTCGCCGTAGGGCGCCGGGAAGAAGTCGGCCGTGTCGACCTTGTCCCGGGCGATCAGGTCGTCGACCGCGGACAGCGCGCCCTTCGGCGCGTACAGCGAGGTCTGGTAGCGGTCCCAGAGCACGACGTCCGGGATGTTGGTGCCCGAGGCGATCGCGGTCAGCAGCTTGGTCTCGACGATGTCCTGCGCCTGGTAGGTCACATGCACCGCGGTCTGGCTGTTGTTGAAGGCCGCCAGCTGCGTGTTGATCTGCTTCACCTGGTCGCCGTTGAACGACCCCCACATGGTGATGTTCTTGACGCCGCCCCCGCCGGAGCCGGAGCCGGACTTGGACGAGCCGCAGGCCGCGAGCAGCGGCGCCGCGGCCAGGCCGAGCGCTCCGGCGACGCCGCCGCGCAGCAGACCGCGGCGGGAGACTGCACTGGATGAAAAGGCCGGGCTGGACGACACGGCCGGGCCGGACGAAGGCAGGGCTGGATCATGCTGGTTCATCACGGTTCTCCTGGGTGAGGTGAGGGAGGACGTGCCGACGTGCCGTACTACTTGCCGCCGGTGGTCGCCAAGTTGTCGACCATCCAGCGCTGCGCGAACATGAAGATCACCAGGACCGGCAGGCTGGCCACGACGGTGCCCGCCATCAGCGGCCCGGTCTGCGAGCTGTAGTTGGTGACCAGCCCGGACAGCCCGACCTGGATGGTCATCTTGTCCGGGGAGTTCAGGACGATCAGCGGCCACATGAAGGCGTTCCAGCCGGCCTGGAACGTGAGGATGCCGAGCACGGACAGCGCGGCGCGGGCCAGCGGGACGTAGATCTTGAAGTAGATGCCGAACTCCGTGGCGCCGTCGATGCGCGCGGCGGCGGCCAGGTCGTCCGGCAGCGACTCGAAGACCTGCTTCATGAAGAACACCGCGAAGGCGCCGATCGCGCCGGGCAGGATGACGGCCCAGTAGCTGTCGAGGAATCCGCTCCCGCCGTTGCCGAGGACGTCGTTGCCGCCGGCCAGCGGGAAGTACCTGAGGATGAGGAACTGCGGGACCATCGTGACGGTGCCGGGGATCATCATCGAGGCCACGTAGGCGGAGAAGATGATCCGCTTGCCGCGCAGGTGGAGCTTGGCCAGCGTGTAGCCGGCCAGGGAGCCGAAGAACAGGTTGGTGACGACGCCGACCACCGCGATCAGCAGCGAGTTCAGCGCGTACCGGAGCATCGGCACGGTGTGGAACACGCTGGTGTAGTTGCCGAACGTCCAGTGCTTGGGGATCAGGCCGAAGCCGCTGGCGACGATGTCGCCGGCCGGCTTCAGGGACGTGGACAGGGTCCACAGCAGCGGCAGGACGGTGGAGACGGCGACCACGGTCGCGGCGATCCACCACAGCGCGGTGCCGAGCTTCCGACGTGTCAGAGTGTTGTTCACTGGTCGCCCGCCTTGTTCACCAGCCGCGCGTTCACCAGCGAGACCGCCAGGATGATCGCGAACAGCACGAAGGAGATCGCGGAGGCGTAGCCCATCTTCAGGGCGCCGAAGCCGCGGTCGTAGATGTAGTAGACGAGGGTCACCGTGGAGTTGCCGGGACCGCCCTTGGTCAGCACGTAGGCCTGGTCGAAGACCTGGAACGCGCTGATGATCAGCAGCGTGGTGACCAGCATCGTGGTCTTGGTCAGGGCCGGGAGTGTCACGTACCGGAAGACCTGCCAGCTGTTGGCGCCCTCGGTGCGCGCGCTCTCCATCAGCTCTTTGGGGATGTTCTGCAGGCCGGCCAGATAGATGACCATGTTGGTGCCGAAACCGGCCCACACCGACATCAGCACGATCGCCGGCATCGCCCAGTTGGAGTCGTAGAGCCAGGCCGGGCCGTTCACCCCGAACTCGCCGAGGATCACGTTGATCAGGCCGTGCTGCGGGTTCAGCATCCAGTACCAGATCGAGGCGGTGGCCACGGTCGAGGAGATCACCGGGATGTAGAACATGACGCGGAAGTACTTCGCCGCGCGGACTTTGCGGTTCAGCAGCAGCGCCGTCCCCAGCGCGACCACGATGCCGAGCGGGACGTACATCAGGGTGTAGAGGACCGTGTTCTCCAGCGCCTTGGTGAAGAACGGGTCGTGGACCAGGTCGGTGTAGTTCTTGAAGCCGACCCAGTTCATGGTGCTGATGACGTCGTAGTCGGTGAAGCTGAGCACCGCCGCCATGACCACCGGCAGCAGGACGAAGAGCACGAACAGCAGGACCGGCAGGGTCATGAACAGCGTGGCGGCGCGGCGCTCGGAGCGGCGGGTGTCGCGGACGCGCCCGCGGTGCGGCGAGGAGGCGTCGGCCGCGGCGGCGGATATCGCCTCGATGTCAGCGGCCATCGCTGACTCCTTCCGACGGGAGGTGGCTGGCGGGGGCGCCGACGGAGACGCTGGCGGAGACGCGGTCGGCGGGGGCGGTGCCGACCGTGACGTAGCTGACCGGGATGGTGCCGATCGGGATGTCGCCGACCGGGGCGTAGCCGCAGTAGTCCAGGACGAGCTCGGTGAACATGGCCTCGGCCCAGGAGAACCACTCCCGGGTCCAGGTCCCCGGGTCGTCCGCGTGGAACGACTCGTGGACGCGGGTGGTGCCGGCGTCGGTGGCCAGCAGGGTGGCGATGGCCGCGCGCTGTTCGGCGCGGTCGCCGCTGGTGAGCGCGGCGACGGCGATCGCGATCGGCCAGACGTGGCCGGGCGGGGTGTGCGGGCTGCCGACCCCGGAGGCGGCGCGGCCGGCGACGAACGTCGGGTTGCGCTCGCTGAGGACGAAGGCGCGGGTCGCGAGGTAGGTCGGGTCGTCGGCGTGGCAGTAGCCGAGCAGCGGGAGCGCGAGCAGGCTCGGGACGTTGGCGTCGTCGGCCTCCAGGACGCCGCCGAGGCCGTCGACCTCGTAGGCCCAGCGCGGTCCGGTGACCGGGTCGTCGATGACGGCGTGCTCGGCGATGCCGGTCTGCAGGCACTCGCGCAGCCCGTCGGCGCGGGCCAGCAGCTCCGCGCGCCGGTCGTCGGGCAGCGCCGAGCCCGGTTTGTGGGTCAGGATCTCCGCCAGCTGGCCGAGCACGACGACGGCGAACATGTTGCCCGGGACGTTGTAGCCGAAGCGGGTGGCGTCGTCGCTGGGGCGGAAGCCGCTCCAGGTGAGGCCGGTGACGGCCGTCTTCGGGCCGAGGCCGTCGCGGACCAGGGTGTCGGAGGCCGGCGCGTCGAAGCGCTGGAAGCGGTAGGGGGAGGCGGCCTCGTGGTCGAGCTCGGTCTCCCAGGTGGTCAGGACCGCTTCGGCGGCGGTCCAGAACGCGTCGTCGAGGAAGTCGTCGCGGCCGTAGGCGCGCCAGGTCAGGTGCGCGAGCCACAGCGGGTAGCACAGCGAGTCGACCTCGTACTTGCGCTCCCAGACCCAGGGGTTGGCGGCGGTGTCGTCGGCACTGTGGCCGGCGCCGTCGGGCCGCGCGTTGAAGGCGTTCGCGTACGGGTCCACGGCGACGTAGGCGAGCTGCCGCCGCAGCACGCCGATGACGAACGACTGGGCCAGCGGCAGCACCTCGCGCAGCCGGAGGAAGGGCAGCACCTGCGCCGCGGAGTCCCGCAGCCACATCGCCGGAATGTCGCCGGTGAGCAGGAAGACCGTGCCGTCGTCCAGGTACCGCGCCGTCCGCTCGCGCACCTCGGTGAGGAACCGGGTGACGATCACCGCGGCCCCCGGGTCGCCGCCGACGGCCTCGGTCACCCGCCGCTGGAGGTCCTGCAATCCGGCCTCGCCGTACTCCACGATCACACCTAACTGAATATATTCAATCTACTGGATGTGTCGGGAGGATAGACCCGGGCGTGGCGCGAGCGCAACGGGTAACGCGCAGGCAATCCGGAACGGATCGCGCGCGGGCGGGGAGGGGGAAATGTCAGGGTTCGACGATGGTGAGGAGGCGGGCGCGGACTGGCGCGGTTTAGCCGGCTCGGTAGGCGCGCAGGAGCTCAACCGCGCGGCGAGCATCGCCGCCAGAGGCCGCCAGCTGCTCAGACAGGCGCGAGAAGGTTAGGGCTCGACGATGCTAAAGGGGACGAGCGCGCGGCGGCCACCGCCGCCAGGAGCCACCAGCTGCTCGGACGGGCGCGAGAAGGCTAGGGCTCGACGACGGTAAAGGGGACGAGCGCGCGGACCGGTGTGGTTTCGCCGGCCAGCTGCGCGCGCAGCAGTTCCACCGCGCGGCGGCCCATCTCGGCCTGGTCTTGGCGGACGTGTAGGAAGCGCGGCGGGGCGAAGGGGTCGACCGGGGAATCGAAGCAGGCGATCTCGGGCAGGGCTGCTTGATCGCCGGTCGCGCGCCGATCGGTGTTCTGCTCGGCGACGGCCAGGGCGATCACCCGCGCGAGGTTGTACTCGCTGGCGACGAAGGCGGTCACCTGGGGGGCGGCGTCCAGGAAGCGGCGGACCTCGGCCACGTCGTGGCGGATGTTCTCGGTGGTGAGGGCGCCTGGCAGGGTGCTGACGAGGTCGGTCAGGCGGTGGGCGTCGGGGCCGAGTTTGTGGGTGGCCAGGGCGCGGCGGAAGCCGTCGAGGCGCTGCTCGATGGTGGAGGTGTGGGAGGGGGCCGGGGAGGCGAAGCAGATCTCGGTGTGGCCGCGGCGGATCAGGGCTTCGGTCAGCGCCTGGGCGGCGGCGACGCCGTCGGTGTGGACCGTGCTGGCGGCGATGCCGTCGAGGGAGCGGTCGACCAGGACCAGGGGGAATCCGTCGAGGACCAGGCGGAGGAGGCTGGCGTTGTGGAACTCGCCGTGGACGGGGAAGACCAGGAGGCCGTCGACGGTTCCGGCGGCGCGCAGCCGTTCGATGGCCAGTTCCTCCTCGCGCTGGCTGCCTCGGGTACGGCGCAGGACGAGGTCGATCCCCGCTTCGGAGCACGCCTGCTCCACGGAGGTGAGCAGGTCCAGGCCGTAGGACTCGGAGAAGTCCGGGAGCAGGAAGGCGATGGCCTGGTCGAGGTCGCCGTCGGGCTTGCGGTTGCGGCTGCGACCACGGCTGCGTGACGCGGCGTCGGCGGCCGGGGCGGGCTCGTCCTCGGCGCGTTCGGCCAGGTCGCGGCTGGTGACGCCGTCGAGCGCCGGCGGCGCCGGGACGACGAACGACCCCTTGCCGCGCAGCCGCTCCACGATCCCGGCCTGCCGCAGGACTTCGAGCGCGCTCTTGGCGGTGACGCGGCTGACGCCGAACGCCGCAGCCAGCTCGGTCTCGGACGGGACCCGCCCGCCGGGCACCAACTCGCCTGCTCTGAGCTCGTCGAGGAGGTGGTCGACGATCGTCTCGTAGAGCAGCGGCCGCGTCATTCCAGTCACCCTATCTTCACCGGTCGTCACAGCTGACGTCGGCAGATGATCCAGGTTGACGCATGTTGACATATCTCAAGTCGAGAGTACCGTCGCGCTGACCGAGTCCCCGACCCGAACCCTCGACCGAAGGACTGCATCGGCCATGCGAAGACTCTGTTCAAGAATCCGTTCAAGACTCCGTTCAAGAATCCGCGCGGCGGCCGTGACCGGCCTGGTCGCCGCCCTGGCCGGCACCGGCCTGGCCGTCGCGGCCCCCGCCCCGGCGCACGCCACCACCTCCTCGGACGCGAGCGCCGCGATGTCCGCGTTCGTCTCGGCGTTCTGGGACCCGACCGCGAAGTACTTCTTCTGCAACAGCGACCACCAGGTCCACTCCCAGCACGCCTACGGCCCCGACGGCGGCCTGTACTCGGACTTCTGGTGGGAGGCGCAGAACTGGGAGACCGTCATGGACGCCTACCAGGCGACCGGCGATCCCACCTACCGGCAGATGATCGACGACGTCTACACCGGCTTCACGGCCTTCTACCCGACCTTCAGCACCAACTTCAACGACGACCTGGGCTGGTGGGCCCTCGCCTCGGCGCGCGCCTACGGCATCACCGGCGAGACCCAGTACCTCACCACCGCCGAGAACCTGTTCAACTCGGTCTACGCCTACCAGGACACCACCTACGGCGGCGGCATCTGGTGGCAGCGCAACCTGCAGAACCAGAAGAACATCGCCTCCAGCGCCCCGGCCGCCGAGGCCGCGGCGATGATCTACAAGGACACCGGCAACACGACCTACCTCACCGACGCCCAGGGCCTGTACTCCTGGATGAAGTCGACGTTGCAGTCCAACGGCCACGTCTACGACCACGTCGACGGCAGCGGTGTGGCCAAGTGGGACTTCACGTACAACTTCGGGGCCTATATCGGTGCGGCCGACGCGCTGTACACGGCGACCAGCAACTCGACGTACCTGACGGACGCGAACGCCGCAGGCTCGTGGGCCACGACGTACCTGACCAACGCCGGGACGCTGGACTACGAGGGCGTCGACGACGCCGGCGGCTTCAAGACCGTCCTGATCCGCAACCTCGCGCACCTGGCCGGCGCGCACGGACAGACGCAGTACCTGCCGTTCCTGCAGATGAACGTCAATCAGGGCTGGAACCAGCACCGCTCCTCGGACAGCCTGGTCGGCCCGGACTGGTCGCAGCCGACCGGGAGCGCGTACCTGCAATCGCTGACGGCCGGCGCGATGGCCGGCGCGGCCGCGGTGGTCACGCCGGACGGGACGTCGGGCCCGCAGCCCGGCTTCGCCACGTACCAGGCGACGAACGCGCGCACCACGAACATCAGCTCCGAGAGCACCAACTCCGGCTTCAGCGGCCGCGGCTACCTGGCCGGCTGGAACGCTGACGGACAGTCGGTGTCCTTCGAGGTGCAGGCCCCGGCCGCGGGTGCCTACGAGATGGCGCTGCGCTACGCCGGAGGCGCCGGGAACGCCACCCGGAAGATCTCGGTCAACGGCTCGGTGGTGGCCGGTAACCAGCAGTTCCCCGGCACCGGCGGGTGGTCGAGCTGGTCGACCGTGACGCTGAACGGCGTCGCGCTGAACCAGGGGTACAACGAGGTCACCATCGCGTACTCCTCGGCGGCGGGCAGCTCGAACTACCTCAACCTCGACTCGATGCGCCTGAGCTACCAGCTCCAGGCCGAGAACGGGGTGCTGCACGGCGGCATCGGGCTGGAGTCCTCCAACGCCGGCTACACCGGCACCGGCTACCTGGCCGGCTGGAACGCCGACGGGCAGTGGGTGGACCTGAGCCCGAACGTCAGCCGCAGCGGGACGTACACGGTGACGTTCCGGTACGCGGCAGCCGCCGGGAACGCGTCGCGGTACATCTACGCCGACGGCACCGACGTGACGGACAACCTGGCGTTCCCGGGGACGGCGTCGTGGTCGACGTGGAACACGGTGACGCTGAGCGGCGTGCACTTGAACGCCGGGAGCAACACCTTGTCGGTGATCTACGACTCGACGAAGGGCAGCAGCAACTACCTGAACCTCGACGAGGTGACGGTGCAGTACACCGGCGGTTGAGATCACCCGCTCACGGCCGGGCGCTCCGCCGGAGCCGCCGCCACTGTGTCACCGGGTCACCGTGTCACCGACGTCGGTGACACGGTGCGTGCTCAGCCGATCTCGGCCAAGCTCAGCCGATCTCAGCGTCCCGCTTCTACAAGCTTCTCCAAAGCGACGAAGCACCCCTCCATGGTCGCCGGCATATCGCCGGTCTCGCTGCGCACCCACTTCGCGAACGCCGAGCGGAACACCGCGATCCCCGCGTCCGCCGCCAGGCGCGCGTCGGGATCGGTGACGCCGCGCGCCCGCAGGCCCTCGGCCAGCGCCGTGGCGATCTTCGCCATCTTGGCCCCCTCGCGCTCCTGGAGTTCCGGGTGGGCGTCGATGATGCCCTGCCGGAGCTGGGACCGGTCGTGGCGCTCGTCGAAGAAGCCCGTGACCGCGGCGAGGGCTTCGTGGATCGCGCTCAGCGGGGTGGCGTCCGGCGGGGCGGCGGCCAGGGCCTCGACCATCGCGGCCTGGAGGATCTCGCCGCCCTGGAAGAGCACCTCGCGCTTGTCGCTGAAGTGGCGGAAGAACGTGCGCTCGGTCAGGCCGGCGCGCTCGGCGATCTCCGCGACCGTCGTCTGGTCGTAGCCCTGCTCGATGAACAGGTCCATGGCGGCTTGTTCGAGACGTCCTCGAGGGTTCGACGGCCAGCGGCTCATGACCCCATGGTAGTTGATGACAGAGACTGACATCAGTGTTAGCGTGAGTGATGTCAGTCGCTGTCATCACGGCCTGGGAGGCCAACTCATGCGTGTCTTCGTCACCGGCGCGTCCGGACACATCGGTTCCGCCGTCGTCCCCGAACTGCTCGAAGCCGGACACCAGGTCGTCGGCCTGGCCCGCAACGACGCCGCCGCCGAGCGGGTGGCCGCGCGCGGCGCCGAGGTGCACCGCGGCGACGTCTTCGACCCGGACTCCTACCTCGACGCCCTCGACGCCGCCGACGGCGTCATCCACCTCGCCTACGACCACTCCTTCACCGACATGGCGGCCGCCGCGGCCGAGGATCTGCGCGTCACCAAGGCCATCGGCGAGCGCCTGGCCGGCACCGGCAAGTCCCTGGTCGCCACCTCCGGCACGCTGATGCTGGCCCGGCGCGCCCCCGGCGTGCTCGGCCTGGAGGAGCACACCTCGGAGGCCGGCCCGCGCGTCGACACCGAGAACGCGGTCGTCGCCCTGGCCGAGCGCGGCGTCCGCTCCTCGGTGGTGCGCCTGGCCCCGCTGGTCCACAGCGATCTGGACCACCACGGCTTCAGCCCGGTCCTGATCCGCGTCGCGCGCGAGAAGGGCTTCGCGGCCTACGTCGGCGACGGCGCCAACCGCTGGCCGGCCCTCAACACCCGGGACGCGGCCCGGATCTACCGGCTGGCGGTGGAGTCGGCGCCCGGCGGCACCCGGCTGCACGGCGTGGAGAACGAGGGATACGCCTTCCGCCTGATCGCCGAGACCATCGCCGAGCGCCTCGGCGTCCCGGCCGCCTCGATCGCCGCCGAAGACGCCGCCGCGCACTTCGGCTTCCTCGGCTTCGCCGTCGGGGCGGACAATCCGACCTCGAACGCCTTCACCCGCAAGACGCTCGGCTGGGAGCCGGAGCACATAGGTCTGATCGAGGACCTGAAGCAGGACCACTACTTCGTGGAGCAGTAGGAGTTCTAAGCGCAGGAGAGCAGCTGCGGGAACGCAGCAGCAGCAAAACAGGCACCGGCCCCGACGCCTCCCTCAAAGCGTCGGGGCCGGTGCCCTTCCCTCTTTCCGAAATGCTCCAGGAGCTGGTCTAGGAGGTCGTCACCGCGGTGTCGTCGAGGACGGAGTTGGTGGTCCCGCCGCTGGTGTCCGTCTCACTGCCGACGAACTTCAGCGTGACGGTCTGGCCCGCGTACGCCGACAGGTCGGCGGTCTGCTGCGAGTAGCCGGAGTTCGCGTTCAGGTTGGAGAACGAGCCGACGGTGGCCAGGACGGTCCCCGAGGAGTTCAACACCTGCACGGTGAACGTGTCCGGCTTCGCCGTCGTCGTGTTCTCCGTGGTGTCGATGTGCAGCCAGTAGGTCAGCGTCGCCGAGCAGCCGGCCGGAATCGTCACGCTCTGCGCGGCGGTGTCGGTGTCCTTGCTGCCGTTGCCGTTGAACCATGCGATCCACGAACCCGAGTGGGACGGTTCAGCCGACGTCGCCTTGGTGATCGGCGTGAACCCGAGCGTGGAGGTCTGGGTCCACGTCGTGGCACCGGACTCGAAGCCGGGGTTCGCCAGCAGCTGCGCCGGAGTGCAGCCGCCACCGCCGGCCGTGGTGACGGTCAGCGAGTACGAGGCCGTGTGCGACCCCGAAGAGGCGGTCCCGGTCACGGTGATCGCGTACGTCCCCGCCGGGGTCGACGACGACGTCGCGATGGTCAGCGTCGAGGACGCCCCGGAGGTCACCGAGGCCGGGTTGAAGCTCGCGGTCGCCCCGGTCGGCAGGCCAGAGGCGGACAGCGCCACGGACTCCGCAGACCCGGAGGTCACCGCGGTGCTCACCGACACGGTCGCCGAAGAGCCCTGACTCACCGACCCGGACGCCGGCGAGGCCGAGACCGAGAAGTCGTTGGTCGGCGGCGGGGTCGACGCCGAGGCCGGGCTCCAGTAGTCGCCGGCCATCACGATCATGACCAGCGTCTTGATGGTCTCGCCGTAGTAGCCGTCGCCGTACGGGTTGGTCTGTAGGAAGTTCCAGATCGTGTCGGTCCACGCCTGGTCCCCGGCGGCCATCGCGGACGGGCCGATCGAGTCCCCGGCCTCCTCGGCGACGTCCGAGGTGCTGTGGGCGGTGCAGTTCAGGTTCAGGTGCGGGTAGACGTTCCCCGGGTTGGAACCGGAGACCTTCTTGGCGCACGCCGACCACTTCTGCGCCTCGCCGAGCTCGAACTGCGCCACCGAGGAGCCGTTCAGCAGCGCGTCGGTGCCCATGTGCCACGGCACGCGGATCGAGTTGTAGCCGACGATGTTGTCCGGCTGGTTCTCCTGGTAGTTCGCCGGGGCCGGCTTCGGGCTGCCGCCGTCCGCGCCGACCACGAAGTCCGACAGCAGGCCGTAGGACGAGGAGTAGTTGCTCACCAGCGAGGTGTCGACGGCCTCGGTCCGCGCGATGACCTTGTTCCAGTCGTGCGAGGTGTCGTACGCCGCGTAGGCCCGGAGGTGGTCGATCATGTGGTCCGAGGGCCGGGTGTCGGTGTTCGGGCCGTCGTCCTCGCACTTGAGGTGGCCGTCCGGCGCCACGTTGTGGTTGTAGAAGTTGTTCAGCCACGTCATGGCGTCGCCGGTGTAGCCGCCCCACTGCTTGTCGGCCAGGATCAGGCCGTAGCCGACGTCGAGGTCGCCGTCGGTCGCGCCGTCGGGGGTCCCGCCGCTGTAGTACTTGCAGGTCTTCCCGTCGAGCTGCCACTGCATCATGCCGTACTGGTCCTCGTGGTCCTTGACCAGCTGCCACAGGCCGTTGAACTCGGTCTGCGCGTTGGCGTCGTACCCGGCCATCAGCGGCACGATGTTCATGCCGTAGCCCTGGCCCTCGGAGACCGGGCCGTTGTTGGTGGCGTCGCCGTCGCCCTTGGTGGACACGTAGTACTCGTTGCTGGCGCAGCCGTGGACGAGGAAGTTGGACTTCCAGGAGTCGTACTGCTTCTCCACGGCGGAGTCGCGCGTGGCCTGGGAGGCCGACGGCATGACGCCGACCTTGTAGGTCTGGTGCTGGGGGAAGGAGAAGTTCGGTCCGGCGGCCTGGACCGGGACGGTGTGCGCGACGGCGAGCGCCACGCACCCCGCCAGGGTACTGATTCCGGTCGCGAGGCTGAGCACACGCTGGGAGCGGCGCTTCACAGGCTCGTTCCTTTCTGCGGGTGGGGTGTGGGGTGTGG
>NZ_JAACYW010000109.1 GCF_015356825.1 Catenulispora rubra | reverse complement strand
GCCCCCAACAACGGCGCCCCCTCCACCGCCCCGACCTCGCCGCAGCAGTCCGTGACCCAGATCAGCACCATCGTCACCACCCAGGTCACCGACACCACGGCCCGGACCACCCTCACCCACATCGTCACCCGGCTCCAGAACACCCAGGTCGGCTCCAACACCTTCACCCAGACCCTGGCCACCCTCACCGAGACCATCCGCTCCCAGGAGAACCAGGGCACGATCAGCCACTCCACCGCCCAGGCCCTGCGCCAGCAGGTGACCTATCTGCAGGGCTTCTCTGGAAGCTGATACAAAACCGCCTAAGGTGTCCACCATGACGGTGACTGACACCTCCGGGCGGGCCCCGGTGCTGGCGATCGACATCGGCGGGACGAAGATGGCGGTCGGCGCCGTCGACGAGCACGGCGAGGTGCTGGCCTCGTTCCGGACGCCGACGCCCGCCGGGGCGGGGGCGGACGGCGAGGCGCTCTACGCCGCGCTGCTCGACGCCGTCGACCACCTTCCGTACGAGCGCAGCGTCTTCCGCGCCGTGGGCGTCGGCTGCGGCGGACCGATGCGGTGGCCGGCCGGGGAGGTGTCGCCGCTGAACATCCCCGGGTGGCGCGGTTTCCCGTTGCGGTGGCGGCTGGAGGCCGACTTCCGGCGCGACGTGCGCCTGCACAACGACGCCATCTGCCTGGCCGCCGCCGAGCACTGGCAGGGCGCCGGGCGCGGCACCGCGAACATGCTCGGCATGGTCGTCTCGACCGGGGTCGGCGGCGGCCTGATCCTCGGCGACCGCCTCATCGACGGCGCCAAGGGCAACGCCGGGCACATCGGGCACGTCGTCGTCGACCAGGAGACGCCCTGCGCGTGCGGCGGGACCGGCTGCCTGGAGGCCGTCGCGAGCGGGCCGCGCATGGCCGCGTGGGCGGCGGCGCAGGGCTGGCGCGCGGGCCAGGACAGCCACACCGGCAAGGACCTCACCGATGACGCGCGCGCCGGCGACGGCATCGCCGAGGCCGCCTTCACCCGCGCCGGCACCGCGCTCGGCGTCGCCATCGCCGGTGCGGCGGCGATGTGCGACCTGGAGCTGGTGACGATCGGCGGCGGCATCGTGCAGGCCGGCGAGCTGCTGTTCGAGCCCCTGCGCTCCGCGCTGTACCGGCACGCGCGGCTGGACTTCACCAAGAACCTGAAGGTGGTCCCGGCCGATCTGGGGCAGGACGCCGGTCTGGTCGGCGCGGCGGCGCTGATCCTGCGCGGCGACACGTACTGGTCGGCGGACCGGGTCGACTGAAACCAGCGGGGGACCGGTAGGAGACGATGTCCCCCATGAAACGGCACCGGCAGAAGGCGGAATCCGCCCGGGACACGGCCAAGACCTTCGAGATCCCGGGCCTCGGCCACGTCGAGGGATTCGGCGGCGAGTACGTCAGCGAGCCGATCCCGGTCTCCGTCCTGGGAACCGAGGCCGAGGTCTTCGTCGAGGGCTACGACGAGGACGAACGCCCCCAGGACTTCCACGCCGCCATCGAGGCGTTCCTGTCCCTCGACCGGTCGGTGATGGAAGAGGCCGTCGCCGCCGTCGCCGGACCCGGCGACGTCCTGGCCCTCCTCGGACCCGACATCGAGGTCACCGTCGCCCGCGACTCGGACGGCGATCGTGAGGTGTGCGTGTCGGTGGTCGGCAACAATCGCGACTCCGAGCACCTCGACGGCCTGCAGATCGTCTTTCGCCAGGGCCGCGTACCGGATCGAAGGTGATGAACACCGCGACCGCCGCCCCGGATGTCCAGGACGGCGGTCGCAGCGTTCTTAGTTGTGCGCACTAAATACTGAGTCCGAAAAAAGGGATCAGTGTGCGAGGGCCGGAGCCTCCATGTCGGACGAACCCGTACCCGAATCCGATCCCGATCCCGAACCCGAACCAGCACCTGGACCCGAACCCGAACCCGCCGCCTTGCGAGCGTCCGCCACGGACATCGAGCGCAGCTTGTGCTCCTTCAGGAACCAGCTGGCGAACCACGCGATCAGGCTGAGGATCGCGCCGACCAGGAACACCGTGGACAGCGCCTGCGTGAACGAGTGGATCAGCACGTGCTGCACCGGCAGCGGCAGCTTGGACATCGCGCCCTCGCTCTGCAGGATCTGCATGCCGTGGTCGCGCACCGGCGCCAGGGCCGCGCCGGGACCGGCGTTGGACTTCAGGTGGCTGGTCAGCTGGTTGGTGAGGATCGCGCCCATGATCGCCGCGCCGAAGGTCTGGCCCAGCGAGCGGAAGAAGGTGCTGGACGTGGTCGCCACACCCATGTCCTTCATGTCGACCGCGTTCTGCACCGCCAGGATCAGCACCTGCATCGTGGCGCCCAGGCCCAGGCCGACGATGAACATGAACAGCGCGCCGACCGCGAAGTTGGTGTTCTCGTCCATGGTGGTCATCAGCCCCAGGCCGACGGTGGTCGTCGCGATGCCGGCGATCGGGAAGAACCGGTAGCGCCCGGTCCGGCTGATGATCCGGCCGGAGCTGATCGAGGTGGTCAGCAGGCCGACCATCATCGGCAGCATCCGCAGGCCCGCCTTGGTCGGGCTGTCGCCGTTCACGACCTGGAAGTAGAACGGGATGTACATCATCGCGCCCATCATCACCATGCCGATGAGGAAGCCCATGACGCTGGAGACCCGGAAGACGTCGCCGCGGAACAGGCGCATCGGCAGGATCGGCTCCGGCGTGCGGATCTCCCACATGACGAACGCCGCGAGCACCACGACGCCGGCCACCGCCAGGCCGATGATGACCGGGGAGCCCCACGCGTACTGCTGGCCGCCCATCTGCGCCGCCAGCAGCAGGCACACGACGCCGGCCACGACGAGTGCGGCGCCCACGTAGTCGATGGCCGCCTTCACCCGGCGCTTGGGCAGGTGCAGGACCGCGCTGATGATGAACAGCGACAGGATGCCGATCGGCAGGTTGACGTAGAACACCCAGCGCCAGCCGGTGATGCCCAGGATCGAGCTGTGCTCGGTGAAGATGCCGCCGAGCAGCGGCCCGGCCACCATCGCCAGCATGAACACGCCGCCGAACAGGCCCTGGTACTTGCCGCGCTCGCGGGGCGGGACCACGTCGCCGACGATCGCGAACGTCAGCCCCAGGATGCCGCCGGCGCCCAGACCCTGCAGCGCGCGGAAGGCGATCAGCTCGTTCAGGTTCTGCGAGAAGCCGGACAGCGCCGAGCCGGTCAGGAACAGCGCGATCGCCGTCATGTATAGCGGCTTGCGGCCGAACAGGTCGGAGAGCTTGCCGTAGATCGGGGTGGCGGCGGTGGAGGCCAGCACGTAGGCGGTGGTCACCCACGGCATGCGCGCCAGGCCGTTCTGGCCGCCGATGTCGCCGATGATGGTGCGGATCGCGGTGCTGACGATGGTGTTGTCCAGCGAGGCCAGCAGCAGGCCCAGCATCAGCGAGCCGAAGACCACCAGGATCTGCTTGTGGCTCATGGTGGAGCCCTCGGCGACCTGTGGCGCCTGAGGGCTCGCTATCTTTTCGGGGATTTCGGTGGTCTCACTCATTGGCGGTTCCGTCTTCCGTTGTGGGGCCGTTCTTCGCATCTTGGGTTTTGGCGATGATGGTGCTGAAGTCCTCGACATAGCGGGTCATCAGCTGTGTCAGGGTCCGCAGGTCCGCCGGATCCCAGTGGTCGAATCCCTCACGCATGGCGTCGATGCGCTTCTGCCAGAAGTCCTGGATGTGCTTGTGGCCGAGCTCGGTCACGTGCAGCTGGGTGGCGCGGCCGTCGGAGGCGTCGGCGACCTTCTCGACCAGGCCGTCCGCCTCCAGGTGGGCGACGTGGCGGGAGACCGTGGACTGGTCCAGGAAGAGGTTCTTGGCCAGGTCGCTGGACCGGACCGGCCCGCACTTGGCCAGCATCCCCAGCGCGGCGACCTGGCCGCCCTCGGGCTCCTTGCGGGCCCGCATGATGCGCTGGAAGAGCATGCCCATCGTCTTGCCGAGCTCGCTGTACTCCTCGTCGGTCAGAGGCTCGCCGCTCATCGGTCTTCTCGTCTCCTACAGATGCTTGGTTGCTGCAAGCATATACCTGGATGCATGCGCCATGCAAGTAGTTTGGAGGAGGGCTCGTGGTGCCGCCGCCGGACCTGCCAGACTGGGATCATGTCAACGGCGACTGTGACCCTGGAAGACGTCGAGCGGGCCCGTGACCTGCTGGAAGGCGTGGCTCGGCGGACCCCGCTGGAGGGCTCCCGGAGCATCTCCGAGCGGGTCGGCGGGCAGGTCCGCTTCAAGTGCGAGAACCTGCAGCGGACCGGGTCGTTCAAGATCCGCGGCGCGTACGTGCGGATCGCCAACCTGACGCCGGCCGAGCGGGCCAACGGCGTGGTCGCGGCCAGCGCCGGCAACCACGCGCAGGGCGTGGCGCTGGCGGCGTCGCTGCTGGAGAGCAAGTCGACGGTGTTCATGCCCGAGGGCGCGCCGCTGCCGAAGGTGGCCGCGACCGAGGCCTACGGCGCGCACGTGCGCTTCGCCGGGCACACCGTGGACGAGGCGCTGATCGCGGCGCGGGCCTTCGCCACCGACACCGGCGCCACCTTCATCCACCCCTTCGACCACCCCGACGTGATCGCCGGGCAGGGCACGGTCGGGCTGGAGATCCTGGAGCAGTGCCCGGAGGTGCGCACGATCGTGGTCTCGGTCGGCGGCGGCGGGCTGCTGGCCGGGTTGGCCGCGGCGGTGAAGGCGGTGCGGCCGGACGTGCGGGTGATCGGCGTGCAGGCGGCCGGGGCCGCGGCGTACCCGCCCTCGATGGCGGCCGGGAAGCCGGTGCAGCTGGCCGGGATGGCGACGATGGCCGACGGGATCGCCGTCGGGCAGCCCGGCGACCTGCCGTTCGACCTCATCACCCGGCTGGTGGACGAGATCCGCGTGGTCTCCGAGGAGTCGCTGTCCAAGGCCATGCTGGCCCTGCTGGAGCGGGCCAAGCTCGTGGTCGAGCCGGCCGGCGCCGCGGCGGTCGCGGCGGTCATGGACGACGCCCGCGCCTTCGACGCCCCGGTGGTCGCCCTGCTCTCCGGCGGCAACATCGACCCGCTGCTGATGATGCGCATGATCCGGCACGGCCTGGTCTCCGCCGGCCGCTTCCTGGCCCTGCGGCTGCGCATCCCGGACCGCCCCGGCGCCCTGGCGAAGCTGCTGAGCGAACTCGGCGAGGCGGACGCGAACGTGATGGACATCGAGCACCTGTGGACCCGGCCGTCGCTGGCCTTCGGCGAGGTCGAGGTGGCGCTGCAACTGGAGACGCGGGGGATCGCGCACGCCGAGACGCTGATCTCGCGGCTGCGGGCGGCGGGGTATCAGCCGGAGCCGACTTCTTTCTGAGAGTGGACAAGACAGTAGGCCCCGTCGGAACGGATCCGGCCGGGGCCCACTGCGGGTGTCAGGGGCGGATCTTGGCGCTCAGGGCGTCCTGGAGGCTCTGCGCGATCGCGGCCGGGCCGCCGAAGACGTCCGCGTCGAAGGTGCTCGGCGCGGGCTGAGTGGTCCAGTTGGCGACGAATCTCGCGGTCTCCGCGGGGAAGATGTCCCGTGTGGTGAGCAGGATCGGCGCGTGCTCGACAGCCATCGCGGCGCCGCCGGTGAGGGCGTCGGCGTAGGCGGTGCCGGAGGCGAGGCCGAACAGGCCTCGGTTGTCCTGCTCGAAGTTCGAGCTGCCGGGCGGGTCGGGCATCATGTGGCCGGACAGGTAGACGCTGGCGGTGTCGACGGCCTTGCCGCACGAGGAGATCGGCGCCTGGCCGGTCTGCGGCGTCGCGGCCCGGGCCTCGGGCGCGGTGCCGACGGCCGCCGCGGCGGCGGCCACCGACGTGGCGAGCAGGAAGGCCCGCTGGAAGCTGCGCATCGTGGTCTGGAATCCCTCCGGGAAACGCCGTCGTCGCCATGACCGCGGCGAAACGGAGAGTGGCGCATGCCTGTTCGCACTCTGAGGCACCCGGAATTCATCCATTCGGCCCACCAACCGTGAACATCCGAACACCTGCTGTCGGACCCCTCCTCTACGGTCGTTCCTATGGCAGCAATCGAGGCCGAGGGTCTGGTCAAGATCTACGGCGGAGGCAAGAAAACCAAGGAGGTCCGCGCGCTCGACGGTGTGGACCTCGCGGTGCCCGAGGGCACCATCCTGGGTCTGCTCGGGCCGAACGGCGCGGGCAAGACCACCGCCGTGCGCGTGCTGACCACCCTGCTCAAGCCGGACGCCGGCAGCGCGCGGGTGCTGGGGATCGACGTCCTGCGGCATCCGAACGACGTGCGCCGGGCGATCGGGCTGTCCGGGCAGTACGCGGCGGTCGACGAGAACCTCACCGGCCGGGAGAACCTGGCCATGGTCGGGCGGCTCTACCACATGCACAAGGCCGCGGCCCTGAAGCGGGCCGGGGAGCTGCTGGAGGAGTTCGCGCTCACCGACGCCGCCGACCGGCCGTCGAAGACGTACTCCGGCGGTATGCGGCGGCGCCTGGACCTGGCCGCCGCGCTGGTGGTGAAGCCGCCGGTGATCTTCCTGGACGAGCCGACCACCGGGCTGGACCCGCGGACCCGCATCGCCATGTGGGACGTGATCGCGGGCCTGGTGAAGGGCGGGACGACGCTGCTGCTCACCACCCAGTACCTGGAGGAGGCCGACCGGCTGGCCGACTCCATCGCCGTGGTGGACCACGGCAAGGTGATCGCGCGCGGGACCGCCGACCAGCTCAAGGCGCAGATCGGCGGGGAGCGGCTGCAGATCGTGGTCTCCGATCCGGACCGGCTCGGCGAGGCCGCCGAGCTGCTGGGCCGGATGGGGACGGCCGCGCCGCGGGTGCACGAGCCCACGCGCGAGATCCTGCTGCCGGTGGCCGGCGGGGCGCAGCTGCTGGTCGAGGCGATCCGGGAGCTGGACGGCCTGGGCATCAAGATCGACGACGTCGCGCTGCGCCGCCCCACCCTGGACGACGTGTTCCTGCAGCTGACCGGCCGCTCCACGGAGCACGAGGACGGCGAGGACGGCGAGGACGGCGAGGGAAGCGCGGACGGTTCAGGGCAGTCCGGGGCCGAGTACGACGAAGGCCGAGGGTCGGACGAAGGCCGAGGGCTCGACGAGGGCCACGAGAAGGAGACGGTGCGATGAGTTCGGACAGTCTGGCGCCCCCGGTCCCGCTCGCCGGGAACGGCCTGCTCATGACGCTGCACGACGCCTGGGTCGTCACCCTGCGCAACCTGCGCCGGATGACCCGCATCCCGGAGATGGTCGTCTTCTCCTCGATCCAGCCGATCATGTTCGTGCTGCTGTTCGCCTTCGTCTTCGGCGGCGCGATCCCGGTCCCCGGCGCCGGCGGCACGACCGCCTACCGCGAGTTCCTGCTCCCCGGCATCTTCGTGCAGACGCTGGCCTTCACCGCCGCGACCACCTCCGTGGGCCTGGCCGACGACCTGCACAAGGGCCTGATCGACCGGTTCCGCTCGCTGCCGATCTCGCGCTCGGCGGTGCTGGCCGGCCGCACCACCGCCGACTGGCTGCAGAACCTGTTCGTGCTCCTGGTGATGGCGGCCTGCGGATTGGCCGTGGGCTGGCGCATCCACGACGGAATCCTCAAGGCGCTCGCCGGATTCCTGCTGCTGATGCTGTTCGCCTACGCGATGAGCTGGATCGGTGCCACGATCGGGCTCTCGGTGCGCACCCCCGAGGCCGCGAACACCATCGGCTTCATCTGGATCTTCCCGCTGACCTTCCTGTCCAACGCCTTCGTCCCCTCGCGCAAGATCTCGCCGCACTGGCTGCAGGACGTCGCGGACTGGAACCCGGTCTCAGCCACCGTCCAGGCGTTGCGATCACTGTGGGGAAACCCCGATGGTTATGAGCCGACCGTGAAGATGCCGTGGCCGATCGCGCACGCCCCCTGGGTGTCGCTGTTCTGGTCGTTGTTGATTCTGATGGTGTTCGTCCCCTTGTCGGTGCGCAAATACCGATCGGTTTCGGCGTGAAGTCGAGCACGATCCTGGCATGATCGAGCACATCGGCAACCGACCCCGATGTTCAAGCGTCTTATTCTTGGGGAAAGGGGGCGCGACAAACAGCAGCAGGGGGGACCGATGGCAGGACCTAGACCGGGCGAGGTGCTGAACGACCGGTACGAGCTGATCGACCGCATCGGCGGCGGCTCGATGGGCGAGGTGTGGCGGGGCCGCGATCTCGTGCTGGGCCGTACCGTCGCGGTGAAGATCGTGTTGCCGGCCTTGCTGGACACGCCGACGTTCCGCGCGCGCTTCGTGGCCGAGGCCCGGGTGATGGCGATGATGGACCATCCCGGCATCGTCCGCGTCTACGACTACGGCTACACCGACGCCACGGACCCCGACACGCCCGGCGCCGCGTTCCTGGTGATGGAGTTCATCGAGGGCGAGTCGCTGGACCGGGTCCTGGCCCGCACCGGCGCGCTGGAGCCGCGGTTCGCGATGAAGGTGCTGGCCTCGCTGCTGGACGCGCTGGGCGCCGTGCACCGCACCGGCGTGGTGCACCGGGACGTGAAGCCCGCGAACGTGATGCTCACCTCCGGCGGCGTGGTGCTGGCCGACTTCGGCATCGCGCGCTCCCCGGAGTCGCTGGGCCTGACCGCCGCCGACGCCCTGATGGGCACCGTCCCGTACCTGGCGCCCGAGCTCTTCCACGCCGAGACCCCGACCCCGGCGGCCGACGTCTACGCGGTCGGCATCCTCGGCTACGAGCTGCTGTCCGGCCGCCAGCCCTTTCAGGCCGGCAGCACCGCAGCGGTCATGTACATGCACATGCACGAGCCGCCTCCTCCGCTTCCGGACTACGTCGCCACCCCCGCCGCCGAGGTGCTGTGGCACGCACTGGAGAAGGACCCGACGAACCGCTGGGCCGACGGCGCCGAGATGGCCGAGGCGGTGCGGCACGTGCTGGCCGGCCCGGTCGAGGTCGGCGAGGACCTGGCCGACGAACCGGGCCTGACGGGCAGCTACGGCGGCTACACCGGCATCCCGAGCGGCTACGAGGACACACTGACCGACTCCGGCGGGCGCCGTCGCCGGCGGCCCGCGGCCGAGGGCGGCGGTTACGCGGCAGCCGGGGGTGCTGCCGCCGCCGCGGCCTACGGCGACGGGTTGTACGGCGAGACCGGTTCCGGGGGCCGGTACGGTCGCGACGCGGCGTTCGGGGAGAGCGCCGCGTCCGGCTTCGGGACCCGGTACGGCCGGGGCGAGTACGAGAGCGAATATCCCGCCTCGTACAACCCCGCCAGCGCGCTGGAGGACACCGCACAACTCAACGCGATGCCTTCCGGCGACGCGCTGCCGCCGGACGCCACCCGCCTCTACGACGAGCGCACGGCGCTGATGCCGGACTCCGGGGGCCGCGGCGGCCACGCGGCCGACTTCGACGGCACCCGCGTCTACGACGAGCGAATAGCCCCGATGCCGGACTCCGGAGGGCGTCGCGGCCATGCCGCCGACTTTCCGGACGGCACCCGGGTCTACGACGAACTCCCGACCTCCATGACCGACTCCGGCGGCCGGCACGCGGGTCATGCGGGTAACGCCAGTCATGCCAGCCACTCACGCCGCGCCGCCGAGGAGCCCCCGGTGCGCCGTCGCGGGGCCGACTCCTATCAGAGCGCGTCGACCGGCTTCGGCGGCCGTAGCGGGGGTCTGCGGCCGGACACGCGGCGCAAGGCACTCATCACCGCGGCGGTCGCCGTGCCGGCCCTGCTGGGGCTCTCCGTGGCGCTCGCGATGAGCTCGTCCGGGAAGTCCCCCGACGGCGGCGGCCCGGCGTCGGGCCCGGCGCAGCAGACCGATCAGCCCACCGCCACCAGCGGGACCGACGACCTGGTGCCGCCGACCGAGCCGGTGCCCACGTCGACCAGCCTGTACGGGCACACCGGCTATCCGCACCACACGTACTCGACGTACCCGTCGTACACCCACTCGTCGGTGTACGGGACGTCGACGCCTTCGGCCGACCCGACGACCACCGGCTCCCGGACCGGTCAGCCGACCGGCCCGGCGTCCACCACGAGCTCCAGCCAGCCCGGCCCGCCGACCTCGACGGGCGGCACGTCGCAGGCGTCGACGACACCGTCGAGCTCACCGTCGACGCAGACCTCGTCGAGCCCCGGCTGAGCCGAGCCCACAGCGCCGAGCACATGACAAAGCGGCCCTCGCGTGAACATCACGCCGGGGGCCGCTCTGTGTGGATCGTGTAGACCGTGTGGACCGTGTGGACCGTGTGGACCGTGTCGATCGTGTCGACGAACCGTTCCTGACGGCCGCCTCAGCCCAAGTACGGCTTGGCGTCCAGCAGCTTGACCATCATCGGCTGCCCGTTCGGGAGCTCGTACTCGGCCTGCTCCCCGATCCTCTTGCCGTTGATCGCGCTGCCCAGCGGGGACTGCGCCGAGTAGACCTCCATGTTCTCGGCCGCGTCCTCGCGCGAGCCGAGCAGGAAGGTCAGCGTGTCGTCCTCGTCGCCGTCGAAGGCGATGGTCACGACCGCGCCCGGCACCGCCACGCCGGACTCCACCGAGTCGCCGACCTCGGCGTGCTCCAGGAGCTGGGTGAGCTGGCGGATCCGCAGCTCGATCTTGCCCTGCTCCTCCTTGGCCGCGTGGTAGCCGCCGTTCTCGCGGAGGTCGCCCTCTTCGCGAGCAGCTTCGATCTTCTGGGCGATCTCTACGCGGCCCGGTCCCGACAGGTGCTGCAACTCGGCGGTGAGCCGGTCGAAGGCGTCCTGGGTCAGCCAGGTGACGCTGTCGTTCGTCTGGGTCACGGGTACTCCTAGGGTTCTACTCAGTTGAGGGGACCGTGCTGTTTCAGTCACGCACGCTTTTCAGTCAGACACAGAATGGCGATCGTAACAAGGAGCACGGACGGATAACTCCGGGTTAATCAGCCGTGGACCGCCGGGGCTATGTGAGCTGGCAGTCCAGTACTTCGCCGCTGATGGCCCGGCTGCTGGTCCGGATCGTCGCGGAGAGCACCTGCCGCGGGCCGGCGGGGACCGGGACGTCGAGGCGCCCCACCTCGTTCCCGCCGTAGTCGCGGGCCCGCACGGTACACGTCGCGGGCCGGTCGCTCTTCCGGTTGTCCACCTGGAACCGCACGTCGACGGCATGGTCGGAGGAGACCTGGTAGCCCAGGACGGTCGCGGTCAGCGCGGGCGTGGCCTGCTTGAGGCCGATGTACGACACCGCGCCGGTCAGCGCGAGCACTCCGGCGGCCCCCAGGGCGACGCGTCCGCGCCTGGACAGGCCGGAGGAGCGCGCGTAGCGCGCGACCACCTCGTCCTGCACCTCGGACGTCAACGCGGTTCACCTGGCCTTCAGTCGACGGAGCGCGATTCGGATGTGCGCAGTGTCGGATCCGTGCGTCAGTATATTCGGGCGGCTACTGATGGAGGAACACCGTGACGCACGAACTGCGCCTGATGACCGTCCACGCGCACCCGGACGACGAGTCCAGCAAGGGTGCGGGCACCACCGCGCGCTATGTGCGCGAAGGGGTGGATGTGCTGGTCGTCACCTGCACTGACGGCTCCCGGGGCGACATCCTGAACCCACAGCTGAAGAAGGACCCGGCCGTGCAGGCCGAGATCGAGGCCAACCTGCTGGAGGTGCGCCGCAAGGAGATGGACGCGGCGCGCGAGATCCTCGGCGTCCGCCAGGAATGGCTGGGCTTCGTCGACTCCGGCCTGCCCGAGGGCGACCCGCTGCCCCCGCTCCCGGAGGGCTGCTTCGCACTCCAGGACGTCGAAACCGCCGCCGAGCCGCTGGTCCGGCTGATCCGCCGGCAGCGGCCGCAGGTGATCGTCACCTACAACGAGAACGGCGGCTACCCGCACCCGGACCACATCATGACCCACAAGATCACCATCGCCGCCTTCGACGCCGCGGGCGACCCCGACAAGTACCCGGACGCCGGCGAACCCTGGCAGCCCCTGAAGCTCTACTACGACGTGGCCTGGTCGATGCCGCGCCTGGAGGCGGAGCACCAGGAACTCCTGGACCGAGGCATGGAATCCCCCTACTGGGAATTCCTCAAGGAGCGCCAGAACTGGCCCCAGCGCGAGATCACCACCCGCGTCCCGGTCGGCGAGTACTTCGAGATCCGCGACGCTGCGCTGAAGGCGCACGCCACGCAGATCGACCCCGAAGGCCCCTTCTTCCGCACCCCGAACGACATCCGCCGCGCGGTCTGGCCGACCGAGGACTTCGAGCTGGCCCGCTCGGTGATCGACACCACCCTCCCCGAGGACGACCTGTTCGCCGGCGTGCGCGAATACGAGAAGGAGCAGTGCGCCGACGCCGCAGCCGACGCTTCGGACCAGGGCGTGCACGAGCCCGCCGGAGTGTGCTCGTAGACTGCGGGGCATGAACGCTGTGTCCGGATTGCTCACAACCGCCCAGCCGGTGCTCGCCAGCGGCGGCAGCCTCGACAAGACGAAGCCGGGACTGGTCGCGTTCCTGATCGTGCTCGCCCTCGGCGTGGCCCTCTGGGCGCTGCTGAAGAACATGGGCAAGCAGCTCGGCCGCGCCAAGGATCACTTCGAGGCCGAGGACGCGGCCCTGGCGGCCCAGGCGGCGGCCGTCTCGGCCACGACCACGGTCGGCACCGCCGAGGCGGTCGCGGAGGTGCCGAAGCAGCAGGACGGGCCGAAGGGTGCGGCGGAGAAGGCGACGGACGGTTCGAAGGACGCGGCGGGGGAGTAGTTCCGGCTTTCCACCGCGGCTGCCGGCTCGCACCGCGACCGGCATGCGCTCGGACCATGAGCGGTCCGGTGCGCGAGCTGCGACTCAGCTTCGCACCGCGACCGGCATTCGCTGGACTATGAGCGGTGCTGCGCGCGAGCTGCGACCCGGCCTGGCGTCGCGACCGGCATGTGCTGGACCGTGAGGGCCCCGGCGCGCGAGCTGCTACTCAGCCTCGTACCGCGACCGGCATGTGCTGGGCTGTTAGCGCTTCGGCGCGCGAGGTCGGGACCGGCTGGCCTCGCGCGGCAACGTGAGGCGAGAGGTGCCTGGCGGAAGCGTGTGGCGGTTGGTTTGTCGTTTTAGCAGCTGCCGATGGCGCGAGCGCATCTAAGTGGGCTCAGAAGTCGTCGACCCGCCCCCGCAGCCGCTTTGTCTGCCCGCGCCGCGTCTTGTTGTCCAACCGCCGCCGCGTCACCCCGGCCGGCACCTTCTTCTCCCGCCGCGGCGGGGGCGGCGGAGCCAGCGCCTCGGCCAGCACGCGTGCCAAGCGCTCCCGGGCCGCCTCGCGGTTCTGGAGCTGCGAGCGCTGCTCGCTCGACGTGACCGTCAGCACGCCGTTCACCAGCCGTCCGGCCAGCCGCTCGAACGCGCGCGACTTCAGCCACTGCGGCAGTGCGGTGGTCGCCGCCAGGTCGAACGACAGTTCCGCGCGGCTGTCCGTGGTGTTCACGCCCTGGCCGCCGGGGCCGGCCGAGCGCGAGAAGCGCCATGTCAGCTCGGCGGCGGGGATGACCGCCTCGGCGCGGTGGCGGCCTCCGTGGCTGCTTCCGGGCATGGCGTTGTAGCGGACCGTCAGGGGTCCGTTCACGCCGTTCGCGGTCTCGTCAGCCATGACTTGATGTTCTCAGACCGACGTCATGCTTGACACCGCTTATCCGGTGCGCGTTACGTGATCCGCATGGGGTACCTGGCGGGCCGCGGCATCGCGGACATCACAGGGGAGATCGCCGAGTGCGGACTGCTCGGCTACGGGCTGCCCGAGCAACAGGCCGCCGGGCTGCACACGCGGCTGCGCGCCCGGGCCTTCGCGCTGGCCGACGGGGACCGCCGGATGCTGCTCGTGATCTGCGATCTGCCGCTGGTCTTCAGCAGCGTGACGCAGGCCGTCGTCCGCCGCCTGCCGGCCGTCTACACCGAGGCGAACGTCGTCATCGCCGCCACCCACACGCACTGCGGCCCCGGCGGCTACTCGCACCACGCCGTCTACAACGGCAACACCGGCGGCTTCCGCCCGCAGACGTTCCGCGCGATCGTCGACGGCGTCGTCGAGGCCGCCCGCCGCGCGATCGCCGACCTCAAGCCCGCCACGCTCCGCCTGAACCGCGGCGAGCTGCACAAGGCCAGCGTCAACCGGTCCCGGCGCGCCTTCGACCGGAATCCGAGTGCTGACAAGGCCGCCTTCCCGGACGCCGTGGACCCGGCGACCACGCTGCTCACGATCGAACGCGACGGCGTCCCGGTCGGGCTCGTCAGCTGGTTCGCCGTCCACAACACCAGCATGACCAACCGCAACCGCCTGGTCAGCGCGGACAACAAGGGCTACGCCGCGTACCACTGGGAGCGCGAGGTATCAGGGATCGACTACCTCGCCGAGACCGACGAGAAGCCCGACGACATCGCTGCCACCGCAGCCCACACCCTCGCCGAAGCCACCAGACCACCCCTCATCACCGCCTTCGCCCAAACCAACGCCGGCGACATGTCCCCGAACCTCAACCTCCGCCCCGGCAGCGGCCCGACCGAGGACGAGTTCGAGAACACCCGCATCATCGGCGCCCGCCAGTACGAAGCGGCGGCGACCCTCCTCCAGGACGACGACACCGCCGAAACCCTCGAAGGCGGCCTCGACCACCGCCTGATCCACGTCGACATGGCGAACATCCGCGTCAGCCCCCGCTTCACTGGCGACGGCCTCCCGCACCGCACCTCGCACGCGGTCCCCGGCGCGACCGCGTTCGCCGGCGCGCTGCCCGACGGCCCGACCGGTTGGCGCTTCGCCGACCCCGAGCAGAACCCGCTCCTGGACGCCGTCTCCCGCCACGCCATCTACCGCCTGAGCCAACGGCTCCGGGACGCGCAGGCCCCGAAGACCCTCGCCGCCCCCATCAGCCTCCTGAATCGCATCGTCCCCTTCGGCCAGGAGACCCTGCCGATCCAGTTGCTGCGCATCGGCCCCCTCTACCTGCTCTGCCTGCCCTTCGAGGTGACCATCGTCGCGGGCCTGCGCCTGCGCCGCACCGTCGCCGAATCCGTCGGCACCGACCCGGACCACGTCCTCGTCATGGGCTACGCCAACGCCTACGGCCACTACGTCACCACCCCCGAGGAGTACGACGCCCAGATGTACGAGGGCGCCAGCACGCTCTTCGGCCGCTGGGAACTCCCGGCGCTGCAACAGAGCGCCGCGCTCCTCGGCACGGCGATGCGCGAAGGCCGGCAGATCGCGCCGGGCCGCCCGGCGCCGGACCTGTCACGGCGCCGCCGTCACAAGCCCCGGCCGCCCTACCCCGACGCCCCGCTCCCGGACGAAGACATCGGCCGCGAGCTCTCCTTCGCCTGGGACGGCGAGATGGTGACGGTCGAGTTCGTCGGCGTGCACCCGGCCCACGACCCCAAGCGCGGCGGCACCTACTACGAAGTACAGCGCCGCGCCGGCCTGTACTGGCACCGGATCGCCGACGACGGCGACTGGTCGACCCGCATGTACTGGACCCGGCTGCCGTCCCCCGCCCACACCACGATCTCCAAGGTCCGCATCGAGTGGCGGGTCCCGCCGGAGACGCCACGAGGCCGATATCGCATCGTCTACCGCGGCGACACCGGCCAGGTGGCGTTCGAGGGGCGGAGTCAGGAATTCGACGTCGGCCCCGGCGAAGAGCTCTGATCCCCTCCCTGCCAGAACTCTTACGTCCCTCCGCAACGTCCCTCCGCAACATCCGCGTGCTGCCTGCCCGCGCTACACCCGCGACCGCAGCATCAGCACGGCCCAACCGCCGCCGAACAACACCACCAGCGCCAGCGGGTAGAGCGCGAAGTCGGCCAGCATCGGCTGGTGGCCGAAGAAGTGCCCGACGTGCCCGATGGTGTGCGTCAGCACCAGGACCGCCGCCACCGCGGCGGAAACCGCGGCCAGGGCCACGAAGAACAGCCACAGGCCGAGCTGGCCGAAGATCCGGAAGATCGCGCCCACGAACGCAGTGACCGAGGTCAGGGCCATCATCGGGATCCCGTAGACCAGCGCCTGCGTGAAGTAGTTGTTCTGGTGGATGTGCGGCAGATCCAACAGCCGCAGGTGGACGAACCAGCCGTGCGTGCCGGTCTCGATCTTGTTCAGCAGCGCCAGCCCGAGCCCGGCGATCACCGTTTCGGCGGCGACCAGCAGCGCGGTGGCCCGGACGAAGGCCCGGCGGGTGATGGACAGCGCCGTCGAGAACGGGAACAGCTGGGTGATCAGCCACGGCTGCACGCCGAGCCCGGACAGGTAGAACGCGCTGAGCGCGCCTGTGGTCCGGCTGTGGTACGGGACCTGGCTGCCGATCACTGCGAACAGCGCCATGCAGATGGCGATCGCGATACCGATGCTGTACCACGGGATCGCGAAGGTCGTGCCCGGCTTCAGCAACTGGATGCGCAGCGCCTTCATGGTCTGGCTCATGTCGGATCCCCCTGGTTCGTCGTGAACACGATCAGCTCCTGCAGCGACAGCGAGTCGACGCTGACGCCCTCGGCCCGCCGCTCCGGACGCCGCGGCAGCGCCACCCGCAGCCGCCCCCCGAGCTCGGAGCGGTGCAGCACCGGCGTGCCGTCCGCGTACGCCACCACCGCCTCGCTCGGGCCGCTCACCGACACCGCGCGGCCGCGCAGGTCGTCCGCGTCGGCGTCGATCAGCACCCGGCCGTGGTCGATCAGCACCACGTGCTCGATCAGGTCGGCGACCTCGTCGATGAGGTGCGTGGACAGCACGATGGTGCGCGGGTGCTCCGCGAAGTCCGCCAGCAGCCGGTCGTAGAAGACCTGCCGGGCGACCGCGTCCAGGCCCAGGTACGGCTCGTCGAACATGGTCAGCGGGGCCCGCGCGGCCAGGCCGATGACGATGCCGACCGCGGAGAGCTGGCCCCGCGAGAGCTTCTTGATCTGCCGGTTCGCCGGCAGGTCGAACTCGCGCACCAGCCGGTCGGCGTAGGCCGGGTCCCAGTTCGGGCAGGCGATCGCCGCGGCGGCGAAGGCGTCGCGCACCTTGAAGTTGGCCGGGTACTTCTGCGACTCGCGGATGAAGCAGACGCGGTCCAGCACCGCGGCGTTCTCGCGCGGCGGCTGCCCGAACACCTCGACCCGGCCGGAGGTCTCGAACTCCTGCCCGGTGAGGACGCGCATCAGCGTGGTCTTGCCGGCGCCGTTGCGGCCCAGCAGCCCGTGGATGGTGTTCGGCTCCAGCGTCAGGCTCACACCGTCCAGTGCGGTGTGGCCGCGGTAGCGCATCGTCAGGTCCTCGACGACCACGGCGCTCATCGTTCCCCTCCCCGCTTCTCGATCAGGTTCTGCACGTCGGCCGCGCTCAGGCCCAGGCGGCGCGCCTCGGCCAGCAGCGGCTCCACGAAGTCCCGGGCGAAGGCCTCCCGCCGCCGGTCCAGGACGCGCTGCCGCGCGTCGCCCGCCACGAACATGCCGATGCCTCGCTTCTTGTAGAGGATCCCGTCGGATACCAGCTGGTTGATGCCCTTGGCCGCGGTCGCCGGGTTGATCCGGTGGAACGCGGCGAGTTCGTTGGTCGACGGCACCTGGGTGTCCGCGGCCAGCGTGCCGTCCAGGACCGAGTCCTCGATCTGCTCGGCGATCTGCTGGAAGAGCGGGCGGCCCTCGTCCATCACCGGTTCCTGGGTTCATTACTCATGTAACTAACCATGCAAGCGGGTAGGCTCCGGTGTCAAGCCGCTCGCGGTCACGCGCCGGTCACGCGCCGGTCGCGAGCCGCTCGCGTGCCCGTCGCAGAGCAGGGGGAAACCCGAAAACGTGGTGCCGCAAGGGAAAGACCTCGGCGATGATGCAACCTTTCCGGCCGCTGGCGAGGTTCGACTCCCCATGAAACGCAGACCACCGCCCGGCGTGGACCCGGGCTTCGTCGAGTTCGTCGCGGCCCGGTCGGCCGCGCTGTTCCGCACGGCGGTGCTGATCGTCGGTGACCGGCACGCCGCCGAGGATCTGGTGCAGAGCGCGCTGGAGCGCGCGTACCGGCACTGGGACCGGGTCGCCGAGATGGACGCGCCGGAGGCCTACGTGCGGCGGATCCTGGCGAATCTGGCCGCCGACCACCAACGGCACCGGAACCGCGGGCCGCTGCCGCTGTTGGAGCACGACGCCCCCACCCGGGACGTCTCCCAGGACGTGGACGAGCACGACGCGGTCATGCAGGTGCTGAACGACCTGCCGCCGCGGATGCGCGCGGTCCTGGTCCTGCGCTACTACGACGACCTGAGCGAGGCACAGACCGCCGAGGCCCTCGGCATCGCGGTCGGCACGGTCAAGTCCCAGGCGGCGCGAGCGCTGGCCAAACTGCGCGAGGCGATGGCATCGAGCGAGGAGAAGCGGACGGCATGACAGAGATCGAAGACACCCTGACGCGGGCTCTGGCCGCAGAAGCCGACCGGCACGAGCCGCCGGTGTTCGACGCCCGCCGGATCGCCGAGGGCGCGGTGCGCAGGAAGCTGTGGCGGCGGCCGCTGTTTGCGGTCGCGGCCGGAGCGATCGCGGTGGCGGGGGGCGGCGGGGTCGCGGTGTTCGCGGCGGCGGCCGGTCACTCCTCCGGTGGCCGGGTGACCGTGACCTTCCGGAACGAAGCCTTCGTCCACTCGCCGATCCCCCTGGTGGACGGCGATGTCGCGCGATGGCTCCGGCAGACGGCCGCGGCGAGGGGATTGAAGGACGTCAACGTCTTTCTGAGCCACAGTCCTGTCGAGCTTGTCGTTCAGGGCCGGGCCTCCGATACCCCGAAGCTGAGTGCGCTGCTCGGGACCCCCGTGGTTCTGCAGTTTCCTCTGGTCGAGTACCCCTCGGTGCCGCCGAACGCGAGCTGCAAGGTGTCGACGAACAATTCCTGGGGCGCCGCGTGGCTGGCGTGTGGTCGGGCCAACTCTTCTGTCGCGGTCGCGAGCGCAGAGGTGCTCGACTATCACGTCGTCTCCGCGCAGGCGGAGCCCCCGGCCACCGGTGCTGCGCCGGGCTCCCACGGATGGCGGGTCGCTGTGCGGCTCGATCACCCAAGCGCTGACATGCTCGCCGGCGTGGCCCGCACCAACAACGGCGGGAAGATCGCGGTCATGGTGGACGGAATGGTTCACGACCAGTGGGACGCCGCAGGGCTGAACCCCGACGGCGTCCTCACCATCAACGGCAGCTACACCGAACAAGAGGCGCGCACCTTGGCCGCGAGACTGTCCGAGCAGGGCCCTCCCGTCGCCGGGGGCACCGTCGTGACTGTCACCCGGCCCTGAGGCGTCAGCACTCGATGACGTTCACCGCGAGCCCGCCCCGCGCGGTCTCCTTGTACTTCACCGACATGTCGCGGCCGGTGTCCTTCATCGTCTTGATGACCTTGTCCAGCGACACGTGGTGCCGGCCGTCGCCGCGCAGCGCCATCCGCGCGGCGGTGACGGCCTTCACCGCGGCCATGCCGTTGCGCTCGATGCACGGGATCTGCACCAGGCCGCCGATCGGGTCGCAGGTCAGGCCCAGGTTGTGCTCCATGCCGATCTCGGCGGCGTTCTCCACCTGCTCCGGGGTGCCGCCGAGCACCTCGGCCAGGCCGGCGGCGGCCATCGAGCAGGCCGAGCCGACCTCGCCCTGGCAGCCGACCTCGGCGCCGGAGATCGAGGCGTTCTCCTTGAACAGCATGCCGACGGCGCCGGCCGCGAGCAGGAAGCGGACCACGCCTTCCTCGTCGGCGTCCGGGACGAAGTTCACGTAGTAGTGCAGCACGGCCGGGATGATGCCGGCGGCGCCGTTGGTGGGGGCGGTCACGACGCGGCCGCCGGCGGCGTTCTCCTCGTTCACCGCCATCGCCCACAGCGTGGCCCACTCATTGGCGTGCATCTCGCGGTTGCCCTCGGTGCGCAGGGTGCGGGCCAGGCCCGGGGCCCGGCGGCGCACCTTCAGGCCGCCGGGCAGGATGCCCTCGGTGGTGATGCCGCTGCTCACGCACTCGCGCATCACCCGCCAGATCTCCAGCAGGCCGGCGCGCACCTCGGGCTCGGTGCGCCAGGCGAGTTCGTTCTCCAGCATCAGGCCGCTGACACTGATGCCGGTCTGCTCGGTCAGCTGCAGCAGCTCGGCGCCGGTGCGGAACGGGTACTTCAGGACGGTGTCGTCCAGGACCACGCGGTCGGCGCCGACGGCGTCCTCGTCGACCACGAACCCGCCGCCGACCGAGTAGTAGGTCTTGCTCATCAACGGTTCGCCGTGCTCGTCGTACGCGGACAGCTGCATCCCGTTGGAGTGGTACGGCAGCGACTTGCGCCGGTGCAGGACCAGGTCGCGGTCCTCGCTGAAGGTGACCTCGGCGGCGCTGCCGTGCTCGGTCCCCAGCAGCCGCAGCCGCTTGGTCTCGCGGATGCGCACCAGGTCGTTCTCCGCGCCCCGGACATCGACGGTCGCCGGGACCTGGCCCTCCAGGCCGAGCAGCACCGCCTTCGGGGTGCCGTGGCCGTGGCCGGTCGCGCCGAGCGAGCCGAACAGCTCGGCCCGGACCCGCGCCACCTTCGGCAGCACGTCCTCGTTGTCCAGGCGCTTGACGAACATCCGGGCCGCGCGCATCGGGCCGACGGTGTGGGAACTCGACGGGCCGATGCCGATCGAGAACAGGTCGAAAACGCTGACCGCCATGCTGGTTGCCTCTCACGCCATTGTGACTGGCTGTTTTAAGAGCTAAGCCGGAATGCCGGCCTTCCGAGGGTATCAACCGCGGGAGGCCGGCATTCCTTGGTGATTGCTGAGGTGGCTGCTGTTCTTGGCGCGTTCTCGCGCTATTCGGTCCGCAGCGCCGTAGCGGTCCGCGACCGCGCCGCCCAACCGGCCGGCAGCAGCGCCCCGAGCAGCGCGATCACGACCCCGCCGGCCAGCAACGGGAGCACCAGCCCGAGGGAGTAGGTGTTGGTCACACTCGGCGGCAGGTGCATGCCGACCGCGTTCCCCATCGGGGTCAGCGTCGCCTTCTCCAACGCGGTGCCGATCGGCACCCCGATCAGCCCGGCGATCAGTCCGGTGAACGCCACCGAGGTCAGCACCATGGTCACGGTCTGCCGCGGCGTCATCCCGAGCGCCTTGAAGATCCCCAGGTCGTGGATCCGCTCGCGGGTGTCCTGGACCACGGTGTTCAGCACGCCGAGCGCCGCCACCACGAGCAGCATCACCGACAGCGTCGCGACCAGCGCGCTCATCGTCAGCACCACGTCGGACTTGTTGCCGTCGGGCTGGTGGTCGACCGAGGCGTTCAGCGGCGACAGCGCGGCCGTCGCCGAGGCGGACCACGTCGGTCCGTCGGCGTTCGGGGCCAGCCGCACGTTGAACTGGTCGATGTACGGGGTCAGGCCGGCGGCCGTGAACGTCGCGCTGTCGACCAGGACCGACCGGCCGCCGTCGTGGGTGTCGAAGTCGATGCCGACCACCTTCAGCGCCAGCGGCTTGCCCTGCTGCACGACGGTGACGGTGTCCCCGACGTGCGTCCCCATCGCCGAGGCCAGCCGGTCGCTGACCACCGCCTCGTCGGGCCCGGAGTACCAGCGGCCGCCGATCAGCTCCAGCCCGGTCCAGGAGAAGTCGCCGGAGACGGTGTCCACCTCGCTCCGATCGCCGCTCGGCGCGCCGACGATGGTCGCCCCGCTGTCGCCCCAGCCGAAGGCCGCCTTGGTGCCCGGGATCGTGGCCAGCGCGGCGGACACCTTCGCCGGATTCAGGTGCGGGGTGCGGGGATCGTTCGGGCCGTAGAAGCCGCCGGGAACTTGGGGATGCCCGCTGGCGTCGGCCTGGCCGGGTACCACGATCAGCGAGGCGTCGTTGAAGCCGGCGGCCCGCTGGTCCTGGAACTTGCTGAACCCGGTCTCCAGCCCCAGCGCGAACGTCACGCTCACCGCGCCGAACAGCACCGCGGCACCGACCAGCGCGGCTCGCGCCGGCCGGGCGAAGGGCTGCGCCAGCCCCAGCGACATCGCCCGGGGCAGCGGCAGCCGGGAGGCCAGGCGCTGGGCCGCACGGCCCCGCTCGGCCTTGGGAGCGCGGCCCACCACCAGCGTCTGCACGGCCGGCAGCCGGCCGGCCCGCAGCGCCGGGATGAGCGCGGTGATCCCGACGATCACCAGCGTGCCCACCGGGACCACGATGTTCACCCACAGCGGCAAACTGGTGCCGGCGGCTCCGAGATCGTGGCTGGTGCCGCTCAGCACCGGGACCGCCAGCAGGTTGCCGAAGACGGTCCCGACCACGACCCCGATCGTCGCCGGGATCATGGCCTGCGCGGCGTAGGCGCGGGCCACCTGGCCCGGGGTGAAGCCGAGCGACTTCAGGATCCCGATGCGCCGGATCGCCGACACCACCGCGCCGCTGACCACGATCGCGATGATCAGCACCGACAGGAACAGGCCGAGGACGCCGAAGACGATCAGGAACGGCACGAACGCCTTGGCGTTGCCGGTCGCCTGCTGCTCGGCGGTCAGCCAGGACTGCGAGCCCTCCAACGAACCGGCCGGCACTGCGGTTGTGAGCGCCTGCCGGTCGGCGGCGATCTGGACGTCGGTCCCGGCCGAGGCGAAGCGGTAGAGCATCTGCGTGTCGGCCTGGGCCCCGGCGGCGGTCAGCCGGGCGAAGCCGTCCGGGGTGGTCCAGCCGCTCGCGGTGGAGGTCAGCGAGTTCGCGAAGCCGACGACCTTGAACGAGGGCTTGCCGGGCAGCGAGCTGAACACGACGGACTTGCCCAAGCAGTCGTAGGGGTAGTCGTTCAGCACGATCTGGTTCGCGCCGGTGGGCCAGCTGCCACGGTCCAGCACGATCTGGTCCAGGCCGGAGGTGGCCGCCAGGTTCGGCCGGGCGGAGACCGTGACCGGCGGCGCCGAGGTGCCGGCGAAGGGCATGTCGGAGCCCATGGTGGCGGTGCAGTCGGTACCGATCGTCGCGTCCAGCGCGGTGCTGATCGGGTAGGGGCCGTCGGCTTCGGTGACGCCGGCGGCGTGCGCGGTCGCGGCGACCTGGCTCGTGGTGGCCTTGGCGCCGTTGTACTGGACGGCCAGGTGTGCGCCGTCGCGTTGCGCGAAGGCGTGCTCGAACGGGGCCGAGACCGCGCTGAGCAGGCCGAGGGACAGGACCGAGGAGGTCACGGCGGCCAGGGTGGTCAGGGCCATGACGAAGGACTGGACGCGGCGGCGGCCGACGCCGGAGCGGACCACCTTGCCCAGGGCGCTCATCGGGTCACCGCCAGCAGGAAGCGGGCCATGGCGTGGAAGGCGGCTTCGAAGAGGCGCCGGGGGAGGGGCGGTTTGCGGAGGGTCATCGGACCGCTCCTGACGGGCCGTTGAAGGTGGTGGCGGTCGTGGTGTTCACGGCGTTTGCAGCGTTTGCAGCGTTTGCAGCGTTTGCAGCGTTTGCAGTGTTTGCAGTGTTTGCAGCGTTTGCAGCGTTTGCAGTGTTCGCAGTGTTCGCAGTGTTCGCGGCGTTTGCGGCCGTCGCGGAACCGGCCAGCGATGCGTCCCCCCGCGGCGCACCGATGGCCGGATTCACGGCAGCCCTGTTCGCCGCGTCCGGGTCCGTGTTGACCACGTCCCGGGCCACCGCGCCGTCGACCAGCTCGATCGTCCGGTGCGCGGTGGTCGAGGCCAGCTCGACGTCGTGGGTGACCAGCAGGATGGTCTGGCCCTCGGCGTTCAGGTCCAGCAGCAGCCGGCGCACGTCGGCGGCGGCGTGCGAGTCCAGCGCGCCGGTCGGCTCGTCGGCGAGCAGCAGCGCGGGCCGGTTCATCAGCGCCCGGGCCACCGCGACGCGCTGCCGCTGGCCGCCGGACAGCCGGGCCGGGTAGGCCTTGGCGTGCCGGTCGATGCCCAGCGAGCCGAGCAGTTCGGCGGCCCGGCGCTTCGCCTCGCCCTTGCCCATCCCGGCCAGCTGCGCCGGGACCAGGACGTTGTCGAGCACGGTGAGGTCGTCGAGCAGGTTGAAGAACTGGAAGATCATGCCGATCGAGGCCCGCCGGTAGCGGGCCGAGCCGGCCTCGCCGAGCTGGTCCACGCGGACCCCGTTGACCGTCACGCTGCCCCCGGTGGGACGGTCCAGGCCGGCGATCAGGTTCAGCAGCGTGGACTTGCCGCTGCCGGAGTGGCCGAGGACCGCCAGGCACTCCCCGGCGGGCACGGACAGGGTCACGCCGGCCAGGGCGGGCGGGCCGTCGTCGTACTTCTTCGTCGCGTCGCGCAGGTCGATCATCGGTTGGTTCGTCGGCGGGTTCGTCATGGCCATGAACCTATGGACGGACCGTGATCGACCGCGTCGGCCTGCGTCATGAACTCTGCTACACCGCTGAGCCGATGCGGAGGGGGCGTCATCCTGGTGGTGTATCCCGCAGGCGTAGGCCTGTAGACGGAGCGGGTGATGTGGACCGGCCCGCATTCTTGCGACACTGAGGCGGTGAACAGGGACGACGAGGGTTGGACGCGGGCTGTGTGGGCGGCGGTGCGCCGGCGCACGGGGGCGACGCCGTCGCCGAGCCACTGGGCCTGGGCGGCGGACGTCGCGCTGGCCCTGGCGATGGTGATCAGCACCCTCAACAGCGGCTACCACCACGCGGTGGTCAACCCCGACCAGCACGGCCCCTTCTACAGCGTGAACCACCTGATCGACGTCGGGCCGCGCGACACGTTCCTGGTGGTGATGACGGCGCTGCCGCTGATCGTCCGCCGGCGGTTCCCGCTGGCCGCGTTCTGGGCCTGCGAGGTGGCGGTGATGCTGCTGCACGCCAACATCTCGGACGCCAACGACACCGCGATCTTCACCTTCATGTCGATCCTGATCGCCGCCTACAGCGCCGCGATCTACAGCCCCTACCGCTCGGCGATGGTCTACAGCCTCGGCCTCGGCGCGATCCTGATCGCCGCCACCCGCGGCGGGCAGATCCCAAACGTCACGCGCGGCTTCGTGCCGTTCCTGTTCCTGATCCCGATCGTGTTGGGGGCCAACGCCATCGGGAACTGGAAGCAGCGCGTGCACGACCTCGAAGAGGAACGCGAATCGTCGATGCTGCGGGCGGTGGAGCAGGAGCGCGCACGCATCGCGGCGGAGCTGCACGACGTGGTGTCGCACAACGTGAGCGTGATGGTCGTGCAGGCCGGGGCGGCCCGAAAGGTCCTGGACAAGTCCCCGGACATGGCGCGCGAGGCGCTGCTGGCGGTGGAGGACAGCGGCCGCGCGGCGATGGCGGAGCTGCGGCACGTGATGGGCCTGCTGACGATGACGTCGCAGGGCGGCGACCCGGCGGGCACCGCGGACCTCGCGCCGCAGCCGGGCCTGGAGCAGATCCCGGCGCTGGTGGAGCGCATCCGCAGCGGCGGCGTGCGCGTGGACCTGGCGATCGAGGGCGACGTGATACCGCTGCCGTCGGGCCTGGACCTGGCGGCGTACCGGGTGGTGCAGGAGGCGCTGACGAACGCGGTGAAGCACGCGGTCGGCGCGCTGATCCGCGTGACGCTGGAGTACAGCCCGCAACGGCTGAAGGTGGACGTCGTGGACACCGGCGGCACGACCTCCTCGACAGCCGCCACCGGCAACGGCCGAGGCCTGGTGGGACTCCGCCAACGCCTGGCGGTCTACGGTGGGACGCTGAGCGCGGGCCCGCGCCTGACGGGGGGCTACATGGTGAGCGCGGTGATCCCGCTGAGGGAGGGGGCGACGGCATGAACGCGACGCGAGTGGTGATCGCCGACGACCAGGTGCTGGTGCGGACCGGGTTCCGCATGATCCTGATGTCCGAGGGCATCGACGTCGTCGGCGAGGCCGCCAACGGCGACGAGGCGCTGCGCGTGGTGCGCGCGACGCGGCCGGACGTGGTGCTGATGGACATCCGGATGCCGGGGATGGACGGGCTGGAGGCTACGCGGCTGATCCTGTCGGAGAGCGCCGGGGGCGCGGCCGCTTCCGGTTCGGGTTCCAGTTCCAGTTCCGGCTCTGCCGAACCTGCCCCCGAGCCGCCGCGCATCATCATCCTGACAACGTTCGACCTGGACCAGTACGTCTACGCGGCGATCACAGCCGGCGCGAGCGGCTTCCTCCTGAAGGACGTCAGCCCCGAGCACCTGGTCGCCGCAGTCGGGATGGTGCGAGCCGGCGACGCGATGCTGGCCCCGGCCATCACCCGCAGACTGGTCGAGCGCTTCGCGGTCCCGACTGTGAACCCGCGCACCGAAGCACTGCACAAGGACCTCGCGACCCTGACGCCCCGAGAGCGTGAAGTCCTAGGCCTCCTCGGCCGCGGCCTGTCGAACGCGGAGCTGGCGGCACGCTTCCACCTCTCCGAGGCGACGGTGAAGACGCACGTGGCACGGATCCTGGCGAAGCTGAATCTGCGGGACCGGGCCCAGGCGGTCGTGGTCGCCTACGAGACGGGGCTGATCACGCCGGGGGTGGCGTAGCGCGCTGAGGGCTCGGCTGTCGGTCGTTGTGTCAGTGCTCGGGCATATACATGTTGCAAGGGGCGAAAATGTCATAACAAAATGCCCGACTAAGCCCGCACACCAAGCCCGCACACCAAGCCCGCACACCAAGCCCGCACACCAAGCCCGCACACCAAGCCCGCACACCAAGCAGCAGGGCCGCGAGCCAAAGCCCGCGACCCCGCGCTGTCCTGACCGGCAACGTGTGTTGTGTCAGCTGGCCACCCCCGCCTCACTCACTCGCGTGCCGCACGCTGCACACCAAATGATCGTCCGCCTCATCCGCCACGATCGTGTCGCCCGGATTCGTGTCCCCGGACAGCAGCAGCGAGGCGACCTTGTTGTCCAGCTCGGCCTGGATCGTGCGGCGCAGGGGCCGGGCGCCGAACTCCGGCTTGTAGCCGCGGTCGACCAGCCAGCCCTTGGCCTTCTCCGTGACCTCCAGGCCGAGGTCCTGGGCCTTCAGGCGGCGGCGGGAGCCGTCCAGCATCAGGTCCACGATGTTGCCCATCTCGCCCTTGCCGAGGCTGTGGAAGATCACCACTTCGTCCAGGCGGTTGATGAACTCCGGGGGGAAGAAGCCGCGGACCTGGTCCATCAGCTGGTCGCGGATCTCGTCGGTGTCGCCCTTGTGCGCGAGGATCAGCTGGCTGCCGATGTTCGACGTCATGATGACCACCGTGTGCCGGAAGTCGACCGTGCGCCCCTGCGCGTCGGTCAGGCGGCCGTCGTCCAGGACCTGGAGCAGGGTGTTGAAGATGTCCGGGTGCGCCTTCTCGACCTCGTCGAACAGGATCACCGAGTAGGGCTTGCGCCGCACCTTCTCCGTCAGCTGCCCCGCCTCCTCGTAGCCGACGTATCCGGGCGGCGAGCCCAGCAGCCGCGACACCGTGTGCTTCTCCTGGAACTCGCTCATGTCGAAGCGCAGCAGCCGGTCCTCGTCGCCGAACAGCAGCTCGGCCAGCGCCTTGGCGAGCTCGGTCTTGCCGACGCCGGTGGGCCCGAGGAACAGGAACGAGCCGGTCGGCCGGTTCGGGTCCCCCATCCCGGCCCGCGAGCGCCGCACCGCCTCGGCGATCGCCGTGACCGCCTCGTCCTGCCCGACCACCCGGTCGTGCAGCGCCTCCTCCAGCTTCAGCAGCCGCGTCTTCTCGTCCTCGTTCAGCTGCGCGACCGGGATCCCGGTACGCCGCGACACCACCTCCGCGATGTCGTTCTCCGTCACCTTCAGCGCGCCCTCGCGCCGCTCCTCGATGGTCGCGACCTCGTCGTTCAGCTCGTCGATCCGCGCCTTCAGGTCCTTCGCGCGGTCGTAGTTCTCCGACGAGACCGCCTCGTCCCGCTCCCGCGTCAGCTTCGCCAGCTTGTCCTCGCGCTCGATCGCCTCGGTCGACTTGCCGAGGTTGCGCAAGCGGATCCGCGCGCCGGCCTGGTCGATCAGGTCGATCGCCTTGTCCGGCAGGAACCGGTCCGAGATGTACCGGTCCGACATCTGCGCCGCGGCCGCCAGCGCCTCGTCCGTGAACTTCACGCCGTGGTGCGCCTCGTACCGGTCGCGCAGCCCCTCCAGGATCTGGATCGTCTCGTCGACCGTGGGCTCGGCGATCAGCACCGGCTGGAACCGCCGCTCCAGCGCCGCGTCCTTCTCGATGTTCTTCCGGTACTCGTCGATCGTCGTGGCGCCGATGACGTTCAGCTCCCCGCGCGACAGCGCCGGCTTCATGATGTTGCCCGCGTCCATCGAGCTGTCGCCGCCGGACCCCGCGCCGACCACCGTGTGCAGCTCGTCGATGAACAGGATCGTCGAGTCCGAGGCCTTCCCCACCTCGTCGATCACGTTCTTCAACCGCTCCTCGAACTCCCCGCGGTACTTCGACCCGGCGACCAGCCCGGCCAGGTCCAGCAGCACGACCCGCTTGCCCTCCAGCGTCTTGGGCACGTCCCCGGACACGATCCGCTGCGCCAGCCCCTCCACGATCGCCGTCTTCCCGACGCCCGGATCCCCGATCAGCACCGGGTTGTTCTTCGTCCGCCGGGACAGCACCTCGACGGTCTGCTCGATCTCGTCGGCCCGCCCCACCACCGGATCGAGCTTCCCGGCCTTGGCGTCCTCGGTCATGTCCCGGCCGTACTCGTCGAGCGTCGGGGTGTCCGACGGCTGCTCCGGCCCGGCCGGCATCCCCTCGGCGCGCGACGCCTTCGTGATGCGCTTGCCCAGGTCCTTGGCGTCGACCTGGGTGTTGTTCAGCACGTGCCCGGCCCCGGAGTCCGGGTCCTCGGTCAGCGCCGCGAGGATGTGCTGCGGCCCGACGTACGTCGAACCGGACGCCTGCGACAGCTCGTGCGCCCGCATCAGCACGCGCTTGGCCGAAGGCGTCAGCCCCGGCTCCGACGACGGCGTCCCGCCGGAGGCCGGCAGCGACTTCTCGATCGTCTGCGCCAGCCGGTCCGGATCGACGTTCGCCGCGGCCAGGATGCCGCGCGTCGGCTCCACCTGCGTGGCCGCCCACAGCAGGTGCTCGGTGTCGAGGTCGGAGCTGCCGTCCTGGGTCGCGCGCCGCGAGGCCGTGGAGATCAGCTCCCGGGCCGACTCGGTCAGCAGCTGACCGATCGGCACACGCTGGACCCGCGGCGGCGAGAACTCCGGGGACATCCCGAAGAACCGGTTGAGCAGGTCGTTGAAGGGATCGTCGGAGCGGTCGAAGAAGCCGCCGAAGGAGCTCATGGACATGAATCCAGACAACACCCCATATGGGCGAACCGCACGGCGAGACTGCGCCGAGCGGGTAGGCGCCTGTCACCGAGCCGGTGCCGAGGTTTTCTCCACCGCGCCTTCGGCCAGAGCCAGGGCGAGCGCCCGGCCGGGACACACCCGGGGGCCGCTACCGAACGTCAGCCCCACCGGACCCACTTCCAGCAGCACCGACTCCCCTTCAGCGATCTCGGTTTCGCCGACGCGCGTAGCGGCAACGGCCACGCGCCGCATCACCTGAACCGGCGGAGTAGTGCGAATCGTGGCGTGCACGTCCCCAGAACCGCCGCGAGCACTTGCGATCAACGCCGCGGTGGCGTCGCATGCCTGCACGAGAATGCCCACGCGATTCGCGGCCTGCTCCGGATCGGACGTCTGCATCAGCGGCAGAAGCAGCTTCACGGCCTCGTCGGCAGCCGGATCGTCCCCACCGAAGTAGTTGTCGGCCACGACGCACAACGCCGCCACCGCCGCATCGTCCAGCGTCGGCAGCCCCATCGCCGCCGAGAGAGCCCGCAGAACCCCGGCCCGATCGTCACCGGCCGCACTGCCACCTCGACCGCTATCGACGCCGGCCGCCAACCGCCGCAGACCCTCCACATCAACCCGCGCCAACTCCGCCTCGACATAAGCACGCCGCCGCGCATGCACCGTACCATGAGCGAACCGAGCAACCGTCGCCCGCAGCCACGCCATCGAACCCTCAGGCCCGGACTCCGCAGGCAGCGGAACCAGCAGCGGATCAGCCAGCGCGGCCTCGATGTCGGCGCGAGAAGTCAGAGTCACCATGCCCCGACCGTACGGCCGCTTCACTTCGGCGCTCCCCGAAGTGTGGCCACCTCCCGAGCACCTGACAAGCGCTCGCGCCCCGAGCCGGGTAGCGTCTGGAGCATGTCCATCCCAGGAGTCGACCCCAGCGTCCCGCCGAGCGGTACCGGTTGTGTGGAGTGCGACGAGAACGGCGGTTGGTGGGTGCACCTGCGCCGTTGTACGCAGTGCGGCCACATCGGCTGCTGCGACAACTCGCCCGAGCAGCACGGCCGCAAGCACGCCACGAGCAGCGGCCACACCATGATCACCAGTTTCGAGCCCGGCGAGGACTGGTTCTACGACTTCAGCAACGACGACTTCTACGAGTCCGGCCCGGCCCTGGCGCCCCCGGACAGCCACCCGGCCGACCAGCCGGTGCCCGGACCGAAGGGCCGCGTCCCGGCGGACTGGCAGAGCAAGCTGAACGCGTAAAGCACCTAAAGCGCGCATCAAACACGTAAAGCACGCGTCGAAACACCCGTAGAAGCAACGCCCTGACTGGAGTCACGTCACCTGACCCCGCTACATTCGCCGCCATGGACGGGATTGAGCGGGGCCAGTTGAAAGTCATGCCCATCCACGCCGTGACCGAGGTCTACGGCGAGGCCGGCCTGCACGCGCTGTTCGACGTCGAGATCGAGGCGTTCCCCGACGGCGAGCGCGCCACCCTGAAGCGCGCCGAACGCGTCGCCTCCCGGCTGCACGCCGGCGACAAGCGGGTCCGCGAGCCGTATGTCAACCACCTGCTTCGGGTCGCGATCCGCATCATCCGCCACTACCAGGTCCGGGACGCCGAGGTGGTCGTCGCCGCGCTGCTGCACGACGCGGTCGAGGACCACCCCGCCGATCTCGCCGATCTGGCCAGCGACGCAGAACGCGCCGCGGGGGAGCGGTACGCGGCCCTGGCCGTCCTCGCCCGCGCCTTCACGCCGCGGGTCGCCAACCTCATCGCCGCGGTCACCAACCCCGACTACGACCCGGCGCGCGACCGCGGGGAGCAGTACCGCGAACACGTCGTGGAGAGCCTGGAAGTCGATCCGTGGGCGCGGGTCATCAAGCTGTCCGACTTCACCGACAACGGCGTCGGCATCATCCACACCACCGGCCCGAAGGTCCGCAAGGCCTCGGCGAAGTACGCGCCGCTGGTCCCGCAGCTCCGTGAGTTCGCGCTACGCGCCGACACCCCGTTGAGCGACGAGGTGAAGGAACTGATCGTCAAACAGCTCGACCTCGCAACAGAACGTTTCCGCGCCATCCTCGGACAGCTCGGGTAGGCTGCCCGGCGGGGTGGGTCCAAGACCTTCGCATCAAGGACCCCAATGCTGGATGGGCAAGACATAGCGGACGCTCTCACCGGCGCCGTGCGCGGTGACGAGGCGTCCTTCGCCGTGCTCTGGCGCGCCCTGAACCCGCCGTTGCTGCGGTATCTCCGAGTCCTGATCCCCGCCGCCTGCGAGGACGTCGCCTCCGAGACCTGGTTGCAGGCCTCGCGCGACCTCGGCGGCTTCACCGGGGACGCCAAACAGTTCCAGGTGTGGCTGTTCCGCATCGCCCGCAACCGCGCGATCGACGAGGGCCGCCGGAACCAGCGCCAGCTGGCCGATCCGGTCGCCGCGCTGCCGGAACAGCGGTCCGGGGACGACACCGCCGAAGCGGCGCTGGCCGCGATGGCCACGCGTCGGGCGCTGGCGGCCATCGCAGAGCTGCCACGCGACCAAGCCGAAGCGGTCCTGTTGCGAGCCGTCGCAGGGATGAGCGCCGAGCAGGCCGGCTCGGTCGTCGGCAAGCGCTCCGGCGCGGTGCGGGTAGCGGCGATGCGCGGTCTGCGCACGCTGAAGAAGCGCCTCGACAAGGCGGCCGAGCCGGAGAAGGCGCAGCTCAAAGGGATGGCGCGGACGGGTTCGAGGGCGGGTGTAACACGATGAGGCGCAGGATCGCTCCTTCGGGCACGATGCGTACGACAGGGAACTCCCCGCGGATCCTCGGGAGCCGGCGACCGGGTCGCCGAGCCGCCGAGGAACTGCTCGACCACGCCGGCGGCCCGGGTGCCGCGGGCGCGGTGCCGGGTGCCGCAGGCGCTGCGAACGTTGGCGACGTTGCGAAAGCTGCGAACGTCGCCGGCACCGCAGGCATAGCAGGCATAGCAGGCACCGCAGCGGGATCCCCACCGGCGGGATCAGGGCACGAAACGCGCCCCGATCTGGAGGCCCTGGCGCGGCTGCTCGACGCGGCCGCCGGACCGGCCCTGACCGCCGAGCTCTCGGGCGAGGACGCGGCCCGTGCCGTGTTCTCCGCGCATCACTCCGCCTCCGCGACACCCTCCAAGGAGAGACGCGTGTTCAGCAAAGCCCTCCTCGCCAAGACCGTGACGGTGAAGATCGTCGTCGCCGTCTGCGGCGTGTCGGTCGTCGGCGTGTCCGCCGCCGCCGCGACCAACTCGCTCCCGTCCGGCATTCAGTCCAAGGCCCACTCGCTCGGCTTCCCGGCCCCGAAGGACACCAAGGACACGAAGGACAACCGTGTCGGCGGGACCGACCTGATCACCACCCCCGTGGGCGCCGACGGCAAGGGTCCGGACGTCCCGACCCCGACCGGCGCGCCCACGAAGGCGGCCCCGCCGCGCACCGACCAGGCCGTCCTCGACGCGGCCGGCGCGAAGCTGCTCGGCGACGACAGCTTCCGGCTGTGCAAGGCCGCCGAGGACGGCGACCGCGACGACCAAGGGCACGACCTGACCGCGGCCGAGCTGCAGAAGCTGGCCAAGGCCGCGAACGTCCCGGCCGCCGACATCGCCAAGCTCCAGTCCGCGCTGGACGCGGAGCGCAGCGAGGCGCAGAAGCGGATGCAGGACTTCTGCAACCGGCTGGCGCAGGCGGAGAAGGACGTCCACGACGGCCACGCGCCGACGTTCCCGATCCCCACGCCGCACCCCGGCGACGGCTGGCCCACCACGTGGCCGACGACCTGGCCGACGCACCTGCCCAGCGGCTTGCCGACCGGGCTGCCCACGCATCTGCCGAGCGGCCTGCCCACGCACCTGCCGACCGGCCTGCCGACCCACCTGCCGTCCGGCGCGCCCACCTGGCCGACCGGCTGGCCGATCGACGGGGGACCGCAGAACCCGGTCGACCCGATCCACCCCGGCGCCCCCACGGCCACCGGCAGCATCGGCGGCTCGCAGCACTGATATCCGGACCCTGATCTACGGACGCTGATCCCTCACTGCCAGACCGTCTGGTCCG
>NZ_JAACYW010000108.1 GCF_015356825.1 Catenulispora rubra | reverse complement strand
GTTCGGGGCTTGGATGGCCATCGCGCTTTCGATGGGTGGTCCCGATGTGAAGTTGGAGTAGACGCCCATGCCGTAGCCCCGGAACGAGGTGACGCTGTTGGGGATGTAGAAGGCCGGGTAGCCGTTTTGGCTCGGGCTGGCCATCCAGGATGCCTGGTTGGGGACGTCGTAGGGGTTTTCGTTTTGGAAGAAGATGACGGTGCCGCCTTGGCCGTTCCAGACGGTTTCGTTCTTCTGGTAGTGCTCGACGGCGAGTCCGTAGGCGGTGACGTTGTTGCCGTTGACGGTCAGGCCGGTGTCTGCGGTGTCGGTGGTCCAGGAGTTGGAGCCGGCGCCGTGGTCGGCGCGCCAGGACCAGATGTTGTCCAGCAGCGAGTTGTTGCTGTTGTCGATGAACGCGTCGGTGACTGATCCGGCGGTAGCGCCGCCGATCCGGAAGAACACGTCGTCGACGGTGACCGGGTCGCTGGCGTGGCTGGTGGCCGAGCCTGGGGTGCCGACGGTGAGCAGGGTCGGGGAGGTGGTGGGGCCGGCGTCGAAGATCAGGCCGGAGATGTTGACGCCGTTGACGTCGGCCACGGACATGGTGGTTTGGCCGGCGGTCGGGATCAGGGTTGCGAAGCCCAACCCGAGGATCTTGGTGTCGGGGTGGGTGACGTTGATCGTCTGGTTGTAGCTGTAGACACCCGGTGTGAACAGCAGGTTGTCCCCGGCCGCCAGCGCCGCGTTGATCTGACTGACGGTGCTTGAGGAGTCGATGACGTAGAAGGTGTTCAGCGACAGCGAGGTGCCGGGGGTGCTGCCGCCGGCCCAGGTCGGGCCGCTGGTGTTGGACTGCACCGAGGGCACGAACACGTTGTAGTTACCTGAGCCGTCGGTGTAGAGGTACGGCTCCTCCTGCGTCGTCGGGCAGGTGCCGAGCGTCGTGTACGGCTGCGGGCCGCCGGCTTGTAGGGAGGTCGATCCGAAGCTTTGTGCCGGGGCGCCGGGGTCGCCGCAGAACACCTGGTTCCACACCCCGTTGGTCCAACTCCCGATCGTGGTGTTGCGTACCAGGTACTGCTGCTGTGAGCCGTTTTCGATGGTGCCGTTGAGTTGGGAGTCGGCGATGAACCCGCCGCTGGACCAGCCCGGTGTCCCGCCGCAGTAGTCCATCAAGGTCAGGTTGCCGTTGACCACCACCCGGCGCATCGGTGAGGCCTGCGAGGCAGCCCAGACGTCCTCGCCGGCGTTGCAGCCGGTCAGGCCGGTGACGTTGATGGTGAGGTTGGAGATCGAGCGCCAGAAGTTGTTGGTGGCGTAGCACTGGTTCGAGGCGCCGTTGGTGCACTGGTTCCAGGAGTCGATGGTGCCGTTGATCACCACCTGGCCCGGGTTCTGCCCCAGACCCTCGACGCTCTCGTAGTACCCGAGCTGGAAGTCCAGCGGCGCCGCGGCCGAGCCGTAGGTCCCGGGCTCGAACAAGATCTCATAGCGCTGGTTCCCGAACTGGTTCGGCGCCTGCTGCGTGCCGATCGCGTTGAGCTGGCTGGCGATCGCGCTCACCGACTCACTCGGACTGATCACGATCACGTTCGGACCCAGGCTGCCGCCGGTGCCGCCGCCGCTGCTGCCGATCGTGTACGTGGCGCTGGCCACCGCCGAATTCGTCACGCCCGAGGCGATCGCGATCGCCTTGATCGTGGTCGTCGCTGTGACGCTGATCGGACCCGAGTAAAGGGTCGACGACGCCGTCGGCGTGCTTCCGTCCAGGGTGTAGCGGATGCTCGCACCGGACGTCGAATCGGAGATCGTCACCGACTGGGCCGTCGTGTACGAGCCGCCGGCCGGACTGAACGTCGGCGTCGCGGCCGTGCCGCCACCGCTGCCGCCCCTTGTGTGTAGGTGAAGTGTGGCGTGTCGTACTGGGCGCCGCTCTTCTCGTAGGTGAACCAGTACTCCAGCACGGTGCCGGTCGTGAGTGAACTCACGGTTTGCGTCCACGTCCCTGAGTTGTTGGTCATGCGGAAGTTCTGTTGACCCGCACCGTTGATCAGGTAGTGGACGTCGACATAGGCGGCCGGCGTGGTCGGGGTGATCGAGAGCTGAGCCTGCGTCGCGTTCAGCTGCGTCGCACTCTGCGTGTAGTCGGGCGAGGAGGAACCGATCGTGTACGTCGCGCTCGCCGTCGCGGAGTTCGTCAGACCGGCCGCCAGACCGATGGCCTTCACCGTGGTCGTCGCGGCGACGTTGATCGGACCGGTGTAGAGGGTCGATGCCGCCGTGGGCGCCGAACCGTCCAGGGTGTAGCGGATGCTCGACCCCGACGTCGCGTCCGACAGCGTCACCGACTGCGCGGAGGCGTACGTGCCGCCGGCCGGACTGAACGTCGGCGTGGCGACGGACTGGCTGCCGCTCTGATTTGTCGTGTAGACGGCGACGTAGTCCACAGTCATCGGCGCGCCGGACGTGGTGGCGGCCGTCGGCTCAGTGCACTGGCACACGTTGAAGGGGTAGACACCGCCGATGGCCACGTTGAGGATCGCGAAGAACCCGTGGTCGACGGCCGTCGCCCAGGTGTTCGCGTCGACCTGGTTCTGGTTGACCGTGTGCTGCAGCACGTTGTCGGTGTAGAACCGCAGCTGCTCGGCGTTGGCGTTCGTCCGGTCGATGATGACCGAGTAGGTGTGGAACGCGGTCTGGCAGCCACCGCAGTTGAGCAGGCCGCTGCTGATGCCGGTGGTCTCGTTGCAGGGGCCGCCCGGATCGACGCCGCAGTGGAACGTGTGCGACACCTTCGACAGCGCGTTGACGTCCTCCATGATGTCGAACTCGCCGATGCTGGGCCAGTTGGTGGCCCCGACCGGACGGGCGTTCGCGCCCATGGCCCAGAAGGCCGGCCAGTAGCCGAGTCCGTTCGCCGGGTTCGGCTGCTCGATCGAGGCGGTGATCTCCATCTGGCCGCCGGGAGGCGCCGCGAAGTCGGTGCGCGCGGTCTCCACCCGCCCGGAAGTCCAGTTGCCCTGCGCGTCCCTGATCGGCTTGATGACCAGGTGGCCGGCGCCGTCCTGGTAGACGTTCCGGGTCGAGTTGGTCTCCGACTCGACCTCGCCGGTACCCCAGTTGCCGGCCCCGCCCGGATAGCTCGTGCCCAGGTCGTAGATCCAGTTGTTGTCGATGGGCGTGTTCGCCGCGCCGTTGAAGTCGTCGCTGAAGGTCGTGGTCCAGCCCGCGGGCGGGGCGGGGACGGCGGACGGGATCGCGGCAGCGGCCGCGCGGGAAACAGCCGTCGGGTGGGGAACGGCGGCCGAGGCGGACGTCGGAAAGGCGATTGCCACGGTCGCGGCGATCGGCGCCAGCGCGGCGACGATCGCCATGGCGGCGCGTCGCCGCCGGTGTACAGCAGTACCCATCTTCACTCCTGGGTCGGGGGGTGCGGGATCCGGATCCGGACCCCGGGCGTTCGATGACCGCCCCGTATACGTTTCCGGCTGAACTGGGGAGTACGAGCGCTGATTATCTGGCGCGGGGGGTGGGCGGGTTCGCGCTCGGCGTGATGGCAAGCGACCGGAAGCGTTTCCGGGACGTATCGCGGGGGTTACCTCGCTGTTTCGCTTGTCTGACGCGGATCGTGCACCCGCTGTTTGCCGCTGTCAAGGCTCTGCGGCACTCGACAACCAGTTCTCCGGCCTCAGCCGGGCGGGGCGTGGTCTTCCCCCGCGAGCGAGGACCGGATACGTTTCCGAATGTGGTGGACATCCGCGAGCTCGCCCGTCTCATCGGGGTATCGCAGGCGACGGTGTCACGTGCGCTCAACGACCGTGCGGAAGTGAGCACGGAGACCCGGCGCCGCGTCCTGGAACTGGCCGAGGAACTCGGCTACTCGCCCAATCAGCCGGCCCGCACCCTGGTCCGGCGCCGCTCAGACATGATCGGTCTGATCTGGGACACCGGTTACGCGAACGAGGGCCGCCGGCCGGCCTTCCTGCTCGACCTGTTCGTCGGGATCAAGCAGGCGTTGACCGCCGTCGGCTTCCATCTCATGGTCCTGTCGATCGCCGGCGGCGCGTCCGGCGTGGACGTGTACCGGCGGGCGGCCCGGCAGCACAGCCTCGACGGCGTCATCATGATGGGCGTCGACGAAGGGCATCCGGCGATCACGGCGCTCGTCGATTCCGGCATCGCCTGCGTGGCCATCGACTTGTCGCTGCAACGCAAACGCACGACGTACGTCACCTCCGACAACCGCAGCGGCGCGGCCGGCGCCGTCCGCCACCTGCACTCCCTCGGCCACCGCGCGATCGCGACCATCACCGGTCCGCTGGCCGTGATGCCCGCCGCCGAACGCCTGGCCGGGTACCGCTACCAGATGGCCCGTGTCGGCCTCGATCCCCGGCCGGAGTACGTCGAGCACGGGGACTTCTACCTGTCCAGCGGCTACGAGTGCGCGCAGCGCCTGATCTCCCTGCCCGAGCCGCCCACGGCCATCTTCGTCGCGGGCGACGAGATGGCCATCGGCGCGATGCAGGCGCTCGATGACGCCGGCCTGTCCGTGCCCGGGGACATGGCGGTTGTGGGCTTCGACGACATCGAGGCCGCGTCGTTGGTGCGTCCGGCGCTGACCACCGTCGCGCAGGACCGGGTCCGCATCGGTGTCGGTGCGGTCGAGACGCTGTTGAACGCCATCGGAGCCGACGATGACGGAGGCCGCGATTCGAAGCGGAATACGTACCCTGCGGCCGCGCCGCTTCTCATTCCCACTCAGCTCATCGTGCGCGGCTCCTGCGGGACGGGTCGGTGAACCCCACGTTGAGGTAGCCCTCCTTGCGGTAGCTCGCCTTCAGCCAGGCGTCTCTCCGTCATCCCGCAGCGTTCAGAAGATCCAGTGCGCTCTGCTGGCGGGCGGCGTCGATGCTGTCGAGCGGGCCGGCCCAGTGGTAGCCGTACTGGTCGAGCGCGTCCCGGTCGTTCTGGTAGACGCTGTTCACCTGCCTGGTCAGGTAGGCGCCGTAGGGGTGGTTGGAGAGCGTGGCGTTCAGGTAAGACAGACTCCGGACATAGGCGCCCTTGAAGGACGGGCCGTCTCCGCCGCCGTTGGTGCCCGGCTCGCCCGGATCGGTGAGCACGCCGTTGGGGTTGAGGGCGGTGCTGGTGGTGGAGGCGTTGGCCAGGGCGGTGGCGCTGGTGAGCAGCGAGTTGGTGCCGGTCGCGCCGTACAGTTCGGCCAGGCCGCCCAGGATCACGCCCTGGTTGTAGGTGTAGGTGGGCTGGCCGTTGTTGGCGCAGCCGGAGGTCAGGCCGTCGTTGATGAGGTGCGAGCTGTTGATCATGCCGCTGGACTGGAACCAGCTCCACTCCGCCTGGGCCCGCTGCAGGTAGACGGTGTCGCCGGCGATGCGGTTGTGCAGTGCGGCGGTGAGCCGCAGGTAGAGCTCGTTGGGGATGGCGTTCTTGTAGGTCTTCGCAGTGCTCCACCACACTCCGCCGCCGCACGTGGAGTCCCAGTACCGGGCCATGTAGTTCGCGTCGGCTTCGGCGGTGGTCAGGTAGCGCGAGTCGTGGGTCAGGTCGTACGCGTCCACCCACGCCAGGCCCCACCAACCGGTGTCGTCGATGTAGGAGTTGGTGAAGTTGCCGCCCTGCGCGTTGATGTTCTTGTCGTAGGTGGTGGACACCGCGTACTGGTAGCTGCCCATGCCGGTGGCCCGGATGTTGTCGATGACCGCGGTGAGCGCGTTCGCCGAGTTCCACCAGCCGGTGGTGTTGAACAGGCCGGTGGAGGTGTTGTAGAACATCATCTCCGCGGTGGCCGCGGCGCGGCGCCGGTCTGCGGCGTTCCAGGTGGTGCGGGCCCAGGGCGTGCAGGCGATCTCCGCGCGGTCGCCGGCCTTGCCGCAGGCGCGCATCGCGCCGACGCCGAGGTTGTTCCAGTCGTCGTTGTTGTACATCAGGGTCCGCCAACCCCGGTTGCCGCTGGGGATGGTGGTGTCGCCGAGTTTGCTGCCGGAGGACCAGGTCTGGCCGCCGTCGAAGGACCGGTCCAGCCACACCTCGTCACCGGGGTTCCCGTTGTCGATGCTGGCCCACATCATGTCGTCGCTGTCGTCGGAGTGCAGGACGATACTGCGCGAGTAGATGCTGGTGCTGACGGGCTGCCGGTCGACGGGGGAGAGCGCGGGGTCCCGCGCGTCGCAGTATTTGTCGCAGATGGAGGCGGCTCGTGCGGGCGCGGCCACCGCCAGCGGGACGAAGGTCATCAGGACACTGAGGATGAGCATCAAGGAACGCTTCACTGTGAAGACGTAAGCAAGGCGTCAGGGAAGCGTCAATACGTGCAGACCACGACGTGGCTGTCGAGCTGTCGGCCTGCCGCCGTGCCGACCTGTCGCCGTGCTGGCGAAAGGTCCGGTTGCTTCAGGGAGCTGCTTCGCGGATTCAGTCGGGAAGATCGCGGGTTCGCCGGTCCACCTCGAAGGCCAGGCTCAGCTCGGCGTTCGCCCGCGGGTCGGACAGTGACCGGCCGGTGCGCTCCTCCAGCCGGCGAAGGCGGTAGCGCACGGTGTTGGGGTGTACGAACAGCCGCTTGGCCGCCTCGTCCGCCGAGCCCCCGCAGTCCAACCAGACCCCGAAGGTGTCCAGCAACGCCGTACGGTCCTCCGTGGGCAGTTCGCTCAGGCCGGCCAGGACTTCGCCGGCCACCCGGGACATGATGTCCGGCGCGCTGGAGGCCGCCGCCGACAGCGCGTCGCGGCCGAACACCACCACCTTGCGGTGGTCCAGGGCGCCGTGCAGCGCGATCCGGGCCAGGCGCAGCGCCTGGGAGGTCAGGCGCAGGTCGTCGTACGGCGGGCTGACGCCGACCCGGCCTTCGCCGCCCGCCTGCAGCGCCGTCACCAGCTGCTCGAACACCACCGGACCGGTACGCGGCAGGCGCGCCACGCCGATCTCCACATCGTGCATCAGGCGCCAGGCCGAATCGATGCCGAGGCCGCCCAGGCCGCGTTCGATGCTGGGCAGCGCGTGGCTGCCGATGCCGGGGACCCGGGCGGCGATGACGACGTACGGTCCCCGATGCGGAAGCTGCAGCAGATCGGCCGCTTCCCACAGATCGGACTCGACCAGGCGGCCCTCGATGAGCGCCTGCACCAAGGCGGCCCGGCGCTGCTCCTCACTGCGCACCTGAGCGCCGATCTCCTCGCGGTAGCCGCGGGTCATCTCCTGCGTGAAGAGGTCCAGGAGCCGCAGGAAGCTGGTGGCGACCCGCAGCACACCGGCCACGGACACGTCCAGCGCCGGCGCCATCGCCACGAACAGCTCCCAGCCGGAGACCGCCGCGACCCGGAACGCGTCCAACAACGCCGTGAGCGGGATGCCCGCCATGGCCACCGACCGGCCGGTACCGTCGAACAGGTCAAGCGTCGGAGTCTCGCCGCGCGACATCGGCTCCAGGATGTGGGCGATCATGTCCAAGCAGGCCCGGCGCACCCCCGCCGGATCGACGCCGCCTTCGGCGTAGGCCGGCACCGTCGTCATGATCCGCTCGACCATCACGTCGGCGAGCACTTCGGCTTGCCCCGCCATCAGCGCCGCGAGCCGCGCCTCCTCCGCTGCGGCCTCGTCGTGTATCGACGAACGTTGATTCTCCACATGGCTGATCGTAGGCACTGATTGCGCTGCGCGCTAAGGGCACAGCAGTTCGTAGTATTGATCTTCGCATTGAGACCCTGGCGCTCACAGGAGCATCATGAAGTCCGCGCTCCTGATCCGATGGCCGCGCTAGCGGCGGGAGTTGCCGAAGTAAGGGTTCCTCTGGCCTGTGGCACCTGACACAATCCTTCGTGTGAACACCGAGGCCGCCCACCGAGCGCGCGACGACGAGAGCGCCCAGCACGTCGAGGAACTGGACGCCGCGCACGTCACGGGGCGTCAGATCCTCGCTTTGGCGATACCCGCGCTCGGTGCGCTGGTTGCCGAGCCGCTGTTCGTGCTTGCCGACAGTGCGATCGTCGGCCACCTCGGGTCCGCGCAGCTTGCCGGCCTGGGTACGGCGGGCTCCGCCCTCAACACCCTGGTGGGTGTGTGCATCTTCCTCGCCTACAGCACCACTGCGCAGGTTTCCCGGCTCATCGGTGCGGGACGGCGTGCCGAGGGGATGGCACGCGGGGTCGACGGGATGTATCTGGCGGCCGGGCTCGGGGTGCTGCTTGCGGTCATCGGGGTGACCTGTGCGGACCCGGTTGTGCGCTGGCTGGGGGCCGGGGCCCAGGCCGCGCCGTACGCGGCGACGTACCTGCGCGTCAGCTGCCTGGGGCTGCCCGGGATGCTGCTGGTGCTCGCGGCGACCGGGTTGTTGCGCGGCCTGCAGGACATGCGGACGCCGCTCGTGGTCGCGGCCGTCGCTGCCGTGGCGAACACGCTGGTCAACTGGATCCTGGTCTACCCGTGCGGGTTCGGGATCGCGGGTTCGGCGGCCGGGACCGCGTCTGTGCAGACCGCGATGGGCGTTGCGTACGTTTGCGTGGTGGTCAAGGCGTGCCGGGCGCATGGCGTCGTGCCGCGGTTCAACGCGCGTGCGGTGCGCGGCTCGCTCTCGGCGAACACCGCGCTGCTCACCCGCACGTTGTGGCTGCGCGTCTACATCATCGCGGCGGTGTGGGGCGCCGGACGGCTCGGTACGGGGGCGCTCGCCGCGCACACCATCGCCGCCAACCTCTGGTCCGGCCTCGCCCTCGCGCTCGACGCGCTGGCCATCGCCGCGCAGGCGCTGGTCGGCCATGAGTTGGGCGCCGGACGCATCGAGGCGACGCGGCGGATGGTGGCGCGGATGAACCGGTGGGGGCTCGGCTTCGGCGTGATCACCGGTGTCGGGCTGGCCGCGCTCAGCCCGGTGCTCGCCGGGGTGTTCACCTCCGACCAGGCTGTGGCACACGCGCTGGTGCCGGTGCTGCTGGTCGCCGCAGCGCTCCAGCCGGCCGCCGGGGTCGTGTTCGTGCTCGACGGCATCCTGATCGGCGCGGGCGACGCCACCTTCCTGGCCTGGGCCTCGTTCGCGTGCACGCTCGTGTTCCTCGGCGCCCTCGCGCTCGTGCTCGCCGCGGGATGGGGGCTGACCTGGCTGTGGGTCGCCGTCGGGGTGTTCACCCTGGCCCGGCTCGCTGCCTTCTGGATCCGCTCCGCGGGCAGCGCGTGGCTACGGGTCGGCGCACAGGCTGGATAGAGCAAGAACACCCGATCGCTCAGGTGCGGTAGAGCTCGGTGAGGAGCTCGAGTACGGCGCGGGTCGCGGGGTGGGGATCGTCGCGCCACCAGGTCAGCCGTACGGCGACCGGCTCGGCGTCGCGTACCGGCAGGTAGACGATGCCGGGCCTGGGGTACTGGTCGACGACGGACTCCGCGGTGACCCCCACGCAGCGGCCGGTGGCGATGACCGTGAGCCAGTCGTCGATGTCGCGGCTCTCCTGGATCGCGGGGCGCGCGTCCGCGGGCCACAGATCCGCGCTGGTCGTTCCGGTGCGCTGGTCGACGAGCAGGACGCGGCTGCTGAGCTCGGCCAGGCGTACCGAGCGGCGCCCCGCCAGCGGGTCGGAGGCGGCCAGCGCGCACCAGCGTGTCTCCAGACCCACGATGGCGCCCTCGAAGCGGCGGTCCTCCAGCGGCCTGCGGATGACCGCGAGGTCCGCGGTGCCCTCGGCCAGGCCGGCGGTCGGGGAGTTGATGCGGAGCAGGTGCATCTGCGTCTCCGGGTGCGATTCCCGCCACCGGTGTTGGAAGGCGAGTGTGCGTCGGCCCAGTGCCGACCAGGCGTGGCCGATACGCAGTTCGACGTGGCCCGATGTCGCTTCCTGCACCAGGTTGTCGACCTCGGCCAGCACGCGCCGGGCGTGCGCCACGACGCGCAGTCCGATCGCGGTCGGCGAGGTTTCGCGGGACGTGCGTCGCAACAGCCGCACGCCGAGACGCTTCTCGAGCGCCGAAATCGTGCGGGAGACCGCAGCCTGTGAGACCCCCAGCGCGATCGCGGCGTCGGTGAACGTGCCCTCGTCCACGATCGCGATGAGGCAGCGCAACTGACGCAGCTCGACATCCATAACCAAAGCGTATAGCCGGCGCGGTCCATGCATTTTGCGCACAGTCCGGCGCGGCACAGGATCGACGTATGCCAGCAGCCCCCACTCGCCCTGCGGACGGCGCCGCCCTGCCTGCGGATCGAGCCGTCCAGCCCACCAAACCTGGTGCCGTGCCCATGAAGCGTGGTGCCGTGCCCACGAAGCGCGCCGTCCTGCCCACGAAGCGTGGCGCCGTGCCCATGGCCGGGGTCGGCACGATGCTCGCCAGCGGCCTCTCGACCCAGCTCGGCGCCGCGATCGGGTCGCTGGCCTTCCCCGTGCTCGGCCCTGTCGGCGTCGTCGCGATCCGCCAGTATGTCGCCGCGGCGGTGCTGATCGCCGTCGGTCGGCCCCGCGTTCGGTCTTTCACGCGGGACCAGTGGCGGCCGGTGCTGCTGCTCGCGGCCGTCTTCGGCGTGGTGAACCTGTCGCTCTACACCGCGATCGACCGGATCGGTCTCGGCGAGGCGGTCACCTTGGAGTTCCTCGGCCCCCTCACGATCGCGCTCGCCGGCTCGCGCAGACGCGTGGACCTGGGCTGCGCCGTACTCGCCGCCGCGGGAGTCGTCGCCTTGATGCGTCCGCGCCCTACCGCCGACTACCTCGGCATGGGGCTCGCCCTGCTCGCCGCCGCCTGCTGGGCGTCCTACATCCTTCTCAACCGCTCCATCGGGCAGCGCATCCCCGGGGCACAGGGCACAGCCGCCGCAGCGGGACTGTCCGCCCTGGTCTACCTGCCCCTCGGAGCCGTCGTCGCGGTACACCACACGCCCTCCGCCGGGGCGGTCGGTGCCGCTGTCGCGGCGGGAGTCCTGTCCTCTGCTGTGCCGTTCCTCGCGGACCTGTTCACGCTGCGCCGCGTTCCCGCCGAGGCGTTCGGATTGTTCATGAGCGTCAACCCGGTGCTCGCCGCAGTCGTCGGCACGCTCGTGCTGGGACAGACGCTCGACGTGATCGCCTGGCTGAGCATCGCGGCGATCATCGCGGCCAACGCCATCAGCATCCTCACGCAGCCGAGGCGCGAGTGATGCCACAGACGGTGCCTAAAGTTTCCCGAAGCCCAAATCAAGATCACTCTGTTGCCACAAAGGAGCCCAGGAGCCTTCCATGCCCGGAATCACGCTGACCGATCATCTCTTCTCCGTCCCCCTCGACCACGATCAGCCGGAAGGCGAACACATCGAGGTCTACGCCCGCGAAGTCGTGGCCGCCGGACGCGAGCGCGAGCGGCTTCCCTGGCTGCTGTTCCTGCAAGGCGGCCCCGGCATGCTGCCGCCGCGTCCGGCCGGCCGGGACTCCTGGCTGGACCGCGCCCTCGACGACTACCGCGTCCTCCTGCTCGACCAGCGCGGCACAGGCCGCTCCAGCCCGGTCACCCGGCAAACGCTCCCCGCTCGTGGCGAGCCCGCCGCGCAGGCCGACTACCTCACCCATTTCCGCGCCGACGCCATCGTCCGCGACGCCGAACTGATCAGGCGCGAACTCACCGACGAACCGTGGTCGGTGCTCGGCCAGAGCTACGGCGGCATGTGCGCCGTCACCTACCTCTCGCTCGCGCCCGAGGGCCTGCGCGAGGCGATCATCACCGGCGGCCTTCCCGGTTTGCGCGTCACCGCCGACGAGGTCTACCGCGTCGCCTATCCGCGCGTGCACCGCAAGAACACCGCCTTCTATCGGCGGTACCCGCAGGACGCCGCCTCGGTCCGCCGCATCGCCGCGCACCTGATCGAGCGTCCTGTTCCGATGCCGGACGGGTCCTTGCTCACCGTCGAGGCCTTCCAGTCGCTCGGGCTGATGCTCGGCACGAGCGACGGCGCGGACGTGCTGCACTACCTGCTCGAACACCCCTGGGCCGGAGCGGAGCTGTCCGACAGCTTCCTCGCCCGCGCCGCGGCTTTCCTCAGCTACGCCCAACTGCCGCTGAACCCGCTCATGCACGAACTCAGCTACGCCCAGAGCAGCACCGGAGCGATGAACTGGGCCGCCGAGCGGGTGCGCGGCGAGTTTCCCCAGTTCGACGCGCGCACGGCGTTGGCCGGGGACGACCCGGTCCTGTTCACCGGCGAGATGACCTACCCGTGGCAGTTCGACCAGCCCTGTCTCGCGTCCCTGCGCGCGCCCGCCGAGCTGTTGTCCGCCCGCGAGGACTGGCCCGACCTTTACGACCCTCAGCGCCTGGCCGCGAACGAGGTCCCCGTGGCCGCCGCCGTCTACCTCGACGACATGTACGTCGATGCCACCTACTCGCTGGAGACCGCCGAGACCATCCGGGGCCTCCGGCTGTGGGCGACCAACGAGCACGAACACGACGGGCTTCGCGTCAGTAGCGGACGCGTCCTCGACCACCTGCTGCGAATGCTGCGCGGCCAGATCTGAACGTCGTGCCGCACCACCACACAGGTGGTGCGGCACGATGCCGCATTACGATGTCGCAGTACTACGAGGAGACCTTCACCAGGGACCACAGCTGCGAGGTGGCGCCGGTGTACGGCTCCTGGACCATCTGCGCGCCGTCACTGGTCGACCCTCCTGAAACGCTGAGCGCCAGGCCGGAATTGCGGTTCACCAGCTCGTAGTTCGAGCCCACGGCGACCAACTGCCACTGCTGGTCGGTGCCGCCGTTCTGGACCCACTGGACGGCGCTCGCACCGCCGGCCGTGCTCGCCTGCCAGACGCCCAGGGCCCGGCCGCTGTTCTTGTCCAGGAGCACGTCGTAGCCGTTGCCGAGGCTGGTGACGTGCCACTGCTGGTCGGCCGAGCCGTTGTCGGTCCACTGCACGGCGTTCTGGCCGTCGAGCAGGTCCGCCGTCCACACGCCGAGATCCTTTCCGCTGTTGACGTTGACGAGCTTGTAGTAGGCGCCGACGGAGTTCCCGAAGTCGATGTCGGCGTAGTGGATCGTGGTCGTTCCGCCGACGATCTCCACCCGGCCGGTGCGCGGGATGTAGGTGAGGCTGCGGCTGTAGGAGGAGGGCATCGTCGTGTGCTGCTGGGTCCACGAGCCGGTGCTGCTGCCGCCGGCATTCGTCCAGACGTCGCCGCTGCCGGCCGCGTTGAAGACGATCCGGCCGTTGGGCAGGCGCAGGAGCACCGGACTGCCGCCCTGGGCCGGTGCGCTGGAGCCCGAGGTTACCGGGAGCGAGGTGATGCCCGTGCCGGCCGTGCCCCCTACCTGGTAGAAGTGCAGCGGGTCGCTGGCGATCTTGTAGCGGACGTTGTTGCCGCCGCCCCAGTATTCGAAGGTCATCATCCACTTGCCGTCGCTGGTCGGCACGACGTTGGTCATGCCGGGACGGCCCCCGCCGATCTCGCTGTATCCGGAGGAGTTGGTGACCGTGGTGCCCGAGACGTCGACCACCGGGCTGCTCCATGCCGTGCTGACCCCGTCCCACGTCCGGTGCGCCAGGATCTGCAAATCCGGATCCGGCGTCGTGGCGTTGTTCGGGTCGAGCGTCGGGACGCCTGTGGTGGAGTCGTAGCCGGTGTAGTCGTTCTCGTCGGAGTAGTAGGCCACGAGTCGGTTGTTGTAGACCATCAGGTACGGCTCCCACACGGGGTCGTTCTGGTGGTGGGTGTCCTCGGCGGCCGGAGAGCTCGCGCCGTTCGACCAACTGCCCGTGGTGATGATGTTCTCGACGGTCCACGTCGAGCCGGAGTCGGTGCTCGCGTAGAGCGCGATCGCGGTGTTGTCGCGGTCGCCGTCGTGCGTGGGCGTGAAGTTCGGGTTGGCCGCCTTCTGGTCGAGGTAGTAGTAGTCGTCACCGGACACGACCGTGGCCATCAGGAGCGTGCCGGCGGCGAGGTTGCCGACAGCCTGCGGCAGCACGTAGAGGTACGGATTGGTCCAGTTGCTGACGTAGTTCGCGAAGGCGGAATTCGACGAGGCGTACGCGGGCGCCTTGACGTCGGCCAGATGCTGCCAGGTCGTACCGTCGTCGTCGCTCTTGTACACCGGGATCGTCTGGCCGTTGGCGGACCCCGAGGCGGTTACCGTCGACTCTTCGAACGCGGCCACGAGACGTCCGCTGGGGAGCGCGGCAGCCTTCGGGTACAGGACGCAGTTGGTGAACGCCTTCGTGCACGCCGAACCGCTCGGCAGCTGGTAGAGCGTGGCCTGGGTCGGTTGGGACGCGTTCGCGGGCACCGTCAGCGCCGTCAGCGCCAACAATGTCGCGGCAGCGGCCACTGCGGCGCCGGCCACTCTGCGGAAGCGAGCTCGCTTGGACTTCATGGAGCCTCCTGAAAAAGGGCTGGTCAGGACAGGTCAACCGCGGCAGCCGACGAGACTGAAGTATTCGGCGGGTATCGCTCGGATGTCACTCACAGGTGACGAAAGTCTTTCGGGCAGGTGTCCGGCGGTGCATGCTGCTCGCGTGACAGCACACGGCAAGGAACATCTGGATCGGCAGTACGGCCTGCTGACGGCCATAGCCGCGGAGGCGGGTGTCTCCCTCAGTACGGTGTCCAAGGTGGTACACCGGCGCCGTGACGTCAGCGGGTCCACGCGCTCCCGGGTCGAGGAACTCCTGACCCGGCACGGGTACGTCCGCTCGTGGGACCCGGATCCCGCCGAGGCGCAGCAGATCGTCGCGGTGTTCCGCGACCTGTCGGGTCCGTACACCCTGGAGGTGGTCCGCGGCATCGTCGAGGCTGCGGGGGCCCTGGGGGTGGACGTGGTCACCGGCACGATCGGCGCCCGTCCGATCTCCACCTGGCTCCAGCGCTGCGTGTCGCTGCGCGCGCTGGGGCTGATCTTCGTGATCTCGATGCTGACCGAGGACGACCAGCAGCGCATCGTCGACCAGCACCTGCCGGTGGTCCTGGTCGACCCGCTGAACGCGCCGACCCAGGACATCCCCAGCATCGGCGTGACGAACTGGAGCGGGGCCAGGGACGCCGTCCAGCATCTGCTCGGCCTCGGACACACCCGGATCGGCATGGTCGCGGGGCGGTCGCACTCGCTGGCCGGCGCGGCGCGGCTGCACGGATACCGGGCCGCGCTGGACGAGGCCGGCATCGCGTACAACCCGGCGTTCGTGCGGGCGACGGACTTCGACTTCGGCGAGGCGCTGTCCGCCAGCAAGCACATCCTGCGCGCGGAACAACCGCCCACCGCCATCTTCGCCGCGAGCGACGCGCAGGCGCTCGGCGTCCTGGAAGCGGCCCGGCAGGTCGGCCTCAGCGTTCCGCGCGACCTGGCGGTGATGTCGTTCGACGACACGCTGGTCGCGGCGATGGCGTCGCCGCCGCTGAGCGCCGTGCGCCAGCCGTTCGAGGAGCTCGGGCACGAGGCGACGCGGGTGCTGCTGCAGTTGACCCGCGGCCAGTCGCCCGCGTCCTCGCGGGTCGAGCTGGCCACGCAGCTGGTTCTGCGCGCCTCGACCGCCGCTCCTCGCAGCGTCGCCGTGTCCTGAGCCGCTGTGTCCTGAGCCGCCGTGTCCTGCGTCGCACCCCTTGAGAACGAGCCCGGGTGCGTCCGCCGGAAGATCGCCGGCCTCCGCGGCGGAACCCGAAACTGTTTCGAGCAGAGCCGTCCAGGAGCCAGCCTGTCGAAGATCGTGAAGGCCGGTTCTCAGCCTGATCACGGGCGATGCCCGGCCCGTCTTCGAAAGTCTTTCGAAACCGGGGTCGCCGATTGTGTTGCCGTGATGTTTCGCGCCACCTAACGTGATCGCTCACCGCAGGGCATCCGCGGCAGCGCCGAGGGACCCGTCCACAGACGCCGCGTCCTGATCGGCCGCCCTGCATCACCTCGGACTTCCCCTCCCGACGACCAGACCCCCGCTGGACGTCCGCCGATTCGAAAGGCGTTGCCATGAACAACAGGTCCAGAAAGGTTTTCGCAGCTCTCGCGGCCGGTTCCGCGCTGCTGGCTGCCGCAGGCTGTTCCTCCTCGGCCTCCGCGTCCAAGTCCCCGGTCGGCACCGTCCAGTTCTGGACTCTGCAGGACCCGACCAACACCGTGCAGCAGGCGGCCGTCGACACGTTCAACGCCACCGGCCAGGGCAAAGTCTCCATGTCCGTGATCGCCACCGACGGCTTCAAGGACAAGGTCCGCACCGGGATGGGCTCCTCGCAGATGCCAGGCATCTTCTTCAACTACGGCGGCGGCAGCCTGGACGACTACGTCAAGGCCGGCAAGCTGGTGACCCTGGACTCGGCGTTGAAGGCGCAGTTCCTTCCGGCGGCTCTGCAGGCCGGCACGGTCGAGGGCAAGCTGGTCGGGATTCCGGCCCGCGGGACCCAGCCGGTGTTCCTGTTCTACAACAAGAAGGTCTTCACCGACGCCGGTGTGCAGCCGCCCAAGACCTGGAGCGACCTGACGAACCTGGTGCAGGTCTTCAAGGGCCGCGGCGTCACGCCGTTCACCGTGGCCGGCAGCGGGACCTCCTCGTGGACCGAGCTGATGTGGATCGAGTACCTGGTGGACCGCCTGGCCGGCCCGCAGCTCTTCCAGAAGATCGAGGGCGGCGACTGGAGCCAGTGGAACGATCCGGCGATCCTCAAGACCGCGCAGATGGTCAAGAGCCTGGTGGACAGCGGCGCGTTCGGCGACAACTTCGGCTCGGTCAACTACGGCGCCGGCGGCACCTCGACCCTGCTGGCCAAGGGCAAGGCGGCGATGGAGCTGATGGGCTCCTGGGAGTACGCCACCCAGCAGGGCGCGGACCCGACCTTCGCCAAGGACGGCATGGGCTACGTCGCCTTCCCGACCGTCGACGGCGGCGTCGGCGACCCGGCCGACGTGGTCGGCAACCCGACCAACTACCTGTCGGTCACCACCGCCGCGCCACAGACGACGGCCGCGGCGTTCCTGAAGACCACCTACAGCGACAGCTACGTCGAGGGACTCGTCGCCAAGGGCGAGGTGCCCGTCACGACCAACGCCAAGCAGGCGCTGGCCAAGGCTCCCGACCCGGCCTACGCCGAGTTCCAGTACGACCTGGTGTCCACCGCCCCGGCCTTCACCCAGTCCTGGGACCAGGCTCTCGGGCTGACGCTGGGGACGCCGCTGCTCACCGAGATCCAGAAGCTGTTCAACGGCCAGGACAGTCCGCAGCAGTTCGTCAGCGGCGTCCTCGCCATCAAGCACTAGGAAGGCACACGTGGTTTCCCTGACGGATTCACGGGTCGCCAGGCGTCGGGAGCCGCGCCGGACCGCTCACTCCGTGGAGCGGCCCGGCGCGGTCTGGGCCCTGCCGGGAATGCTGTTCTTCGCCGTCTTCGCGCTGGTGCCGATGGCCGGTGTCCTGTACCTGTCCTTCACCAGCTGGGACGGGCTGAGCACGCCGCAGTTCACCGGGCTGCACAACTGGTCCCGGTTCGTGAGCGACGGCCAGATCGTCGACTCGACCCTGGTCACCGGGGTCCTGATGCTCGGCAACATCGCGGTGCAGGCGCCGATCAGCATCCTGCTCGGCGTGTGGGCGGCCGGCCGCCAGCGCAACCGGGCGGTGCTGTCGGCGGTGTTCTTCGTGCCGCTGCTGCTGTCCACGGCGGCCACGGCGGTGATGTGGCGCCAGCTGCTCGACCCCAACTTCGGCCTCCCGGCGAAGCTGTCGTGGCTGTTCGGCGGGAACGCGGATCCGCTGGGCGGCTCCAGTGGCGCCGTCGCCTGCCTGGTGCTGGTGACCAGCTGGCAGTTCATCCCCTTCCACAGCCTGCTGTACCAGGGCGCGGCCCGGAACATCCCGGAGACGCTGTATCAGGCCGCTGAGATCGACGGCGCCGGGCGGGTGCGGCAGTTCTTCAGCATCACCTTGCCGCAGCTGCGCAACACCGTCATCACCTCGGCGACGTTCATGGTCGTCGGCGGCCTGACGGCGTTCGACATCGTGCTGCTGATCACCAACGGCGGCCCGGGGACCGACACGGCGACGTTGCCGTTCAGCATGTACCAGACCGCCTTCCGGACCTACGACTACGGCTATGCCAGCGCCATCGCGGCCTTCCTGCTGTTGCTGGCCACCGGGGCATCGCTGGTGCTGGTGAAGCTCAGCGGCTTCGACAAGATGGACAGCACTCTGGAGGGGCTGTGAGGAAACGTCCCAACCATCTCGCCGGGCTGGCCGCCGGTATCTGGCTCCTGATCATCGGCGTTCCGTTGTACGCACTGGTGAACACGGCGATTCAGCCGCAGGGCTCGTACACGGACGGCGGGCCCCTGGCGCTGCCGTCCAAGGTGACCTTCGAGAACTTCAGCACGGTGCTGCACAGCGGCTTCCTCGGCTATCTGTGGAACACCGTGCTGGTCGCCGCGTTCACCGTCGCGATCGTGCTGGCGACCTGCGTGCCGATCAGCTACGCGGTGGTGCGGGGGAGAGGCTGGATCACCAGGGGTGTGTTCCGGCTGTTCCTCCTCGGGCTGGCCATCCCGGCCCAGGCGGTCATCATCCCGCTCTTCTACATCGTCAACCGGCTCGGCTTGTACGACAGCCTGTGGGGGATCGTCCTGCCGACCGCGGCGTTCTCGATGCCGGTCAGCATCCTGGTGATCAGCGGGGGCATGCGGGAGATCGACTCCTCGCAGTTCGAGGCGATGGCGCTGGACGGTGCCACACCCCGCAGGGTCCTGCGCGAGCTGGTCATCCCGCTGGCCCGCCCGGCCATCGCCACGGCCTCGGTCTTCGCCGCGCTCCAGGCCTGGAACGGCTTCCTCTTCCCGCTGATCATGACCCAGTCGGAGAACGACAAGGTCGTCACCCTCGGGCTCTACAACTTCGTCTCCCAGTACGGGGCGAACGTGCCGGCGCTGCTGGCCGCTGTCCTGTTCTCCGCCGTCCCGATCCTCGTGGTCTACCTGTTCGCCCGCCGTGCCCTGGTCAGCGGGCTGATGGGGGCCGGCGGCAAGTAGCCGCCGCTCCCGGGCCGCCGCACCGAAGCCCATCAGAAGCCCATCCGGACGCCCGAGCCGTACGTCGGCCGCGCCGTCCGTCGCTGAACCCATGCCTTGAACCTGCACAGAACGTGAATCTGCACAGAACTTGAACCTGCACAGAAATGGACGCCACCGTGACGACAAGCGACCAGAACCCGGTGACCGGACCCTGGAACGACCCCGGGCTCCCGGCGCCCGAGCGTGCCCGGGCTCTGCTCGCCGCCATGACCGAGACGGAGAAGATCCAGCAGCTCGGCAGCACCTGGCCGGGCCATGACACGGGCGGCGACGTGGCGCCGATGCAGGCCACGTTCGCCTCCGCCGAGTCCTTCGACGAGGCCGTCACCGACGGGCTCGGCCACCTGACTCGGATCTTCGGCACCGCACCGATCACGCCCGAGGCCGGCCGGGAACGACTGGCGCAGCTTCAGGCCCAGGTGACCGCCGCCAACCGGTTCGGCATCCCGGCCATCGCCCACGAGGAGTGCCTCACCGGGTTCACCGCCTGGCAGGCCACCGTGTACCCGACTCCGCTGGCCTGGGCGTCCACGTGGAACCCAGCCCTCGTGGGGGAGATGGCGGCGGCGATCGGTTCGGACATGGCCGCGGTGGGGGTCCACCAGGGTCTGGCGCCGGTCTTGGACGTGGTGCGCGACTACCGCTGGGGCCGGGTCGAGGAAACCCTGGGCGAGGATCCCTACCTGGTCTCCGAACTCGGGCTGGCGTATGTACAGGGCCTGCAATCAGCAGGCGTCGTGGCCACGGTGAAGCACTTCGCGGGCTACTCCGCGTCCCGGGCCGCGCGCAACCACGCCCCCGCGGCGCTGGGACCGCGTGAGTTCGCCGACGTCATTCTGCCGCCGTTCGAGAAGGCCGTCGTCCACGGCCCCGTCGGCTCCGTCATGAACGCCTACAACGACATCGACGGCGTACCGTGCGGCGCCGACGAGGCGCTGCTGACGCGGTTGCTGCGCGAGACCTGGGGCTTCACCGGCACCGTGGTGTCCGACTACTGGTCGGTCGCGTTCCTGGCCACGATGCACCATGTGGCCGCCGACGTCACCGACGCGGCCCAGTTGGCGCTGCAAGCCGGGATCGACGTAGAGCTGCCGCACCGCACCGGCTTCGCCGAACCGCTGCGTGCCCTGGTCAAAGACGGCCGGATCGCGCCCGAGGTACTGGACCGGGCGGTGCTGCGGGTCCTGACTCAGAAGGCCGAGCTGGGCCTGTTGGACGTGGACTGGCGTCCGACGCGGTACACGGCGGGCGGTGACTTCGACTCACCGCGCAATCGCGACGTCGCCCGCCGCTTGGCCGAGGAATCCGTGGTGCTGCTCGACAACCCCGACGGGGTGCTGCCGCTGGCCGCGCCTCGCTCCATCGCCGTGATCGGGCCGGGTGCCGACGACGCCCGCTGCCTGTTCGGCTGCTACTCGTTCGTCAACCACGTCCTGCCCCACCACCCCGAGCTGCCGCTCGGCGTCGAGGCGCCGACCGTGCTGGAAGCCCTGCGGGGGGAGTTCCCGGAAGCAGAGATCCGCTACGAGCCGGGCTGCACGATCAGCGGTGACGACCGCGACGGATTCACCGCGGCGGTGGCTGCCGCGGCGGAAGCGGACGTCACCGTGCTGGTCCTCGGCGACCGCTCCGGCATGTTCGGACACGGCACCTCCGGCGAGGGCTGCGACCTGGCCGTGCTGCGCCTGCCCGGCGTCCAGGACGATCTGGCCCAGGCCGTGCTTGCCGCGGCTCGGCAGACGGTGCTGGTCGTGGTTTCCGGCCGCCCCTATCCGATCGCGCGGCACTCCCGGCTGGCGGCGGCCACCGTGCAGGCGTTCTTCCCGGGCCAGGAGGGCGCGTCCGCGATCAGCGGTGTGCTTTCCGGGCGGGTGAACCCGTCCGGGCGGCTGCCCGTCCAGATCCCCGGCGACGCCGCCGGGCAGCCCGGCACCTACCTCGCGTCTCCGCTCGCGCTGAAGAGCGATGGCGTCAGCAACATCGACCCGACTCCGGCCTTCCCCTTCGGGCACGGGCTGGGATACGCCGGCTTCCAGATCGGCGGTACCCGGGCCGCGGAGGATGCGGTCGCGGTGGACGGCACTATCAACCTTTTGACCACAGTGACGAACACCGGCCGACGTGCCGGGACCGCGGTGCTCCAGGTCTACCTGACCGATCCGGTCGCCTCGGTCACCCGCCCCGTCCGGCAACTGCTTGCCTTCGCGCGCGTCGAGCTGGAGGCCGGCCAGACCCGTGATGTGCGGTTCGGCATCCACGCCGACCTGACCGGCTTCACGGGACCGGATCTGCGACGTCGCGTCGAGCCCGGGGAGATCGTGCTGACGGTGGCGCAGTCCGCCGGCGATCCGGGCCGGGCGGTCAGCGTGACCTTGCGGGGCGAGACGAGTTTCCTGGACCACGGCAGGACCATGTCGGCGAGTGTCGAGGTTCCTCAGTAGCTGTCGGTGACCTGGCTGCCGCTTTCGAGATGGAGCGTCTCGAAGGCGGCAGCGGGAACCGGAGACGGGTTTGCGGAAGCGCCCGAGGGGCATAGTATTTACGTAATGGAAGTAAATGATGGCTCGGTTCTGGCGCTGCTCGGCCAGCTGTCCGCTGTAGCCCGGCACGTGCGGCGCGGTACGGAGCAGAACCCGGCCGACGAGACCACCATGCGAGTGCTGGCCCTGGCCGCGCAGCGGGACGGCGCCCGGCCCTCGGAGGTCGCAGTGATGCTGGACGTCGCACACCCGAGTGTGACCCGCCACGTCAAGCGGCTCGAAGAGGCCGGATACGTGCGGATCGAGGCCGACCCCTCCGACGGTCGCAGCTATCTGATCCACCCGACGGCGACCGGGTCCGCCCTGCTGGAGGACTTCCGGCTGCGTCTGGTCGCCCGCTTCACCCCCGTGCTTGAGGGCTGGGATCCGGCGGAGGTCGACTCTCTCACCGCGGCGCTGGCCCGACTCAACGACGCGATGGCAGCGGCCGTCAGCCGTGACGCCGAACAGCCCGTGGTCAAAAACCGATGGCGAGCCGATCCCCAGCCCATGGATGGAGCACAATCGTGATTCTCGGTGTCCTGATCCGCGTGGTCCTGTCCTTCCTCAGGGCCCGAGGAGTGCCGGTGCCCGACCCGTCTCGGCTGCGGCGGCGCCAGCCGCGCGTGAACATCACCGGCCGGCTCACCGACCAGCTGACCAAGAAGATGACGGGCGACCACGACAAGCACCACTCGGGCCCGGACGACCCCGCCGGACGACGGTAGCTTTCAACGGTGGCCGTCGGAGCGCTTGCGGTGCAAGGTGAACTGCTCGAACACCGACAGCTGGCCGTTCGGCTTGTTCACGTTGTAGTAGGTCACGTGCATGCGCGTCGTGTCGCCGGGGTGCCGGCCGGGGTCGACGGTGAACGCCGCGAAGCCGTACGGGTGGTCGGCGTCCCGGGTGCCGGCCCAGACCGCCTGCTCCTTGACGTAGACGGAGTTGCCGCCGGTGTAGGCGGTGAGGACCTTTCCGGTGCCGTCCTTGAAGAACGACTGGTTCGACGTGCCTGACACGCCGCCGCCGCCGAGCACCATGTGCACGGTGCCCAGCGAGGTGTCGATGACGTCCGTCGCCGACGAGACCGGGTTGGGGGTCAGGGTCTCGCTGCCGTGGACGACGCCCCGGACGGCCAGCGACCGCTCGTAGTTGTGCTCGTGGCCGCAGACCACCAGGTCGACGCCGTACCGGTCGAACAGCGGCCCGTAGTTCTGCCGCAGCCCCAGGTCCGAGCCGCTGGCGTCGGCCGTGCTGATCATGACCTGGTGCATCGCGACGACCACCCAGTCGATCTCCCGGGAGGACCGGGCGGCCCGCAGTTCCCGTTCGAGGAAGGCGAGCTGCCGGCCGCCGGAGTAGCCGTTGATGTAGTAGTCGCTCGCGTGCTGGATGACGTAGTCGTCGTTCTGCAGCACGATGACCCGGACCGAACCGGCCGTGAACGCGTAGTACAGGCCGGCCAGCTCGGGGTCGGTCTCGGTCGACGGCAGCGTGAAGTACGCCTGGAATCCGTCCATCCCGATCGGGCCGTTGCCGGACTCGATCTCGTGGTTGCCGGCCGCCGGCATCCACGGGCGGAAGCGCGCCGAGCGGGTGTTGTTGGTGAAGAAGTTGTTCCAGGTCCGCACCCGGTCGACGTCCCGGTTGGCGTAGCACAGGTCGCCGTTGAGCAGGTGGAACAGCGGCGCGACCTGCTCGATGCCGGTCACGATGTCCTTGCTGGCGGGCGTGGAGTTGTTGTCCAGGACCGGCGTTCCGTCGGAGCCCCACGACACCTGCGGTGCCGCCTGGTCGCCGAAGCTGGTGAAGGTCAGCGGCATGCGCCCGCGCGGGGCGGTGCGGAAGGTCCCGCTGTCCGGCGTGGCGCCCTGGTGTGCCGCCAGGTAGACGTAGTCGGTGCCCGGACGCAGGTGGTTCAAGGCGGCGTGGTGGACGTACACGGTACGTCCGGACTTGCCGTCCACGTAGGTGCGAGTCTGAGCGCTGACGCCGGCACCGAAGCCGTCCTCCAGGGTTCCGTGCATGACGCGAGGCTTGTTCACGGGCCCGTCGGTGATCCACGAAACGACCATCTGGGTGGCGGGATCCGCACCGAATGTCAGGTGCAGGCCCTGCACAGGCGGCGCCCCGGCCGAGTCCGGTGTGAGACTGATCGCCGGTGCGCCGGTCTTGCTCTGCGCTGCCGCCGCCGGCGAGGCGTCCAGGAGCGGGATCGAGGCTCCGGCCCCCGCCACTCCGAGCAGTCCGAGGGCATGACGACGGCTCAGGCCTTCTGCCGAATCGAGTGCGCCGGTTTCTGCGTCCATCTTCATGCCTCCTGGTGTTGCTGGGTCGCCGTGTCGCTGTGTCGCGGCCGAAGGTAGAAGAGTGGCGCCTATTGGCGACGGCTGGCTGAACGCCGGCTTTCCGTGTCAACATCAGGAGACATCTCCTGGTCCGCAGCTGTGAGCGTGACGCCACGCGACGCGACGACGAACCGGCTGCGGCTCTGTTCCGGGGAGGTTCGCGGCCGGTTAATCGATGTCGGCCCCGCTCGCGGGTAGAACACGACCGTGGGGCCCCTGAAGCGAAGGTCATTGCGGAAAGCGGCCGAGAGCGGGGATGCGCAAGCCTCGTACGCGCTCGGCATGCACTACGTCGGCAAGTGGCGCGACCATTTCAATTCCCAGATACACCTGCGATCGGATCGGCGGCTGAGCGAGCTCGCCTGCCTGCATCTGCGCCGCGCGGCGGACGCAGGTCATGCTGACGCAGGGTTGCAGCTCGCCCGCGCGTTGGCCAAGGAAAGGTCGAGGCCTGCCGCGCCTGAGGAGGACCAGTTCTGGTCGAACGAGGAGGAGCGCTACCTCGCAGCGGCCGCCGAATCAGGGCACACACACGCCGCGTTCATCCTCGGCGCGATGCACTTGCGGCTCGCCCGGTATTCGAGTGACACCTCAGACGCCGAGCGCCACCTCCGCCAAGCCGCCGACGGCGGTCACGCGAAAGCCGCCTACCACCTCGGCGAATGGCTTCTTCGCCAAGAAGGCCGGCAGGCCGACGCGGAGCACTACCTGCGACTGGCGGCCGACCGCACCGACGCCGACCCCCGCGCCTGCATCGACCTCGCCCGAATACTGACTCGTACGCAGCGCTCCGACCTGGCCGAGCCCTACGTGCGCGCAGCTCTCGACTCCAACTACAAGGGCCGCTACTACCACCTGGAACCCGATTGGATGGAGCTGCTCGGCGACGTGCTGAACAGAACGAGACGCCGCGCCGAGGCGAAGGAGTGGTACGACAAGGCGCGAGCACGGAGGTCGGCCCCGAAATGGGCCGACGATTGGCCGGATCTCGACGGCGACTGATCGGTAGCGGCGACGCTGTGCGGTAGCGGGCGGCCGTCCCGGGGTAACGCTGTCCGGCAGCGTGCGGCCGGCCCGGGGCGAAACCGGCCGCCCTTCTACTGGCTGAATCGGCCAGAGCTTTGAGCCGCGGAGAGTTGCCGGGCTCCGGCTGGCTGTGTTCTTAGCTGATGGTCCGGTGGCGGAGGTGCGGCCTTGTCGTGGCGGCACTGGAGCCTGAACCGGACCTCCAGGCGCGAGTGCGGATCCAGGTGGGACCGTATGCGCCGCCCACGGCTTCACCGGTCCCGAGGCACTCATCGCCCTCGCGGCCGAAAAGATGGCGTTCGGCGCCGAAAAGATCTTCGCAACCTGCGGCCCGACCCGAGCGTAATTAAGCATCGAGGTCGTGCACTGGCGACTGCCGACCAGAGCACAGAGCGACAGACCGACAGGGGGGTCATGCGCGACACGACAGACTTCGACGCCTTCTACGCAGCAAGCGTTCGCCGCGTCACGGGCCATGTCTATGCGATGACGGGCAGTAGGGCGGACGCGGAGGATTTGACTCAGGATGCCTTCGCCAAGGCCTGGCAGCACTGGGACAGAGTCTCCACGCACCCGGATCCCGAGGCCTGGGTGCGCGTTGTGGCGTTCCGTGCCGGAGTCAGTGCCTGGCGCAGAGCAGTCGGTCGGGCTCGCGCGCATCGCCGGCACGGTCCGCCGGAGCAGGAGCCCGAAGCCAGCGTGGACAACGTGGCGATCATCGCGGCGCTGCGCCGAATTCCGGCTGTCCAGCGGCAGGCGATCGTTCTGCACCATCTGGTGGGTCAGTCGCTGGAGGAGATCGCCGCCGAGACCGGCGTCGCGGTCGGGACCGTGAAGGCCCGCCTTTCACGGGGCCGTCAGGCACTGTCCCCTCATCTGTCCGACCGCGGGAACGACTTCGGATCCGACCAGAGGGAGGTGCCCGGCCATGCATGAGGATTTCGAGGCCGAACTGCGGGAGAACGTAGCCCGGTTCACCGAGCGGACAGTGCCGCCATCGGCCGCTTCGGTGCGGACCCGAGGTGAGCGCTTCCACCGTCGGAGGGTCGCGGGAACGGTCGGCGTGGCCATGGCCCTGGTCGCGGGCGTCGGTATCACATCGGTCGCCGCGACGAACGGCGGCAGCCAGCGTGTCACAGCGCCTATACCATCACCGAACATCTCGACCGGCCTGACGACCGGGTCGGCAACGGTCTCGCCGGATCAGCAGGCACCTGCGGTTGCCCCGGTTCCGACGAATGCCGGCACCACCACTCAGAGTGGGGCCGGACCTGTCGATCTGGCGCTGCACCCGCCGGTCCAGTACGCCGCCGGCGTCCTGAACCCTGTGACGTTCACCGTCGACGACCACGGACCGGCTGTCTCCGGAGTCACCGTCACCCTGACCCTCACCCGGCCGAAGAGCGAGGTGGCGAACACCACGGGTCCGTGGCCGTTGGACCTGATCCTGCGGCACGACCCGGTCACCGGCATCTGGACGAACGTGGCTGTCACGTTCCTCAACAACGGCGTGGACCCGCACGGCGAGGACGTCCGGGTGGCGCACTACACCCTCGATCTGCCCAGCGGCACGAGCACCGAACAGTTGCTCATCGACCCCGAAGGGTCGTTCTTCACCCTCGGGGTCAAGCTGACCGCCGGCTCGTTGACACTGGCGCAAGCCCAGACCGACAAGATCGCCGTGAAGTTCCTGCCCATGACCGTCTCCGGACCCAAGACACTGACGCCGGGCACGACCGGGGAATTCGACGTCACCCTCACCAACGACACGCCCATAAAGTATCCGCCGATCGCCTTCTGGACCACCGATGTCGTCACCTCCTCGCCGATCTCAAGGGCTGTTCAGGTACAGGTCTACGACGGCACCGGCTGGTCGACCGTGTCGTTCGACCAGGACGGTTCAGTCTTCCTGAACATCCAGCCACTGGCACCCGGAGCGACCACTACCGTCCGGTTGCGAATCACCCTCGCCAGCAATACGCCGACTGGCGCGACAGGCGATCTCGGGATCGCCGCGCACGTGGTCGGCGGATTCAATGCCGCTGATACATCTGCCGGCCTGCCACCTGGCGGTGAGACTCGCACAGACACGTTCTTCGCCGTCAAATAACGCCGCGAGTCCGGTAGCGCCGCGAGTCCGGTGCGGCGTCACAGCGCCGCACCGGACTGCGATGACTTCCGGGAAGTGACCACCGTCGGGTCGCGGCAGTGCCCGAGGTGAGCTTCCAAGGCTCTACAGCTGCAAGGTCAGCGGGCCGCCGACAGGCCGTCCGGGCGACCTCGCATGCCCCGATGACATTCGCATACTTCGTATACCTCGCATATTGCGTCATGCCGCTACCGCTCAGCGGCCCCGACGCGAAAGGTCTTCCAGTGGAATCACGGCCCAGCCGCATATCCGTACCGACCGCTTCGACCGCTTCGCACGCCGCCGCACCCGCTGAGGCCGGAGCCTCCTCGCAGGAGAAAACCACTCGCCACCGCCGGCGATGCCCCCGATGGGCCTTCTCCGGCGAGACGCTCGCAGAGGGGTTCTCCAGCCAGAAGAACGCCATCGGGCTCCTGCGCCTGCTCATGGCGGTCGCCGTCGTGGTCTCCCACTCGAGCCCGCTGGGATACGGGAAGCCGGACCCCGGCGATATCAGCACCGGCGGTCAGATCAACCTCGGTCGACTGGCCGTCTTCGGGTTCTTCATCCTGTCCGGATTCCTGATCAGCCGTAGCGCGATGCACCAAAGTATCGGTCGCTACACCTGGGCCCGTGCGCTGCGTATCGCCCCCGGCCTGTGGGTATGCCTTATCTTCACCGCGTGCGTGGTGGCTCCTTTGCTCTACTACCATCAGATGCACACGACCGCAGGGTTCTGGCACGCCGGCAACGGCCCCTTCTCCTATATGAAGGCCAACTGGTGGACCGGCCTCGGGCAGTTCGACATCTCCAACGTCATCGCCACGGCGCGCAAGTGGCATCATGCTTTCGACATCGGCTTCGACGGGGCGCTTTGGTCGCTCCCTTATGAGATCGCCTGCTATTTCATCGTCGGCGTACTGGCCGTCACCAAGGTGCTGAAATCGTCGCGCCGGCTCATCCTGTTCATCGCCGTAGGGCTGTGGATCTATCTGCTCGACGATCTGGACGTGGCCGCGAGCTGGCGCGCACCGCAGGACCTGGACGGTGGGTTCACCATAGGCCTCCCGGTGGTCCAGGGCTACATGGGTCCGCTGCAAAGCACCCAGTTCGCATATCTGGGGTTCGCCTTCACCTTGGGAATGCTACTCCAGCTCTATGCCGACCGAGTCCCCGTCAATCGCGTCCTTGCCGCAGCGGCGGCCGCGCTTTTCGTCGGCACGATGTGGGTCGGAGCGTTCTACGTCGTCGGCATCCCGGCGTTCGCCTACCTCCTGTTCTGGCTAGCGCTGAAGCTGCCCAGGCCGTTCCCCGTGCTCTGGCACGACAATGATTTCTCTTATGGCATCTACATTTATGGATTCGTCGTGGAACAGGCGCTCGCTGTCATGGCGTTCAACCGTCACGGGCAACTCGCGTACCTGATGGCCTCCCTCGTGGGGACGCTCGCACTCGCCGTGCCCTCGTGGTTCCTGGTCGAGAAGCAGGCGATGAAGCTCAAACGCTGGAAACTGAAGTAGTGATCTTTACGCCCAAGTAGCGGGCAGCCGGCCTCGGTCGAGCCGGCCGCCCTGCTAGTTGGCTGTGTTCTTAGCTGATGGCCCAGTGTTGGAGGGCTGAGCCGGTGTTGGCCTGTTGTGTCACCAGCGATCCGTCCGAGGTTGAGGCGGTGGTCAGCAGCAGTCCGCCGTTCTGCGAGGCGATGGTGTACCCGCCACCGCCTGCGAGCGGTGTGACGACCCAGCTCTGGTTGGCGCCGCCGTGGCAGGTCCACTGGATCACCTGTGCACCTGGGGACGTTGAGCCTCCCGAGACGTCGATGCACAGGTTCGATTCGCTGTTCACGATCTGATACGAACCGTTGGACTGCTGCGTGAACACCCAACTCTGGTTGCTGCCGCCGGTCGGGGCCCATGTGATCAGCTGCGTACCCGCGGTCGTGGAGTGGTTCGGATCGTCCAGTGCCTTGCCCGAGGCGATCAGCGTGTGCGCACCGTTCGAGATCCCGCCGCCGGAACCGGTGACCGTCAACGTGTAGGCCACTGAGTGTGTCGCCGACGCGGCCGATCCGGTGATCGAGAGCGCGTAGGTGCCGGCCGGAGTCGACGGCGACGTGGAGATCGTCAATGCGCTGGATCCGCCGGCGGTCACCGATGACGGGCTGAACGAGGCCGTCGCACCGCTGGGAAGTCCGCTGGCGCTCAGCGACACCGACTGCGCCGATCCCGACACCACGGCGGTGTTCACCGTCGCAGTAGCCGAAGAACCAGGCGCCACCGAACCCGACGACGGACTCACCGCCAGCGAGAAGTCGTTGCTTGGAGCAGAACCGGTGTCGAAGGACGGCGGGGCGTCGGACGCAGCCGAGCCCCACGCGGCGTTGGCGCTGGTGCCGAGGGTTTCGTCGAGGGTGCCGCCGCTGGCGACGAACGACTCCGGCAACCAGGGCTTGGTCGACGGCGCGCCGTTGACCTTGAGGCTCTGGATGTACGGAGTGCCGGCCGCCGCCGCGGGGGCGTTGACCGTGATCGTCACGCCGTTGCTGCGGTGGACGACGACCTGGGTGAACAGCGGTGAGCCGAGCAGCAGGTCGGAGCGGCCCGGAGCCAAGGGGTACAGGCCCGCCGCGGCCCACACGTACCAGGACGACATGGCGCCGAGGTCGTCCTGCCCCGGGATGCCGGCGGGGGTGTCGTTCCACAGGGTGTTGACCACCTGCCGCACGGTGTTCTGGGTCTGGTACGGCCGCCCGGCGAAGTCGTACAGCCACGGGTCGCCGATCGACGGCTCGTTGCTCAGGTCCGATGTGGTGCCGTTGCCACCCGTCAGGGCCCAGGTGCCATCCGCGTTGTGGAAGTACTGGTCCAGCCGGGATGCCGCCGTGGCGTTGCCGCCCATCGCGGTGAACAACCCGTTGACGTTGTAAGGGACCATCCACGTGTATTGCGCCGCGCTGCCCTCGGCGAAGCCGTCCTCAGTGTCCGGGCTGAACGAGGGCCAACTGCCGTCGGAGTTGCGCTGCTGGATGTAGCCGCCGTTGGCCGAGTTGTAGACCTTCTTCCAGCCCTGCGCCCGGTTGAGGAACGTGGCCGCCGTCGAGGTGTCGCCGAGCCGGCCGGCGAGGGTGGATATGCCGAAGTCGGCGGCTCCGTCTTCCAGCGTTTCCCCTGCCCCGCCCCAGGCGTTGCTGTCAGCGGGCACGTAACCGAGCGAGAGGTACTTGTCGAGAGAGGGTCGTTCGCCCACGACCATCACGTTCCAGCCGGCCGAACTCAGGTCGTCGGACGTGACCGTCGTGGCGGCGTGCTCCATCGACGCGAGGGCGCCGGCGGCGTCGAAGGTCGTACCTCCGAAGGCGTAGATGCTCGAGACCGCGGCGTGGCCGGGGTCGCCGGTCATCACATGGGTGCCGCCCTGGTTGTGTGTCCAGCGGTCCCACACACCGTTGTTCTGGCTGGCCTGGTTGTACAACGACTGGGCCATGTCGGCGCCGACGTCCGGTTCCAGCAACGTGACGAGTTGCACCTGGTCCCGGTAGACGTCCCAGCCGGAGAAGTTGGCGTACTGCGCCTTCTGCGCCCCGGAGACCGCGTGCACCTGTTCGTCCATGCCCACGTATTGGCCGTTGACGTCGCTGAACACGTTGGGATGCAACAGGGAGTGGTACAGCGCGGTGTAGAACGTGGCCTGTTGGGCGCTGGTGCCGCCGCTGACGCTCATCCGATTCAGTGCGGTGTTCCACGCGTCGTGGGCCTTCTGCCGCACGGTGTCGAAGCTGGTCCCGGCGGGGTTCTCGGCGTTCAGGTTGGCCTGGGCGTTGGCCTGGCTGACGTAGGAGATGCCGACCCGCACGCCGACGGTGCCGCCCGCGGAGGTGCCGAAGCTGACATAGCCTCCGGAGCCGTTCCCGGCCGCCGGAAAGCCGTTGGAATCCAAGCCGGTGCCGCCGGAGGCACTTGTCGAGCCGGCGGTGACGGTGCCGTTGTTCCACGTCCCCGTGGAGGTCATCGGGTGGTCGAAGGCTGCGACGAAGTACAGCGTGTAGTAGCTGCGCCGGTCGATCGGGTTGATGTAGCCGCAGAAGTTCCCGCTGGTCACCGATCCGCTGATGGTGCGTGCCGCGGTGTCGATGGTGGTGGTCGCCGCGGTGCTGCCCACTTCCGAGTTGGACGTGCGCACCAGCAGCGAGGCCGGGCCGCCGGACGGGTACGTGATCCGGCCCGCTCCGGTGTGCATGGTCGCGCTCAGCTCGACCGTGACGCCCGAATCCAGCCCGACCTTGTAGTAGCCGGCGGTGGCGGTCTCGTTCGCATGCGAAAAGGTGCTGGCATAGGTGGAGTCGGAGGTGTCAGAGCTGGGAGACGTGGACACCGAAGAGGTGATCGGCAGAAACGGTATGTCGCCCGAGGCACCCGCGCACCCGGTGCCGGACAGATGGGTGAGGCTGAAGCCGCGGATCTTCGGGAAGTCGTAGCCGTACCCGCCCGGCTCCACTTCTCGGGTCTGGTCCCCGGCCGTGTTCTCCGGGCTCCACTGCACCATCCCGAAGGGCGTCGCCGCGCCCGGCACGGTCTCGCCGTGGTTCTGCGAACCTATCAGGGTATTGACAGCACTGGCCGGGTCGGCGACCGCCGCGTACGCCTGGCTCACCGCCTGCGTCCCCGCGACCGCGGCCGTGACGGTGAGCGCCAGGCTCAGGCACGTGCCCAGGGCATGGCGAGCGCGCCTGCGAAATCTGTAGCGGACCAATCGACGTGACATGGGCAGACCTCCATGGGCGGGGTGGATCGGCGGGCGTTCACAGGCTGGTTGGCATCCTGTGACGGCCTGGAGGCTGTCGCAATATCCGAATATCCGGAGCCTTAAGGGATATGGACGGTCGCCGCGTGACTGTCTACACTTCCCGCTCCGGCCGGCGTAGCGCCGGAAGGCCAAGCCCAGAGACTCTTGACGCCCCTGGTGCGGTTGCGTTTGCTCCCGTTCGGACGCACGCTTATAATTGTTCGAATTTCGTGCTTCCTGTGTGATCGAGTCACGCATGCCAGGGATCGATCTATGCCTAGCCCCCAGGGGACCGTCCGCGTCGGGTCCGGAATTCCGGACCAGACTTTGGTGAGCTTCCACGACCTGCTCCGCATGGCGATTCGGCATCGAAGGCTGACTCTGCAGGTGGTCTGCAAACGTCTCGCAGCGCGCGGATACCCGATCGGGGTGTCCACCCTGGGCGACTGGCAGCACGGCAAGGCACGGCCTGCCTCGGTACCCGCCGTCCAGGCTTTGGAGGAGGTGCTCGGACTGCCGCATCAGGCGCTGACCGACCTCATTCCACGCACTGAGCTCAGCGAGCGTCACGGAGCACTGGGCGAACTGCTCGACGAGTGGCCGGGAGCCCGGGAGCGCACTGTCGACGTGCTGTCGCACCACGATCGCGCCTGGGTCAACGAGATCGGGCAGGTCTGGCGGATCGCGTCACGGATGGTGGTGAGAGCCCGGCGCGACGGCGTCGACCGCTATGTTCTGCGGCACTTCGCCGACCCGGGCTCGGCCCTGAACCGGATCGACCTCGAAGCCGTCGCCAACTGCACGGTCGGGCAGGTTCGGTGGCACGCGCACGAACCGGTGATGGTCGCCGAACTCCGGTTCGGCCAGCGCCTGAAGGCGAACGAAACCTGGCTGCTGGAATACCGCTGGACCAATCCCACCGGCGAGCCCAGCTCTTTGCTCGCCCACGCGGTACGTCACCGCACCGAGCAGTACATCATGGAGATCGTCTTCGACCGGGCCGCCCTGCCGGTGGCGTGCCACGCCTTCGTCCAAAGCGATCTGTACAAGCCGATCCGCCCCACGACAGCCCTTGAGGTCAACAGCCACCACACGGTCCACCTCATCGGGACTTCGTTGCTGACCGGCGTGCAGGGCATCAGCTGGCGCCTTCCGACCTGAGGCGGTGCCGCGCGTCCCTCCATGGGGACCATGGGGAAGTACGCGCGGCACCGTGGTTCACGGGTCACGAGTCATAGGCCTGCCTGCCTCAGCTCGAAGGCAGCGTCCACTTCTGGTTCAGACCGCCGTTGCAGTCCCAGATCTCGAGTTGCGTGCCGTTGGCGGTGTTGGACGCCGGGTCGTCGAGGCAGCGGCCGGACGAGGGATTGACCAGCGTGTTGCCGACGGCTTCCCACTGCTGGTTGCCGCCGTTGTTGCAGTCCCAGATCTCGGCCAGGGTGCCGTTGGCGGTCCCGGCCCCGGTGATGTCGAGGCACTTGCCGTTGATCTGGAGCATCCCGCCGGTGTACGTCCACTGCTGCGCGCCGCTGCCGTCGCAGTCCCAGATCTGCACCTTGGTGCCGTTGACGGCGGAGCCGGTGTTGTCGTCCAGGCACTTGCCGGTGATGCCGGAGGTGACTGGGCCGGTCGGAGGCTGGGCCGTGCCGCTGCCCGGGGTGACGGTGACGTTGTCGAACTCGTCGGTCTGGTAGCCGACGACGCCGATGCCGACCTGCCCGGACAGGAACGTGCCGTCGTTGACGGTGCTCACGGTGCCGCCGTCGAT
>NZ_JAACYW010000107.1 GCF_015356825.1 Catenulispora rubra | reverse complement strand
CCCGAGAACCCGCCCCGCGAGGTCACGCCACATGTGACGGACCTGCTCCGACGCCTCCCCCTGACCGCAGGTCTGGTCACTTCCGCCGCCTACGACGTCCTGGCCTTCAACCCCCTGGCCCAGGCCCTCTTCAGCGACCTCGACACCCGCCCCAACCTGGCCTGCCGCCGCTTCCTCGACCGCGAAGAGGTCCTCACCGACGGCCACGAGGACTTCGCCGAGATCGCCGTCTCCCGCCTCCGCCGACCGTTACCCCCGCAGCCAGTACCTTCGCGACCTCCTGGCGCAGCTCAGCGCTGGCAGTGCGGAGTTCCGCGACCTGTGGGCCGGCAAGCAGGTCCGCCTCCCCGGACACCGCACCAAGTCGATGGTGCATCCGGAACTCGGCCTGTTGCGCGTGAACTGCGACGTGATCCCGATCGCCGATGCCGATCAGCAGATCGTGTTCATCACGCCCGACCCCGACACTCCCAGCGCTCGCGCACTGAGCCGACTGGCGCGGGTGGAGGTTTCCTAACAGTCTGGCGCGTCGCTATGCACGCGTCAGGTGGTACGCACCTTGAGATGCGCGCGCTCCCCCTGCTTCCCGAACAGGATCAGGAGCTCCACAGTCCGGTCGCCGTCGGCCCCGAGCCAGTGCGGCACCTGGGTGTCGAACTCGGCGGCCTCGCCCGGCTTGAGCACCAGGTCCTGGTCGCCGAGCAGTAGGCGCAGCCGACCGGCGATGACGTAGAGCCACTCGAATCCCTCGTGGGTCTTCAGATCCGGCTCGGCGTCGGGGCGCGGCGGGATGAGGAGCTTGTGCGCCTGGACGCCGCCCGGGTGGCTGAGCGGGATGTGGGTCATGCCGTGGCGTATCACCGGCCGTAGGTGGATGCGCGGGTCGCCTGTGCGGGGTGCGCCGACGAGGTCGTCGAGGGGGACGGCGTAGACCTCGGCGAGGGGGAGCAGGAGCTCCAGGGTCGGCTTGCGCGTGCCGTTCTCCAGGCGGGACAGGGTGCTCTCGTTGACGCCGGTGTGCTCGGCGAGTTCGGCGAGAGTCATTCCGCGGCGGTGGCGCAGGTCGCGCAGGCGCGGGCCGACGGCGTCCAGGATGTGCTGCTTGGTGTTCGGCATGACTCCAGATTGCTGAAACGGCATGAAGGATTGCAAGTTCGGCAGGACGGGGCGCAAGGTCGTCGGTGGCGGACCACGCTGCGAAAAGGAGACCTCACGTGCACAGCGACCTCGATACCGATACCGACTCCGCGACCTTTTGGGAGAGGCACTACGCGCGGCTGAACGCCAACTGGGGCACCAAGCCCAACGTGGTGCTGAAAGACCTCGTCACAACCTTCGCCCCGACCCCGGGCACGGCACTCGACCTGGGATGCGGCCACGGCGGCGACGCGATCTGGCTCGCCGGCCAGGGCTGGGACGTCACCGCCGTCGACGTCTCACAGACCGCGCTGGACCGCGTCGCCGAGTGTGCCTGGGCCGTGAGCGTGGCCGACCGGGTCCACCCGGTCTGCCACGACCTGGCCGAGAGCTTCCCCGCGGGCGACTTCGACCTGGTTTGCGCGACGTACTTCCACACGCCGCTCGAATTCCCCCGCACCGAGGTGCTGCGTCGGGCGGCGCGCGCGGTGGCGCCGGACGGTCTGCTGATCGTGGTGGAGCACGCTTCGGTGGCGCCGTGGTCGTGGCAGGCCGGTCAGGACGTGCAGTTCCCCACGCCCCAGGAGATGGTGGCGTCGCTGCGACTCGATGAGGGGTGGCGCGTCGAGCGGTGTGACGCGCCGCAGCGCACGGCCACCAATCCGCAGGGGCAGACGGCGACGGTCACTGAGAACATTATCGTGGTGCGGCGCGTCGCGACGTCGGACCAGGACCAGGACCAGGACCAGGTCTGAAGCTAGAACTAGGACAACCGGGTCGCGGTGTAGTTCTTGAACAGGATGTACGTGTCGATGATGTCCGAGGGCGCGCTCTCGATCGAGCGATAGATGCCCCACTTGGGCCGCACGTACGAGGTGTTCGCGGGGATGACCACGTTCTTCTCGCTGCCCTTCATGTACACGGGAGAACTCGGGTCGGTCCCGTTGAGCAGCGCGAACGTGGCCGCGCCCCGCTGGCCGATGGTCAGAGTCCACTGCACTGTGACCCACCGGTCCCGGAGCGGCGCGAGGCGGCCGGCGGCGATGTCAGGCGCGCCGGGAGTGCCGTACGCCCGTGCGTTGATCATCTCCGTGCCGCCGGAGCCGCGGGTGAGGTCGAGGGTGCACCAGGGGCCTGCGTCGGGGTTGACGGACTTGGTCTGGAAGATGTGCGTGAAGCGGCTCGTGCCGTGCAGCGTCGAGGGCATGTACATGGCGTAGTTGATCTGCCAGGTCTGGCCGTTCAGCATCTTGAAGGCCGTGCCGTTCTGCACCATGCCCTTGACCTCGGTGCGCTGCCGGTCGTTCGAGCCGGTGGTGTCGAGATCGTCGTGCCAGATGTTGATCCGGTAGTGGTCGGCGTTCTCGACCAGGACGTACGTGCGGTCCGGGTGCCGGTGGCCCCGGTCGGCCTCGACGCCCTCGAACGCGTTGAGCTTGTCCACGGCCGGGACCGGATGCCAGAGCGGCGTCGCCGCGGGGCGCGAGCCGGCGCCCCAGGCGGACGCTTCGCCCAGCGCGGTGAGTGTGACCGGTGCTGCGATCGAAGTGACCGCCAGGGATCGGATGACTGTACGTCTGCTCACGATCGCGGGACGTCGGGTGGGGTCTGTCATGATCGCGATTCCTTCCAGTTCAAGGGTGGGGGGAGGCTTCACGGCGGGTTCGCGCGAGGGCTGCGTGGTGTCTCATACATCTGATATCAATTGAGGTTAGTTAAGTTTCCTAACTCTGTAAACACCCGGATTCGCCCCAGGTCGCTGTATGCGGCAGAACGCCGAAGGCGCACCCGGAGCGATCCTGTGGGGATCGTCCGAGCGCGCCTTCGGCGTCTCAGTATGCGTCGATTACTCGACGAATCGACTCATCGACTACGGCAGCACAGTCACGGCAGCGACTACGGCAGCGCCGGAGCATCCCGGTCGACCGCCGAGTCCCAAGCGCCGGCCCCGAACGTGTTGTTCGCGATCGCGCCGGCCAGCGGCGTGACGCCGGTCCAGGACGGGAGCGCCGCCGCGACCGCCTTCACCGCCTGGCCGCCGACCGCGTAGACGTGGTGGACGTGCGGGTCGATCTGCTTCAGGTAGTCGGCGGTCTCCTTGGGCATGGACGTGCCATCGGTGAGCACCACCACCACGCCGCCGTTGAGGCCGTTGGACTCGCCCGGCCCGGTGTAGCGCTCCTGCCCGGCCGCGACACCGGCCGCCAGCGCGTCCGGGTAGTCGACACCGGTGGCGACCAGCGTTGGAGCCGTCGGCGTTGGAATCGCTCCAGCAGGCCGTGCTGTCGACCCAGGCGAGCACACGGGACCTGCGTCGAGACATGGATCCCCCTGTTGATGGACTTGAGGGGATCTTCCGGCTTGGCGTACCGCGACGGGTCCCGCAACCTGCGTATTCAGGGGACACACAAAGTGTCTATACGCAGGTTGCGATGGGGATCAGTTGATGCAGGGAATCCCGTTCTGCGAATCTGGGCTGTTCCCGGCGATGGTCCCGCCGTTCTCGCCGTTCCCGGAATCGGTCGCTGTCGCCGAAGCCGACGACGTCGCCGAACTGCTCGACGTCGAGCCCGTGGAACCCGACGTCCCCGACGTCCCCGGCGTCGTCGGAACCGTCCCGATCGTCCCGGCGGCGATCGAGTCGCCCTTGTCCGTGCCGATGAAGACCTGGATCGCGCCGGCGTTCAGCGAGTCGCTGGCGGTCGGGGTCACGCCGCCGAGCTGCGCGGCGACGGCCTGGGCGGCCGCCGAGGCGCCGCTTCCGTACAGCACCGTCGTGTGCTGGTGGTAGGGCCGGATGTTGTTGCCGACCGAGGCGGTCAGGCCGAGCGCGGTCAGGGCCGTGGACTCCTTGGTGGCCACGTTGTTCACGCCGGAGGCGTTGAACACCACGGCGGTGCCGGTGACGTGCGGGGGCGGCGTGCTGGTCGCGCTGGAGGTGGGGGTCGGGGTCGGTGAGATGACCGGGGTCGTGGCGGCCGGGGCGGTGGCGTCGCTGCCGGCGAAGGCGTTCTTCACGAAGGCCTGGACCGTCGGGATGTCGATGCCGTTGCCGACCTCGTGGTTCTTGCCGATCCACTTCCACTCCGAGTCGGTGACGATCGGGGCGGTGCGGAAGGAGGTGCTGCTGTCGGACAGGCTGGAGGCGTTGCCGGCGAAGTCCAGCAGATCCCAGCCGCTGTCGATGATGACGTCCTTCTCGGCGGTGCCGATCAGGCTGTCCATCTTCGACAGGTCGCTGAGGATGCCCTGGTCCTTGAGCTTCTTCAGCACCGCGGTGATGTAGGCCTGCTGCCGGTGCGTGCGGTCCAGGTCGCCGTTGGGCAGGTCCTCGCGCTCGCGGACGAAGGCCATCGCCTGCGTCTGGGTCTGGAGGGTGAAGACGCCCGCCGGGAAGTCCGCGCCGGAGTTCTCGTCCTTGGTCGGGCGCTTCAGGCAGACCTGGACCGGGCCGACGTCGCCGGCGACGTCGTAGAACCCCATCAGGTTCACCTCGGCGAAGTGGTCGATCGGGATGTTCAGCAGCGTTTCCAGGGTGGCGATCTGGGCCTTGATCCCGGCGGCGTGGCCGATCTTCGCGAGCTGGTGGACGTCGGTGGTGCCGTTCGCCGAGGCCTTCTGCGTCGCGTAGTAGTAGGCGTTGCCGTAGGCCTCCTTCACCTTCATCGTGCCCATCGAGTTGCCGTCGCCGTCCTGGGCGTCGACCCAGTCGTCGCGCGGTATCGACACCGCGGTCGGCGTGCCGTTGTTCGCCGGGATGTGCAGGATGATCTCGCTGTTGGCGTTCTGGCCGCCGAGCAGGTCGGAGGCGGAGCCGGCGTGCAGCTCGTCGTGCACGACGCTGTCCGGCAGCGGGTCGCCGTTCATTGCGTACCGCGAGTCCAGGCCGACCAGCAGGACGTTGACCGACTTGTCCAGACCGGTGTGCTTGGGCGCCGGCGCGCCGTGGGACAGGTGCACCTGGCTGGTGTCCACGGTCTGCACCCCGCTGTCCAGCTTGTGCACGCCGTACCAGGCCACGCCCGAGCTGGCCAGTACAGCCGCCCCGGCCAGGGCGAAGGCGCTGCGCGCGGCGATGACCGCCGGCGGGGTCCGGCGCACCGCAGTGCCCGCCTGCTCAGCCTTCTCGACTTTCCCTCTCTTAGCCACGGTGCGCCCCAGCCTGGCGAGCACCCTCGGCCACGGCACCCTCGGCCACCGCACCCTGCGACGCCGGGGCCGCCGACCCCGGCTCCCCGCCCCGGCCGACAGCCGCCTTCAGCAGCGCCACGACCAGAACAACCCCCAGCGTCACCAGCGTGATGACGAAAGCATGGTGCAGCGCGCTCACGGCGTCCGTGCCCATCTTCGTGCGGTTGGTCCCGCTCGGCTCGGACAGCAGCATCCCCAGGACGGCGGCGGGCACCACGATCATCGGCTGCGCCGGCACCAGCCACCACAGCCCGCGGCGGGTCGCCGACAACGTCGCGGCGCACGCGCCGAGGACCGCTCCGGCCTGGAACACCGGGCCGTCGCCGTTGCCGCGCATCCCGGCCGCGATCCCCGCCGCGACCGGGATGCCCACGGCGACCAGGGCTGTCAGCCCCGCCCGTGCGCGTTCGTCGAGCCCCGCCATGTCTTGTCCCCCGTCTGTGCTGAGGTTTCTCCCTTGTGGGGGACGCATGGATGTTCGGGGTGGTTCCCTGCTGAGACGAATTCGTGACGATCTGGCCGGGCGGTCACGGACCGGAGTCAGTCGATCGTGAGCACCGCGTTGCCCTGCACCCGGCGCTCGTAGACGTCGACGACGGCCTGCGCGGTGTCGGCCCAGTCGGCGACGCGCCCGACCTCGGGATGCAGACGGCCCGCGCCGACCAGGCGGACCAGGGTGGCGATGTCCTGGCCGTCGGTGACCGGCGAGATCCAGTGCGGGAAGTGCTTGACGGTCAGCGGGGTCGAGGCCATCAGGCTGAAGAAGTCCAGGGTCGGCGCCTTCAGGCCGGCCTGGCCGTACCAGAGCACCGTGGCGCCGGGCGCGGCCTTGCCGACCGCGTCGGCGAACTCCTGGCCGCCGACGGATTCGAAGACCAGGTCGTACCGGCCTCCGGCGTCGGCGGCGCGCTTCACCACCTGCGCGGCGCCGAATTCCCGCAGCCGGACCGCCCGGGTGTCGTTCGACGTCACCGCGACGATCTCGGCCCCCGCGCCGGCCAGCAGCTCGGTCAGGAAGAAGCCGACGCCGCCGGCCGCGGCCGTGACCAGCGCTCGGCGCCCCACGATGTCGCCGGCCGCCCGGACCAGCCGCAGCGCCGTGAGCCCGGCGAGCGGGAGGGCGGCCGCGGTCGTGGCGGAGACGGCGTCGGGCAGCTCGGCGAGCCTGCCGGTCGGGACCGCGACCCGCTCGGCCCAGCCGGTGCCCTCCGGGTGGCCGACGACGCGGGTGCCGACGGCCGGACCGGAGCCGTCGGCGGCGGCCCGGACCACCACGCCGGCGATGTCCTGGCCGGGACGCCAGCCCTTGTCCGCGGGGCGGCCGTAGCCACCGGTCAGGAACAGGGCCTCGCCGCGGTTGACGGAGAAGGCTTCGACCGCGACCACGGCTTCGTCGGCCTGCGGTTCGGGCTCGGGGACGTCGGTGATTTCCAGGGAGTCGGCCAGCGTGTTCAGGCCGGTGGCGATGACAGCTTTCATGTCTCCGACGGTAGGCAGCCAGCTCTCCCATTGAAAGAAGGCACTCGCCGGTTGTATAGGTACCTGGTGGAAACCATCGAGGTACAGGCCTGGAACCTCTTCGAAAAGGGCTGTCCGTCCCGGCAGATCTTCGAGCGGATCTCGGACCGCTGGACCGGCATCGTCCTGATGGCGCTGGAGGACGGGACCCTGCGCTTCTCGGAGCTGAAACGGAAGGTCGAGGGCGTCAGCCAGAAGATGCTGACCCAGACCCTGCGGGCCCTGGAGCGCGACGGACTGGTCACCCGCGAGGTGTTCCCGACCGTGCCGGTGACCGTCGAGTACACGCTGACCCGGCTCGGAGCCAGCCTGCTGGCCACGGTGCAGCAGGTGCGGGCCTGGGCCTACGCCAACATCGAGGAGATCGACGCGGCGCGGGGCGTGTACGACCGGCGCGCGCTCAGTTCCTGACGTGGCGCACGCGCGCGGCCGCCGGCGGAACCACAGCGGCCGGCGGCGTGGCGGGGATCGCGCGCAGCGCCCGGGTTGCAGCCTCGATGACCTCGGACGGCAGCCCGGCGAACACCGCCTCGTGCGCCGCGCTGGTGGCCCGGACCGCGCGCTCGGCGAGCTTCACGCCCTCGGGGGTGAGGCGGACCAGGGTGCTGCGGCCGTCGGCGGGGTCCGGTTCGCGGTGGACCAGGCCGTCGGCGGCCAGCCGGTTGATGACGTTGCTGGTGCCGCCGGTGCTGAGCATGAGGTCCTGGGTCAGCTCGTTGGAGCGGAGGCGGTAGGGCGCCCCGGCACGCCGGAGGGAGAGCAGGACGTCGTAGGCCGCGACCGTGAGGCCCAGGGCCGGCAGCTCGGCGCGGGTGGCCGCGTCCAGGCGGCCGGCCAGGATGAGGACGCGCTTGGTGAGCTCGGTGGTCGGGCCCAGGACCTCCGGCAGCTCAGCGCGCCACGCGGCGATGAGCTGCTCGGCGCGGTCGGGAGGGCTCGTCACGCTTGACAGCGTAGACCCCTTCTCAGATAGCTTTTAATAAAGCTTTCTTTGGAGGGGATTTCTCATGGGTGCTTCCCGCCTGCTCGTCTCCGGTATCGCGTGCCTCATCGACTTCGACGACGCCGCTCCGTCCGGACCGCCCGCTTCCGCCGTCCCGACCGTGCGCTCCGGCGTCGACCTGCTGATCGAGGACGGCCGCATCGTCGAGGTCGGCGTCGGTCTGCCGGCCGGGGCCGCCGAGGTCATAGACGCCTCGGACCGCGTGGTCTTGCCCGGCTTCGTCGACACTCACCGTCACCTGTGGTTGACCGCGCTGCGGGCGCTGACCACCGAGACTGACCTCGGCGGCTATCTGGAGCTGGTCGCGGGTCGGCTCGGACCGCGGTTCACGCCGGACGACCTCCGCGCGAGCGCCTACTTCGGCGCCCTCGAATGCCTCGACGCCGGGGTCACCACGGTGCAGGACTACGCGCACGCGATGCGGTCTCCGGACCACGCCGACGCGGCCGTGTCAGCTCTCGAAGCGTCGGGCATCCGCGCGGTGTTCGGCTACGGCTTCCCGGTCTTCAGCACGTCCCGGGACCTCGCCGACATCCGCCGCGTCCGCGAGCGCTACTTCCCATCCGACGACGGCGGCTTGCTGACCATGGCGCTGTCGCCGATGGGCCCCTCGTACTCGCCGATCGAATCGGTGCGCGAGGACTGGAAACTGGCGCGGGAGCTGGAGCTGCCGATCGCAGTCCACGTCGGCGCCGGACCGGTCGCCGAGCGCCCGATCGCCACTCTGGAACGCGAGGGCCTGCTCACCGCCGGCACGGTCTACGTCCACGCCAACTCCCTGCCGGACGAGGAACTGCGGCGGATCGCGTCCTCGGGCGGCTCGGTGGCGATCGCCCCGGCCGTCGAAGCGCAGATGGGCCACGGCGCGCCGATGATCGGACGGCTCCGGGCCGCGGGGATCGGCTACGGCCTTGGCGTCGACGTGGTCACCGCCACCGCCGGCGACATGTTCACGCTGATGCGCGCCGCCCTGGTCACCGGCTACCTGGGCGAGGGCTCGCGGCCCTCGCCGGCCGACGTGCTGCGGGCCGCGACCCTCGGCGGGGCCGAGATCCTCGGCCTGGCCGGGCGGATCGGCTCGCTGCGTCCCGGCAAGCGGGCCGACCTGGTGCTGCTCCGCGCCGACGCGCCGAACCTGCTGCCGCTGCACCACGACCCGGTCGGCACGGTCGTCTCGTCGGCGCACCCGGGTAACGTCGACACCGTGATTGTGGACGGTCGGGTGGTGAAGCGGGCCGGGGCGCTGGTCGCCGGAGGTCTTCCGGCGGCGCACGAAGCCCTGCTGGCCGCCGCGCACCGTATCGCGCGGTGAAGTCGGCTTATACACTCGTCATCGACGTGGTGGGTTGAACACGAGGGGGACGTGCAATGCCGGATCTTGCCGTTGACGTCGACGCGCTGGACACCTTCGGCGGCCAGTTGGAGTCCATCAGGACACGGATGAACGCCGCGCGCGACTGGATGCACCAGTACGACGGACAGATGGGCGCGGCGGAGGTCGAAAACGCGCTGCACTCGTTCGCGTCGGGATGGAAGGACGGCCGGTCGGAGATCGACGGATCGCTGAAGGCCTTGTCCGACATGCTGAAGAACTCGGCGGAGAACTTCCGGCAGATGGACACCGATCTGGCGAAGCCGCTGCAGCAGAAGCAGTAGCAGGCCGGATCCGACGCGGCGTCGGCGGCCGAGGGTCGCCGGCACCGCCGGTTGAACGCTGTTGGACAGTTGAACGCCCCGTGGAAATAAGAGGAGCTGACGGTACTCTGTCAGCTGCTTGTCAGACGTACGGGGAGGGAACCGATGACCGAGCAGCCTAATAGCGGTCAGCCGTACTACGGTCAGCCGAACCAGCAGCAGCCGCAGCAGCCCTATGCGAACCCATACCCGCAGCAGCCGTACCCGCCGCAGCAGTACGGGGCGCCGCAGCCGTATCCGCAGCAGCAGTATCCCCAGGTCCCGCCGCAGCAGTATCCCGGCCAGCAGCCCGGCGGCCAGCCTGCCGGTCAGCCGTATCAGGGGCAGCAGTACCCGGGACAACAATTCTCGGGCCAGCAGTACCCAGGGCAGCAGTTCCCCGGCCAGCCGCCGCAGGGTCCGGACCAGAGCCAAGCCCCGGCAGGGCCGAAGCCGAAGAAGAAGCACGGCTTCTGGTGGTACTTCCTCGTCATCCTCTTCAGCCCCCTCATAGCCGTCGCATTCGTGTTGTACGGCCTCTACTGGACCCTCTGCTGGGTCCTGACCCCGGTCGCGCTGGTCCTGCACTTGGTGTTCTGCGGCCTCGGCCTCATCTGGTACTCGGGAGTGAAGGTCCTGGCATCGGGCCGGTCGAAGTTCCGCCTGTTCCAGCCGCTGTACCCCAAGTTCCCGCCGCTGTGGACCGGCCAGTACTGGATCGGGCTGAACAAGACCATCCGGTCGTTCTTCGAGTTCCTCGGCGGGCTGGCGGAGCTGCTCAACTGGTGAGCTACCGGGCCAGGTCCGCCAGGTGCCCGGCCATGACCGTCCGGGCCTCGTCCACCGTCAGCCGGGGCGGATCGGCCGTCAGCTGGATCACCAGTCCGTCCAGCAGCGCGTGCAGCCGCCGGGACTCCAGGGCCTGATCCCGGCCGGGCCCGAGCCGCCCGATCCGGTCCAGCACCATCACGACGCTGTCCACCGAGCCCCTGATCGCGTCGTCGATCTCCTGCCGCCGCCGGGCCAGGCGGAGGTCGGACCGGGCCAGCGTGACCAGGGCGAACCAGACCTCGGATTCCGCCCGCCGCGGCGGGTCCAGCGGCAGCAGCTGCTCCAGGTGCTCCTGCAGCACCTCCGGCGTAGGCACCTTGCCGCCGCCCTCGTGCAGCTCGCGGACCCGGTCCTGCGCCATGCCGACGATCAGGTCCACGGCGAACAGGACCATCTCCGCCTTGTCCGGGAAGTAGTGCCGCAGCGCCCCGGCCGACCAGCCGGCCTCCTGCGCGACCGAGCGCACCGTCACCGCGTCGAAGCCGTCCCGCAGCGCGACCCGCCACAGGGCCTCGCTGAGCTCGGCGCGGCGGAGCTCGTGGTCGACGACTTTCGGCACGGCGCCATTCTCACACACGTGTGTTAGATTGTTTTTGATACCGCTGTGCTAAAAAACGGGAGGCAGCCATGGACGGCGGATGGACTCGACGGGGACCCTGGTGGCTCTACGTGCTCGTGGTCGGCGGCCTGAACGTGGTGCGCCAGATCCTGTTCCCGCCGTCGCGGGTCGGGAGCCTGGCGACGATCGGCCTGTTCTTCGTGGTGCTGATCATCAGCTTCGTCGTGATCGAGCTTCTGCGGCTCCCACGACACCGGGCCGACCGGCCCCGATGATGGCGGGGTCGGCCGGCCCGGCGGTCGGCGGACCGGTCCCCACGGTGGTGGGTCCGGTCTATTGGGCCGGTTGTTGAATCCCGGCCCGTCCATGGTGGAGAAACAGGCTCCTCTGCCGCAACATTCCTCGGCATATCCGCAGTGTGGCGAACGCCTCAGATCACTGACTCGCGCCCGGGGCCGCGGCCTGCCGCAGCTCTTTGCGATAGGCACCGGGCGGCATGCCGAACCGCCGCTTAAAAGCCTTTGCGAACGCGAACTCCGACGTGTAGCCGTTGCGCTCGGCGATCGCCGCCAGCGGATCGCCCGACTGCCGCAGCATCCGGGCCGCCGTGACCATGCGCCAGTCGGTGAGGTAGGCCAGCGGCGGCTCGCCCACGACGGTCGCGAAGCGGCGGGCGAACGCGGCGCGCGACAGCCCCGCGCGCTCGCCCAACGACTCTACGGTCCAGGGATGGCCGGGGTCGTCGTGGATGGCCTGGAGGGCCGGGGCGACTACCGGGTCGTCGAGGGCGGCGGCCCAGCCGCGGGCGCGCTGGTCCGGCTGCTCGGCATACCAGGACCGCAGGATATAGAGGAGAAGCAGGTCGACCAGCGTCGCGACGACCGTGTCCGAACCGGGCTGCGGCGCCTGGATCTCCGCGCAGAGCTGCTCGACCGCCGAGCGCAGCGCGGGATGCCGGCCGGGGCGGGCGAGCAGGTGGATCACGTCCGGCAGGTCGCCGAGGACCGGATGCCGGCGCTCGACGTCCAGCGGGTACGCGCCGCACACCAGCACCGCGGCGGCGCCGTCGCCGGGCACGGTGAAGCGGCCGATCGGCGAGCCCGCGCCGACCTTGTCCGGCACGAAGTCGATCGCCGGGGTGCCGGGCGTGTCGCAGAGGGTGTGGCCGCTGCCGCGCCGCAGGAAGATGATGTCGCCGGCGCCGAGCGCCAGCGGTTCGCCGTCCGGTGGCACCAGATGGCAGCCGCCCTCCGCGACCACGTGGAACCCGGCCCCGGCGACCGGCTGGAAGCGGACGGCCCACGGCGCGCGGGCCTCGGTGCGCACCACCGAGGGACGGCCGGTGCGCAACGCGTCGAGGGCGTCGCTGAGAATGTCCATGACGCCACGGTAGCCGCCGTTCGGCGAGACGATAAGACAGTGAATCAAGATTCTTAGCCATTCATCGTCTCGCCAAGCCGTCGTACTTTCATCGCATGACGACAACAGGGCTCGAACAGACGAAGGCGGACGCCGCGTCGGGCCCGGCCCGGGCGCGCCGGCCCCTGGGCCCGGACGCGGGCCTGTCCAAGAAGACGACACTCCTGTTCTCCGCCGCGGCCGGGATCGCGGTCGCGAACCTCTACTACGCGCAGCCCCTGCTCACCGCCATCGCGAAGTCCTTCGGCCTCGGGCCCGGCACCGCCTCGCTGCTGGCCACCGTCGGGCAGGTCGGCTACACGGTCGGGCTGGCGCTGCTGGTCCCGCTGGCCGACGTCGTCAACCGGCGGCGGCTGCTCGTCGGGCTGCTCGCGGTGACGGCGGCGGCGCTCGCCGTCTCGGCCACCGCGCCGGGGTTCGCCGTCCTGGTGGTCTCGGCGGCGGTGCTGTCCACGGCGGCGGTGGCCGGGCCGGTGCTGGTCCCGTTCGCCGCGACGCTGGCCGAGCCGCGGCAGCGCGGAGCGGTGACGGGGTCGGTGATGAGCGGCGTGCTGATGGGGGTCCTGCTGTCGAGGACCGCCGGCGGCCTGCTCGCGCAGCTCGCCGGCTGGCGCGCCGTCTATGCGGCGGCCGCCGTGCTGACGCTGGGCCTGGCCGTGGTGCTGCACCGGGTGCTCCCCGACCTCGCGCCGTCCCAGCACCTCGGCTACGGCGCGCTGCTGGCCAGCGTGGTCCGGCTGGTGCGCGAGGAGGCGGTGCTGCGGCAGCGGATGGCGTTCGGCTTCCTCGGCTTCGGGGCGTTCTCGGTGCTGTGGACGTCGGTCGCGTTCCAGCTGGCGCGGCCGCCGTACTCCTTCGGCGAGGCGGCGATCGGCCTGCTCGGCCTGGCCGGGGCGGCCGGTGCCGCGGCAGCGAAGGCGACCGGCCGGGCCACCGATTCCGGGCGGGACGGCCTGGTCAGCGGCCTGATGTTCGCGACGATGCTCGGCGCCTGGCTGCTGCTCGGCGTGCACGGCGGGCACTGGCTGATCGCGCTGGTGGCCGGCGTCGTGGTGCTGGACCTCGGGGTCCAGGGCGCGCACGTCACCAACCTCGCTGTCGCGCTGCGGCTGCGTCCGGAGGCGCGGAGCCGGATCACCACCGCCTACATGACCGCGGTGTTCCTCGGCGGGGTCGCCGGTTCGGCGGTTTCCGGCGCGGCGTTCGCGGCCGGCGGCTGGACCGCGGTCGCCCTCACCGGGGCCGCGTTCTCCGGAGCGGCGCTGGTGTTGTGGGCGGTCGGCGCGATCACCGGCCGGCACAACTGAAAGTTGGTTTTCGACAGCAACGCTTTGTCGTACTCGCGGCGTCGTAGTGGTTAGACGGGTTCTGGACCGTGGGGCGGTCCGGAACCCGTCTGATTTTCAGCGCGCGACTCGTCAGCGCACGACTTTCAGCGTGCGACGCCGAGCCCTTCGAGCACCTGCGCGCCGGGCAGGCCGGCGATCGCGGTACCCGGCAGCCACAGCTTCGATCCGCGGATCCCGGAGCCGATGCACGCGACCGGGGCCGCGGCCACCGCCGCGTCGACCAGGATCGGCCAGTCCGCGGGCAGGCCGATCGGCGTGATGCCGCCGTACTCCATGCCGCTGAGCTCGACGGCCGTGTCCATCGGGGCGAAGGACGCCTTGCGCGCCCCGAGGTGCTTGCGGACCAGGGAGTTGACATCAGCCTTCGTGGTCGCCAGGACCATGCAGGCGGCATAAGAGGTCTGCTCGCCGCGGCGGGCTGCGACGATCACGCAGTTCGCGGACTCCTCGGGCAGCACTCCGTACGCGGCGCAGAACGCCTCGGTGTCGGCCAGCTCGGGGTCGATCGGCGCCACCTCGACCAGCGGGGCGAGGGCCGGCAGCGCGCGCAGCGCGGTCGCGACCGGCACCGCGAGCAGGTCGGGGCGGTCCAGGGCGGGGGTGCGGACTACGGCTTCGGCGGGCATGGACCGAATCTACGCCGGTGGTCCGAGCGGCGCGGAGGCCGCTCGGGGTCGGGGTTCCGGTTACCGCACGGCTTACAGCGCGACTTACAGCACAACCGGGATCGGCGCCTCGGCCGTGCTCGCGGTGGCGGTCGCGGTCAGCTCGGCGGCCAGCACCGCGCGGTGCGTGGGTCGGGCCTCGGCCAGCCGCTGCATGCCCTCGTCGGTCAGCACCACGAAGACGCCGCGCCGGTCGGAGCTGCACAGGGTCCGCGTGACCAGGTTCTGGGTCTCCAGACGGCCGATCATCCGCGACAGCGCGCTCTGTGTGATCGGGACGTGTGCGGCCAGCTCCTGCACCCGGGGCGGTTCGGCGCAGTCGTACTCCGACAGCGTGTCCAGCACCTCGAACTCGCTGGCCGACAGCCCGTGCTGCCGGTCGAGCTCCAGCTCCAAGGCGTTCCACACGCGGGTTTTGCGCGCGACGAGCTCTCGCCACTGTTCGACGAGGCTTCGCTCAAGGAGGGACTCGGTCTCCATGGCGCCATGATAACACGTGCGAGCGCACAAGGTTCTCCCGCACAAGGTTCCTTCACATAAAGTGCTCCTGCATAAGTTGCTTGCACACTAAGTGCATGTGCATGTAATCTTCCCGGCATGAGCCACAGCGACACCTCGACAACTCTGCGTCCCGGCGAGTCCGCCTCGTCGGGACGTTGGCCACTTCGTTTGTGGGGCGCCCTCATAGTTCTGTGCGGTGCCCTGTTCCTCGACGCCCTCGACACCTCGATGGTCGGCGTCGCGCTGCCGTCGATCCGTGAGTCCCTGCACCTGTCCACCTCGTCGTTGCAGTGGGTCGTGAGCGGTTACGTCCTCGGCTACGGCGGTTTCCTGCTGCTCGGCGGACGCGCGGCGGACCTGCTCGGCCGGCGCCGGGTGTTCCTGACCGCGCTCGCGGTCTTCGCCGTGGCCTCGCTGCTGTCCGGCCTGGTCGACGACGGCAGCCTGCTGATCGCGACCCGGTTCGTGAAGGGGATCAGCGCGGCGTTCACCGCCCCGGCGGGCCTGTCCATCATCACCACCACCTTCGCCGAGGGGCCGGACCGCAACCGGGCCCTGAGCATCTACACCACCTGCGGCGCCGCCGGGTTCTCGCTCGGCCTGGTGCTCTCCGGCCTGCTCACCGAGGCCGGCTGGCGCTGGACGCTGCTGGTCCCGGCGCCGGTGGCGGCGCTGATCCTGGTGATCGGCGCGAAGCTGATCCACCGCGACCAGCCGGTCGCCAAGGAGGACCGCGGCGGGTACGACATCCTGGGCGCGGTGACCAGCACCGGCTCGGTGCTGCTGCTGGTCTTCGGCATCGTCCGGGCCCCGCAGATCGGCTGGCTGGCGCCGGTCACCATCGGCACGTTCGTCGCGGCGGCCGCGCTGGCGGCCGGGTTCGTCGTCACCGAACTGCGGGTCGCCAACCCGCTGGTGCGGCTCGGCGTGCTGCGCTCCCCGTCGCTGATCCGGGCCCTGATCGGCGGCGGCCTGATGTTCGGCGGCTACGCCTCGTTCCAGTTCGTCGTGACGCAGTACCTGCAGACGCTGTCCAAGTGGAGCGCGCTGCACACCGCCCTGGCGTTCCTGCCGGCCGGCCTGATCGTCCTGGTCGCCAGCTTCAAGATCGCCGACGTTCTTAACAAGTACGGCACGGCCCGGGTCGGCGTCGCCGGCTTCGCCGCCCTGTCGCTGGGCTACCTGCAGTTCCTGCGCATCGGGTCGACCCCGAGCTGGTGGGTGATCCTGCCCTCGATCGTGCTGCTGGGCCTGGGCTTCGGCCTGGCCTTCCCGGCGATCAACGTGCAGGCCGCCTCCGGCATCGCCGACGAGGAGCAGGGCCTGGTCTCCGGGCTGCTGAACACGGCGCTGCAGGTCGGCATCACCGTGGTGCTGGCCGCCTCGACCGCGATCATCGCCGCCAACGGCGGCAACGCCGCCCAGAGCAACGCGCAGGTGCTCGCCAGCTACCGGCCGGTCCTGGTGTTCGTGGCCGTGGCCACGGTCGGCGGCCTGCTGATCCTGGCCGGCGGACTGTTCCGCAGCCGCCGCACCGCGGTCGAGTCCACGCTCGCCGAGGAGCTCGAAGACGAGCTCGACGTCCTGGTTCTGCGCGAGCAGGACTTGATGGTCTGAGGTCACCAGCCGTCTGTTGGACGCCTGAGCGCGCATCGGCGCCGGCCCCCGGGAACGGGGGACCGGCGCCGATGAGTTTCGCGAGGCGGTTTCGTCTGTTGTGCTGGGGCGGGAAACGCCTCGCGATCCACGACCGACAAACCAGAACCACGAGCCAGAGCCAGAGCCAGAGCCAGAGCCAGAGCCAGAGCCAGAGCCAGAACCACGAGCCAGAGCCAGAGCCAGAGCCAGAGCCAGAACCAGAACCAGAACCAGAACCACGAGCTAGAACCAGAACCACGAACCGCTGGAGGACCGCCATGGCCGACAAGACCGTCGCCGAGAAGCTCGCCATCAAGCCGGGCCGCTCGGTCTGGACCTCGCATCCGGAGCGGTTCGCCGAGGTCGGTCAGCTGCCGGACGGTGCGGAGCGGATCGAGGACCTGGCGGCGGCCGACGTCGCGGTCCTGTATGCCGACGACGCCGACTCGGCGCGGGCGTTGTTGACCGTGAACCAGGCCGACATCGTCAAGCCGCCGGTGGTCTGGATCGCCTACCCGAAGGCCAACCGGACCGACATCAATCGCGACAGCCTGTGGCCGATCGTCGTGGAGTTCGGCATGCGGCCCAACGGACAGGTGGCGATCGACGAGGTCTGGTCCGCCCTGCGGTTCCGCGCCGACAAGCCCGGCGAGGAACCCTTCAAGGGCGGCGCCAAGAAGTAGTGCGGGCGCCGCTGCTGTCAGCCGGCGCCCCGGAGGCAGCTGCCGCCACTACTTCCACTGCTTCTAGTGCTGCTGCCGCTGCTGCCGAGCAGCTGCTGCTCGACTACTCGACTACTCGACGACGATCTCGACCGGGATGTTGCCGCGGGTCGCGTTGGAGTACGGGCAGACCTGGTGCGTGGCCTCCAGCAGGGCCTTGCCCTTCTCGCCGTGCAGCTCCTCGGGAAGCTCGGCGCGCAGCACCACCGACAGGCCGAAGGCGCCGCCGTCCAGGCTGTTCAGCGTGACCTCGGCGGTCACCGAGGCGTCGGAGACGTCCACGCCCTGCTGCTTGGCGACCAGCTGCATCGCGCTGGCGAAGCACGCCGAGTAACCCGCGGCGAACAGCTGCTCGGGGTTGGTGCCCTGGCCGTTGCCGCCCAGCGACTCCGGGAAGGCCATGTTCAGGTCGAGCTTGCCGTCGTCGGTGAAGGAGCGGCCTTCGCGGCCGACGGAGGTGGCGACGGCGGTGTAGACGGGCTTCATGAGCGGGCCTCCAAGGTGCGGGAAGGGCTTGGACTAGACAGATCTGTCTGTCTGGTTCGCTGCTTACAGTAGACAGATCTGTCTGGTACCGTCAAGTATGTGAGGTCAGCCCGTACCCGAGTTCTCGAAACCGCCACGCTGCTCTTCTATCTGGAGGGCATCCACACCGTGGGGGTCGATCGGGTGATCGCCGACGCCGGAGTGGCGAAGGCGACCTTCTACCACCACTTCAAGTCCAAGGAAGAGCTGGTCGTGGCCTATCTGGCCACCGAGTACGAGCGCCAGCGCGAGCTGTTCGCCGGGGTCCCGGGCGTCGGCGTGGAGCGCATCGAGACCATCCTCGCCAAGCTGGCCGAGGTCAGCGTCGGGCCCGGGTTCCGGGGCTGTCCGTTCCTCAACGCGGCGGCGGAGTTCGCCGATCCCGACCACCCGGTCCGCCACCTCGTCGACGACTACCGCGCCTGGTACCGCAGCCTGATGCGCGACATCCTCGTCGCCGCCGGCCGCTCCGACGTGGACCTGAAGGCCGATCTGCTCCTGCTGGTGCGGGACGGGATCGCCGTGGCCGGCGGTCTCGGGGACAAGGCGGCCGTGGAGGCCGGCGTCCGGACCGCCCTCGCCGGGCTGTGAGGGTTCTGCCCCGTCCGGTGCTTGGCGTCCGGTAGCCGGCTCGGCACCCGGTTCGATCTCAGGCCGAGGTCACTGAGACCGCGCCGGCGTCGGACGACACCTTCACGTGGTGGCTCGCGGCGGGATCGTAGGGGACGTCCACGGTCCGCGCACCGGCCTTGCTCGACGCGTCAACCGCGTGGGCCCCGTTCGGCACCGCCACGCTCACCTCGCCGGCGTGGTCGACGACGGTTACGGCGACCGAGGCCGGCACGGTCACGTCGTAGGCGATCCCGCAGCTGTCGCCGCACCCCGAGGTCAGGTCCAGGACGCCGCCGGTGACGGTCTGGCCCGGGGTCGGCGGCTGGTCGATGTGGTAGTCGATGTCGCGGTGCACCACGACGCCGCCACCGGTGTCCCCGGCGTGGATCATGATCTGCCCCGCGGGGTTGTCGATTCGTAGGGACTGGACCTTCTGGGTGATCGTGGCGTCGTTCTCGACGTGGTGGTCGTTCAGGTAGCTGCACCCTGACACGCCGACCCGGCCTGGATTCGTTCCACCTGTGCTGCGCATGGCACCCACACCCATCGGTGACGAGTCCGCGACGGCGCTGCTCGCCCTGCGGCCGTGGTCCAGCCTAGAGAGTGCAGAGATAGCTTGCAAAGCATCTCTGCAAACATCTTTGCAGAACTCTCGGCAGCTCGGGGTGTGCGAGGTAGGGTGACGCCGTGCCCTCAACGCCTCCCGAGCCGATCGGCACCGCCGCCGGCGACCGGTCCACCATCTTCCGTGTGCTGGCCAACCCGCTGCGCCGCCGGATGCTCGCTTACCTGCAGCAGCATCGCGAGGCCAACTCCACTAGCCTGGCCAAGGCCCTCGGCGAGAGCACCGGCACCACCAGCTACCACCTGCGCAAGCTGGCCGAGCTGCGGTTCGTCGAGGAGATCCCGGAGCGCTCGACCGGCCGCGAGCGCTGGTGGCGCGCGCTGCCGATCCAGCTGGAGGCGCCGGACCCCTCGACGATGGACCCCGCCGAGTTCGCCGCGCTCGCGGACCGGGCCCGGGAGCAGGCGACGCACGACATCGACCTGTACTACCGCGTGCTCACGCAGTACGAGGGCCCGGAGGGACCGGCGCAGATCTTCCGCGGCGGGTTCTGGATGACCAAGGAAGAACTGTCGGGATTCCTGCGCGAGTACAAAGAACTGCAGTGGAAGTACGGGCACGCCGACCCCCGGGAGGCGCCGGAGGGTGCGCGGATGATGGCCTTGCGGATGTTCGTCATCCCCGAACCGCCGGAGGATCCTCCAGGGCAGTGAGGTCAGGCCACGGGCAGGACGATCGCGGAGCCGGGGCGGATCGCGACGTGGAACGCCTCGCGTCCGGCGGCGAAGCGCGGGTGGGCGCCGCCGCTGATCTGGACGCGTATTCGATGGCCGGGCAGGATGCAGTGGGCTGTCGAGGACATCGGTATGGTGACGGCGGTCGGCGGTGCTCCCGGATCGGTGCTCGTCACGCGGGCGACGCCGTCGCAGACGTTCCGGGACCGGCCGCGGTCGTCGACATCGCAGAGCCGGACGAACAGCGTCGCCGAAGGTGCCGCTCCACCGGGATCGGCCAGGATTTCGGCGGCCACCGCACCGACGACCTCGATCGCCTCGGTCAGCGGCGGACTGGTGAACACCAGGACGTCGTCGCGACGTTCCAAGGCCCTGTTGTCCCGCACGCCTGCCTTCTGCGCCAGGCCGCTGCCACCGAGCGATGGAGTCGGGTCGGAAGGGTCGTAGCGCACGGTTCCGGTTTCAGCCCGGGTCTGCGGCGGCTCGCGTGACAGTCCGCCGTCAGGGTGCGGATACCAGGCCACCGGTACGGCCGCCGGGGGCCAGGCTGACAGATCACGCCACTCACTGCTACCGCCGCCGCCAGCGCCGCCACCAACGCGGCCACCAGCACCGCTGACGGCGACGCGGACGCGCCCCTTCGGAGGGGCCAGGTCGACCAAGTGTCCGCGCAGCCAGGCCAGGGATTCGGCGAAGACCGTCTCGAGGCCCCGCTGCAACGTCGCGGTGTGCGTCCACGGCCCGACCAGCAGCGATCGACGTCCGGACGGCAGCCGCGCGTACTGCTGGAGCGCCTGGTCCAGGGCCACGTCGGACCAGCCGCTGACCACCAGCGTCGGGACCTCGAAGCCGCTGGCCGCGGCCAGGGGATCCGTGCCCTGCCAGTAGCCGTCGGCGGCGTCGGGATGCGCCACGGCGCCGGTCAGGAAGGCCGGACTCTCACCCATGACCTGCGCGTACGCCTCGACCGGCGATTCGGCCCGCACGATCCGCTTCATCGCCCGCGCCAATCGCAGCATCGCGCCGAGGAACCGCCGCAGGCCGAGCTGCTGTGTCTGCACGGCCGTGGTGGCGATCAGCACGTCCTCCAGGGCGAACAGGCCGTTCCGGTGGAAGAAGCCGTGCGGGTTGTGGAGCGGGACGTGCACCACCATTGCCTTCAACTCCGGCGGGGGGTCCGCGGCGAGCGACCACTGCGCGTACGCCATCCCGCTCGGCCCGACCATGCCGAGCCGACCGTCGAACCAGGCCTGGCGCCGCAGCCACGCGATCGTCGCGCGGCCGTCGGGCCCGTCGTCGCGCCAGGGCTGGAAGACGCCGCCCGATCCGGCGGTTCCGCGGGCGCTCTGGATCAGGACGTGGAAACCCTGCTCGGCGAAGGCCAGGCCGTACAGGGCCGCCCACGGGAAGCCGCGACCGTACGGCGAGCGCACGACCAGCGTCGGGAAGTCCTGCGCCGCGACCGGATCCGGGAAGTAGTGGTCGGCCAGGAGCTCCACGCCGTCGGCCATCGGGACCGACAGGCCGGGCTCCCATGACACGGCGAACTGCGGCCTGGGCAGGGCGCCCAAGGTTCGGCGGGCGATGCGGGTGCTGAGCGGGAGCTTCATGGCGGGGCCTCCTGGCGGCTGGTTTCCGTAGTTCTCGTACCATGTACGAGAATAGGGCTGGCAAGATTGTCTGTGCAACCGATCTTCACGATCACCAGGTCAGGGCTCGAAGGAACCGAAGGAACCAGGGGAATCAAGGCGTGGATCCCGAAACGTTGTGGTCCGAGCGCCGCCATAACCGGGGCCGGCCGCCGGCGCACACCCGGGAGGCGGTGGTCGCCACCGCCGTCGGCGTGGCCGACGCCGAAGGTCTCTCGGCGCTGACGATGCGCCGGGTGGCGACCGCCCTCGGCTCCGGCACGATGTCGCTCTACACCTACGTCTCCGAGCGGGACGCGCTGCTGGAGCTGATGATCGACGCGGTGATCGGCGAGCAGCAGCTCCCCGCGCCGACCGGCGACTGGCGCGCCGACCTGACCGCCTTCGCCCGGGACCAGCGCACGCTGATGACCCGCCACCCCTGGCTGCCGGTGGCGCTCGCCGGCCGCCGCACGCTCGGCCCGAACACCCTGAAGGCGCTGGACCACGCGCTGGCCGTGCTGGCGCCGTCAGGCATGTCGCCGCGGGCCCGAAGCGAGGCCTTCGCGCTGGTCAGCGGCTTCGTGGCCAGCCACGTGGGCTACGAGGTGGCGCAGCAGCAGGCGCTCGGGCGGACCGACGACGTGCGCGAGTTCGTCGCGTCGAACGCGCGCTATCTGGCCGCCGCCGTCGGGTCGGGGGCGTATCCGCACCTCGCGGAGGCGATGGCGGCGGACGGCGCGGAGCCTCCGGAAGCCGACGAGACCTTCGAGCGGATGCTCGCGCGGGTCATCGGCGGGCTGGGATAGCGACCGGAGCAACCTGCGCGGCGGCCGAGCGTCATTGTCAACGAGAAGACTTTGTCCAGGGGAGGAAAACCTATGAACGTCAAGGCGTCTGTCGCCCTGGCCGTCCTCGCGGTGTCGACCGTCGGGATCAGCGCCTGCGCATCGTCCGTGTCGAAGGGCGGCAACGCCGCGGCGCCCGGCGCCGGCGGTTCGACGAGCGCGACGGCTCCGGCGACCCCGGCGACCTCGACGCCGCAGGGGACTCCCACCACCTCGGCTTCGACCGACGCCTCGGCCACGCCGACCACCGGGACCACCCCGCTCCACACCAACGTCCCGGACGCCGCGATGCTGAACCTCCCGGACCTGGCTCCGCCCCGGGACGGGTCCTGGAAGTCGAACAGCGTCGGCCAGACGGTCTCCGCGGCGCAGATCATCGACCCGGACGACTGCGACCCGGTCGCGCGTCCGCAGTACGTGGACCCCAACTACCCGGTCAACAAGGCCTGGGCGACCATGCGGAACGTCACCTGGTCGAGTGCGAGCAACGCGCAGGTCAGCGAGTCGGTGCTGACCTACACGTCCACCGCGGTCGCCGCCGACGACTTCGCCAAGCACCGCGGCTGGATCGCCGGCTGCGCGGTCCACTTTCAGTGGACGGACCAGCCCGCGAAGTTCTCGGTGTCGAACGTCCACCTCAACGGCGTGGCCGACGCGTACGCGATCCGCGTCGCGATGTACCCGCCCGACCAGCCGGCCTCGACCGCCGGCAGCCAGGGCTACGTCTACATGACGGTCATGCTGCGCGGCAACAGCCTCACCGTGCTGACCGTGTCCGAGTCGGGTACCGGGGGCGCGAAGCCGCAGGAACCGGCGTTGAGCGCGGTTCAGCACGATGTGCAGGTGGCCGCTGCCAAGGTCGGGAAGGCCTTCCCGTCCGGGCAGCACTGATCAGCGAGAGCTCAGGGTTCAGCAAGAGCTCGGGGTCGGCGGGTCGGTCGCCGGACCGTTCGCGGCGTCGAGCGCACGACCGTCAGCCGACTCAGCCGACTCACCCGACCTGCCCGGCGAACTCCTCCCGCCCCCACTGCGAAGGGCTCATCCCCTTCGCCCGCTTGAAGGCGACGCTGAACGCGAACGCGTCCTGGTACCCGACCGCCTGCGCCGCGGCGGCGACCGTCGTCCCGTCCTCGTCGCGCAGCAGGTCGGCGGCCAGCGTCATGCGCCAGTCGGTCAGGTAGGCCATCGGCGGCTGTCCCACCAGCTGCGTGAAGCGCGCGGCGAACGCGGCGCGGGACAGGCCGGCGACGGCCGCGAGCTCGGCGACCGTCCAGCGCCGCGCCGGGTCGGTGTGCAGGTGGTCCAGCGCGGCGCCGATCGAGGGGTCCGCGAGCGCCGAGTACCAGGAAGGGAAGACCGGGCCGGAGCGGGCGCACCACCCGCGCAGCGCCAGGACCAGCACCAGGTCGAGTGAGCGGTGCAGGACGGCTTCCTGGCCGGGCTCGTCGCGGGCGGCCTCGTCGGCCAGCAGGGCCAGGGCCGCGCCGGTGCGCGGTCCGGCCGGGACGACGCCCAGCGGCGGGAGCATCGCCAGCAGGCGGCGGCCGGCGTCGCCGCGCAGCTGGAAGATCCCGCGCAGGACCGTCGTCGCGCCGGGCAGGCCGTCGCCCCAGGTGCGCGGGGCCAGGTTCGCCTCCAGTTCCGGATGCAGCGCGGGGTCGCCGAGCAGCTGCTTGCGGCCGCCGCTGATCACCACCTGCGGCGGCGTGGCCAGATCGTCGGAGATGGTGTGCCGGGTGCTGTGCGCGACCAGCGCGATGTCCCCTGCGGCGAGCTGCACCGGAGGTACCGACGGTACATCCTCCAGCCGCAGTGCCGCGTGCCCGTTGAGGGTGGCGAACACCGTGAGCGCCGGGGCTTGCGCGTAGGTGATCGACCACGGAGGCCGTTGGACCAGCTGCCGTACCTGCGCGTCCGCGGCTCCGGCGCGGCGGAGTAGATCGCTGAGCGTGTCCACAGGCCCAGGCTAGACGATCACAAAGGCTTTGGCGACGTTCTCCCATGGAGAGTCCACGCCGATCACGATTACCTGAAGAGGTGAAGAACTTCCTGATCCTCGGCGGTACCGGCAAGACCGGCCGCCGCATCGCGTCCCGCCTCACCGCCGCCGGCCACTCGGTCCGGACCGCCGGCCGCACCGGCGGCGACGTCCGGCTCGACCTCGACGACCCAGCCACCCACGCCGCGGCCGTGGCCGACGTCTCGGCCGCCTACCTCTTCGAACCCAGCCCCGACGCCGGCCGCCAGACCACGCCGCGGATGGCGGCCCTGGTCGAGGCCGCGGTGGCGGGGGGCGTCCAGCGCCTGGTCCTGCTCACCGCGCAAGGCAGCAGCAACGAGCAGCACGGGCTCCACAGCACCGAGCAGACCGTCGTCGACTCGGGCCTGGAATGGACTGTCCTGCGGCCGGGCTGGTTCGCGCAGAACTTCAGCGAGGACTTCTGGCTTCCGGCGGTCCGCAGCGGAACGCTCGCGCTGCCCGGCGGCGAGGGGCGGCTGCCCTTCCTCGACGCCGAGGACATCGCCGACGTGGCCGCGGCCGCGCTCACCGAGGACGGCCACGCCGGTCAGGCCTACGACCTCACCGGTCCGCGGGCGATCGGCTTCGGCGAGGCCGCCGAGCTGATCGCCAAGGCCTCGGGGAATCCGCTCCAGTACCTCGACATCACCCCTGAGGAGTACCTGGAGCAGCAGTTGTCCGCCGGGGTCCCGCAGAACGCGGCCGAGCGCATGACGCGCTTGGTGATGATGGGCCGCGACGGTGCCGTCGCAGGCCTGGCCGACGGTGTCGAACGCGCGCTCGGCCGGGCTCCGCGCCGCTTCGAGGACTTCGTCGTCGCGGCGGCCGCCACCGGCTGCTGGAGCTGAGCGGCCGGCGTTCGCCGAGGCGCGTTCACCGGATGGCGGCAGCCTCCGCCGCCTGGGGGCGCGCCGCCGCCGCACCCCGGTTACCAAGGAGCCATGCCCGACTTCCTGACCGGTGAGCAGTACGAGATCACCGCCGGCCCCTACCGCGCGGTGATCACGGGAGAGGGCGCGGGGCTCAGAGAGCTGACCCACGACGGCGATCCCCTCGTCCTCACCTACGCCGCCGACGAACCAGCGCCGGCGGCGTTCGGGCAGCTCCTGATCCCCTGGCCGAACCGCGTGGACCGGGGCCGCTACACCTTCGACGGCCATGACTACCAGCTGGACCTGTCCGAGCCGGAACTGGACAACGCGATCCACGGACTCATGCGCTGGGCCGCCTGGTCTCCGGTGGAGCAGCGTCCGGATGCCGTCCGCCTCGCCTGCGCGCTGCACGGCTCGACCGGCTACCCGTTCCGCCTCGACGTCGAGGCGGAGTACCGTCTGGACGCTGCCACCGGCCTCACGGTCATGCTCGTCGCGACCAACCCCGGCACCCGGTCGCTGCCCTACGCCCACGGCACGCACCCCTACCTCACCGTCGGCGAGCCGCTCGACACCTGCACCGTCCAGCTCCCGGGCGGCTTCTACCAGCCGGTGGACGACCGGATGATCCCGACCGGCGGGCCGAAGGACGTCGCGGGCGGTGAGTACGACCTGCGCGCCGGCCGGGTGCTCGGCGACCAGATGATCGACATCGCCTTCACCGGCCTGGACCGCGGCACCGACGGCCTGGCCCGGGTCCGGCTGACCGGCAGCCGGCGCAGCGTCTCCTTCTGGCTGGACAAGGCGCAGCCGTGGCTGGAGATTTACACCGCGGACAACGTCCCTGCCGACAGCCGCCGCCGCGGCCTGGGCTGCGAGCCGATGACCGGCCCGCCGAACGCCTTCGCCAGCGGCGTGGACCTCATCCGCCTGGAACCGGGCGCCGAGTACCGCGGCTCGTGGGGGATCGCGGCCGGCTGACCCGCCGTCTGCATGACTTACCGTCTGCCCGACCCGCCATCCGTCTCCCGGTTCCGCCGACACCACCAGCAAGGGAGCCCGCTCATGCCGCTGTCCGCCAGCGTGACCTCGACCCACAACCACGATCTGGAGGGCGCCGACGTCCTGGTCCTCTACGGCATCACCGGCGACCTGGCCAAGAAGATGCTGCTGCCGGCGCTGTACCGGCTCACCGAGCGCGGCATGCTCAAGGTGCCGGTGGTCGGCGTGGCCTACTCGGACTTCGACGACGAGGCGCTGCGCGCGCATGCGCGGCAGTCGGTGATCGACGCCGGCTACACCATCGACGAGAAGGTGTTCAAGAAGTTCGCCGCGGGCCTGAGCATCGTCACCGGCGACTTCGCCGATCCGGCGATCTACGCGAAGGTCGGCAAGGCGATCGCCGGGAAGGGGTTCGCCGCGCACTACCTGGCCATCCCGCCCTCGCTGTTCGACAAGGTCGCCGCCGGGCTGGCCGAGGCCGGGCTGAACAAGAACGCGCGGCTGATCGTGGAGAAGCCCTTCGGCCACGACCTCGCCTCGGCCCGGGAGTTGGAGGCCGTGCTGGAGCAGTACTTCGACCGCGACCACCTGCTGCGCGTCGATCACTTCCTGGGGGACGAGTCGGTCGAGGGCCTGGGCACCTTCCGCTTCGCCAACACCCTGCTGGCCCCGGTGTGGGACCGCTCCTCCATCGACAACGTGCAGATCACCCTCGCGGAGGACTTCGACGTCGCCGACCGCGGCTCGTTCTACGACGCCGTCGGCTGCCTGCGCGACGTCGTCCAGAACCACCTGTTCCAGGTCATGACGCTGCTGGCGATGGACGCGCCGACGGTCGGCGACGCGCAGGCGCAGTCGCTGGAGAAGTGGCGCTTGCTGCACTCGGTGCGCACCGTCGACCCGGCGGACGTCGTGCGCGGGCAGTACGAGGGGTACCTCGACGTGCAGGGCGTGAAGAAGGGCTCGCACACCGAGACATACATCGCGCTGCGGCTGTGGATCGACAACTGGCGCTGGGCCGGCGTCCCGTTCTACATCCGCAGCGGCAAGGACCTGGCGGTCACCGCGACCGAGGTGTGCGTGCAGCTGCGGCGGCCGCCGTCCGAGCTGTTCCGGGGGTTGGCCGCCGACGTCCCGCCGAACCTGATCCGGATCCGCCTGGAGCCCGGCGCCGGGATCGCCTTCGAGCTGATGGCCCGCCGGGGCGAGCGCGGCCAGCTGCCGGTGGCGTTCCCGATGGGCATCGACTTCGAGAAGGTTCTCGGCGGGCAGGCCAAGCCTTACGAGAACATCCTTTTCGCGGCGATCGTCGGCGACTCCAGCGGGTTCGCGTTCTTCCCGGCCATCGAGGAGAGCTGGCGGATCGTCGGTGACATCCTGGAGCCGACGAAGCCGACCGTCTACAAGTCTGGCAGCTGGGGGCCGGAGGCGGCGGCGAAGCTGCCTGGGGCGGACGGCTGGCACGATCCGGCCGAGGAGCTGCTCGAAGAACCGCAGGTTGAGGACGGGGCGCCTGCGCCTAAGCCGAAGCCTGCGGCGAAGGGTGCGGCGAAGAAGAAGTAGCAGCGCGGCAGCGGAAGCGGATCGGCCGCTGGCCGGCGGTAGACCAACCACTCTGCCGCCGGCGCAGGAGGCTGCGGTTCACCGGCGATGCCGACGGCGATCAGCGCGATCGACCGCCGAGCCGGCGTCGGTGCGCCCGGCGTCGTACGAGGCTGCGGAGGTCCCGGTCCCGGCCTCCGGCACCGGCTGCATGCCGAACCGCTTGAACAGCGCTTGCTGCACCTCGTTCGTGTCGCGGTTCTTCGTCTCCGGCACGTAGCGGCCGACGAACATCAGGCCGACGACACATACCCCGGCGAAGATCAGGAAGGTCTGGCCCTGGCCGATCCCGTTGGCCACGGTCAGGAAGGACTGGCTGACGATGAAGTTCGACAGCCAGTTCACCGTGGTCGCCGCGCTGGAACCGTCGGCCTTGGCCCGGGTCGGGAAGATCTCGCCGACCAGGACCCAGAACACCGGGCCCAGGCCGCTGGCGAAGGCCGCGATGTAGGCGACCATGAACAGCAGCGTCAGGTTGGAGTTCCAGCTCCAGATGAAGCTGAAGCCCAGCAGCGCCACGAAGCCGGCCATCCCGGCCAGCGAGAGCAGCAGCAGCTGGCGCCGGCCGAGGCGGTCGATGGTGTTGATGGCGACGATGGTCATCACGAAGTTGATGATGCCGATGTAGACCGAGTAGATGATCGAGTTGCTGGCGCTGCGGCCGGTCTGCTCGATGATCGTCGGGGCGTAGTAGATGATCGTGTTGATGCCGCCGAACTGCTGCAGCGCGGCCATCGTCAGGCCCACGACCATCGCCGGGCGCACGGACGGAGTGAGCAGGATCCGCCAGCCCTTCTCGTGCGTACTGCGTGCCGCCTCCTGCCGCGCGGCCTGTGCGGTGCGCTGCCCGTAGACCTCGATGATCTCGTCGGCCTGCGCGGCGTCGGTCACCTTCAGCAGGTTCTGGCGGAGCTTCTCGACGCGGCCCCGCGTGTACAGCCAGGTCGGCGACTCCGGCACCACGAACCACACGCCCAGGCTCAGGACCAGCGCCGGGATCGCGCCGAAGGCGAACATCGCGCGCCAGTTCCCGCTGCTGGAGAACGCCAGGTCGATCAGGTACGAGCAGAGGATGCCGACGGTGATCAGCAGCTGGTTCAGCGACAGGATGCGGCCGCGGATGTTCGCCGGGGAGATCTCGCCGAGGTAGACCGGGACCTGCGCCGAGGCGCCGCCGACGGCCAGGCCGAGGATGAACCGCGCGGCCAGCAGCGTCCCGTAGTTCTGCGACACGACGGCGATCAGCGTACCCAGGCCGAACACCAGACCGAAGACCGTCACCGCCTTCTTGCGGCCCAGCGAGTCCGAGATCCGGCCGGCCACCAGCGCGCCGATCATCGCGCCGATCAGCAGGACGCTGACCACGCTGCTCTTCTCGGAGTTCGACAGGTGGAAGTCCTTGGCGATGTACAGCAGCGCGCCGGACACCACGCCGGTGTCGAAGCCGAACAGGAAGCCGCCGACCGCGATGATGAGCGCCCAGCCCCAGACCCGCCGCTCACCGGCCTTGGGCAGGGTGATCGTGATCGGCCCAGTGGTGCCGGGTTCCCGGGAGAAGCCTTGCATCGGTCGCTCGCATTCTCACGTGCCAGGGCGGGGCGGCGGTCGCCTCTGCCATCGTGGTCGTGCCGGGCGCCGACGGCATGCGTGGTGACCCGAACGGTGAGCGGCCGGACGGGGGATTTTGGGGTTTTCGATGGGCTGCGTCTGGGAGCTTGGCTGTCTGGTTGCCTGGCTGCCTGGCTACAGTCCGGCTAGATCCTGGCGAGTGGCTAGAGCCCGGCGAGCAATCGCGGCTCGCCGCGCTCCTGTGCCAGCCGGTCTCGTTCCGCCAGGATCTCGGCGCTCTCGGCGTCCGCGGGGAGGAACGATTCGAGCACCGACTCCGCGACCGTGACGTCTACGGCTGTGGCGAAGGCTGTCAGCGCCGTCATCAGTCGCAGTTCGCCTTCACGCACGGTTAGGCGCATTGGCACGGCGAAGCCGAGGTGGGTCTGGTCCACCGGGGCCTCTGGAACGTAGCCGGCCAGCTCCTCCACCAGCGCGTCCAAGCCTTGGGCAGGACTCTGCATCGCCAGCAGCCGCAGATTGTCGATCACGTGGCGTCCCCACTGCGCGAGGTTGGCGACGCGCGGTGCGACGCCGTCGGGGTGGAGCATGATGCGCAGGAGGTTGATCGGCGGGGCGAGTAGTTCCGGAGAGCAGCCTTCCAGGAAGATCGAGAAGGCCCGGTTGGCCGCGATCACGCGCCCCGGCCGTCGGAGCACCAGTGCTGGATACGGCAGGTGGCCTTCGATGACCCGCTCCAACGCCTCGCGCACCGGAGACATCGCCGGCGCGTCGTAGCTGGTCTCTTCGTATGCCGGGGCGTAGCCGGCTGAGAACAGCAGGGCGTTGCGTTCGCGCAGTGTGAGCCGTAGTGACTCGGCCAGCCGCAGCACTATCGGGCGCCCCGGGTGCGAACGGCCCTGCTCCATGAAGCTCAGGTGGCGCTGCGTGGTGCCGGCGCGGTTGGCCAGCTCCAGCTGGCTCACGCGGCGCAGCGTTCGCCAGCGGCGCAGCTCGGTGCCGAACGCTGGGGAGGGCAGCGTTGATGAGATCTGGGAGATCGCGGTGCTCACAAAGGGAGTCTTCGGCATCGCAGCGCCGGCGGTCCATTCCCTGTAGGGAATTGGATCATCGCGCGCGTCGCCGCATGGTGAAGTCATGCGTACTTATCGCTTGCCCGGCGCCGGCTTGCTCGACGACATCATCGCCGGCACCGAAGACACGCCGACCCCAGGCCCGACCCAACTCCTGATCAAGGCCAAGGCTGCCTCGATCAACCGTCGCGACCTGCTCATCACGACTGGCCGATACCCGCTGCCGGCGCGCCCCGATGTGATCCCGCTCAGCGACGGTGCTGGCGAGGTCGTGGGAATCGGGGACGCCGTCCGCCGCTTCTCTGTCGGTGACCGTGTTACCGCGTCGTACTGGCCGCGCTGGATCAGTGGGCCGCTGCGTGCGGATGTCATTGACCAGCTGGGTTGCACGTCCGACGGCTGGCTGGCCGAGTACGTGCTGATTGACGAGGCTGCGGCGGTTCGCATCCCCGACCACCTGAGCTATGCCGAGGCCGCTGCGCTGCCATGCGCGGGTGTGACGGCGTGGAACGCCCTCACGCGGCCCGGGACGTTGACCGCGGGACAGACGGTGCTGGTCCTGGGGACTGGCGACGTCTCGGTGTTCAGCGCGCAACTTGCGAAGGTGATGGGTTGCCGCGTCATCGCCACCACGTCGAGTGCGGCGAAGGCGGAGCGGCTGCGCGAGATCGGGGTGGACGAGGTGGTGGATTACGTTGCGACGCCGGAGTGGGCCAAGGAGGTTCGTGCGCTGACCGGAGGCGCGGGCGTCGACCTGGTCGTGGAGACGCAGGGCCCGGCCACCTTCGGGCAGTCGCTGCGCGCTGCTGCTGCTTACGCGAAGATCTGCCTGCTGTGGGTGGTGTCTGAGAAGCCGGGGGCGATCACCATCACTGAGGACGATCTCAGCGGATCGCTGGCCACCGTCTGGCGGGAGTTCGTCGGGAACCGTTCGGAGCTCGAAGCGTTGTGCCGGGCGGTCGGGGCGCATCGGATTCGTCCGGTTGTGGACCGGGTGTTCGGTTTTGGCGAGGCGGTTGCTGCGTTTCGGTCGTATCGCGATGAGGGGAGCTTCGGGAAGGTCGTCATCGAGATCGGTTGATGTCACAGGTTGCCGGGCTGTCTCGTCTTGGTTGATGACGAGCCGACACGATGATTACGGCGGCCAAGGAAGAGATGGGTCATGACGCGCGATGAGGAGTTCGAGGACCTGCGGCCGCTGCTGTTCTCGATCGCGTACCGGATTCTGGGGAGTGTGGCCGAGGCCGAGGACGCTGTGCAGGACACATGGTTGCGGTGGCAGGGGGCCGCGACGGTGCCGGTGTCAGTTAAGGCGTTCTTGTCGGCGGTGGTCACGCGGATCTCGATCGATGTGCTGCGTTCGGCTCGGGTGCGGCGGGAGGAGTACGTCGGGCCGTGGATGCCTGAGCCGCTGTTGTCGGATCCGTATGAGGATCCTGAGCGTGCGGCGGAGTTGGCGGACTCGTTGTCCACGGCCGCGTTGCTGCTGCTGGAGCGGCTGTCTCCTTTGGAGCGCGCGGTTTTCGTGCTTCGCGAGGTGTTCGGCTTCGGATTTCCGGAGGTGGCGTCGGCGGTCGGTCGCTCGGAGACAGCGTGCCGGCAGCTCGCGGTCCGTGCGCGGCGGCATATGAATGACGGCCGGCCGCGGTTCGAGGCCGACCGCCGGGAACGCGAGGAACTGGCTGAGCGCTTTTTCGACGCCTTCCGCGTGGGGGATGTCGCCGGGCTGCGCGAGCTGCTGGCGGCCGATGTGTCGCTGGTTGGTGACAGCGGCGGCAAGGCTCCGCTCGTCGCGCAGGAGGCGTATGGGGTTGAGGCCGTGGCGGCGTTGATGGGGCTGGTGGCGGAGCGGTTTGGACGGATCGGGGTGAGCCTGGAACCGCATACGCTCAATGGGCAGCCTGGCGCTATCTTCCATGCGCCGGACGGGAAGGTGCTCAGTGTGATGACGCTTGATGTGCTCGACGGACGGATTCAGGCCATCCATGCGGTGGTGAATCCCGACAAGCTTGGGCATGTGGGGCCGGTTGCGGATATTTGGGCGCTGAGTCGTGCGGCGGCGGAGGTTGAGGCGGTGGCGGTGGCGGTCGCGGAGGTAGGGGAGTAGGAGTAGAGGGAGTAGGCAAACTGGCTGTTCCGATATCTCGGGTCGCCTTGATATCTCGGGCTTGCTCCGATACCTCGGGCGCCGACATCTCGCACTCCGACATCTCGGGGCGGCCCGTCAGCGTCTCGTGGCACGCTCCCGATCGGCCGCGTCGAAAGCTGCCAACGTCCGTGCACCTGCCATCAAAGCGTCCGCAAGCCCTTCCATCTGCACAGGATCCAGCCCGCCGAGCTCTTCTGAGATCTCCTCCGCAGCGTCCTTCGCGATCTCCGTCGCCACGATCTCCGGCGCGCTACCGGGACCCAACTTGCTCACCGCGGCTGCGGCGCGCGTCGGCGTCAGCAACGCTGAAGCCTGCACCACCAGCCACGCCGGGACCCCCGCCGCGCCTTCCGGCGGCGCGATATACGGTCGGGCGCCGGCGAAGCGCTCGTCCTCCGCGAAGGCCTTCTGCTTCACCTTCAGCATCGGGCGTTCGGCGCCTTCCTCCCACTCGACGGCCGGCTTCAGGACATAGCCTTCCGCCAGGTTGTCCTCCACTTCCGGCAAGCCGAACAACGCCGGCACGCGGCTCGGAAACGCCGCCGGCAAGTCCTGCAGCTGCTTCAACGCCCCGCGCGCCAACACCGGCACGTTCAGAAGCCCAGCCTCCGAGGCGGCAGCGCGGACCTCCCGCTCCGCGACCCACCAGCGGCGCTTGCTGGGCGCGCTGGGTTCGTCGGGCTCGCCGAACTCGCCGAACTCGCCGGGCTCGCCGGGCTCGTTGGATTCGCCGAACTCGTTGGATTCGCTGGGCTCGCTGGGTTTGTCGGGCGCGCTGGATTTGCTGGTTTTGCCAAGCGTCACCTGCGCGTCAAACAGCAGCCAGAACAGGCCTGGCGCATACCAGACCCCGGTCTGCACCGGCTGCGCGCCGTCGACCTCCGCGACATCAGGATGCGGATAACGGCCGCCGGCCAGTTCCCCGTACAGCGTCACGATCGCATCGTCGGCCAGACCGGCACCGCTGCGCAGCAACGCCGCACATCGCGCTGCCGCCACGGCCACCGTCGGCCAGATCCGGCTCACGCCGAAGAACTCGTCGAGCTCGTCCTCGTCGAGCAGCTCCCGCCGCTTCGCGGGCCGGACGCCAGAGGCGTCGCAGACGAGCGCGAAGTGCGCGCCGTGCACCTTCTCGGTCGCGACCCACTCGCGCGCGGCGGGGGTGTTGCCCTTGCCCTTCGACGCCATTTTTGGATACGGGCGTAGCATTCGCGGATCTTCGCTCATTTCGGGCCTGGCGGACAACTGATATACGGGCGGGGCTGCGGCTGCGGCTGCGGCTGCGGGTGTGGGTGTGAGTGTCCCCCGAGTTGCCGGAGGTTCAAGATCATGTGGTGATTGATCCCGTGAGAGGAGCCGATCCGATGGCACCGCCGAGGAAGTACCCGCCGGAGTTGCGGGAACGCGCAGTCCAGATGTATCGCAGCACCCGGCCCCGGCCGGTGGTCCGGCGTCTGGCCGAGCAGCTCGGGGTGCATCCCGA
>NZ_JAACYW010000106.1 GCF_015356825.1 Catenulispora rubra | reverse complement strand
AGTCACAACCCCTCGGATCCGCCCGGGGCGGGCGAGTGCGGGCCCTGATCGCGACCACCTCCCGTCACCGGGCGGTCACGCCGACGGGGCACTCTGACCTGCGTCAGTGTACTGTGACAGGCGCGCCGCGCACAGACTGCCCAGGTGCTTCGAACGGCTGTAGCATCCCGACAACGAGGCGTCGGACGGGTCCGGCGGGCGGGGGACTCGTCGGCGTCGGTGCGCGGACGCCCGGGTCGGAACGAGTGGGTGCGGTGTGGGGGCTGATCATCGTCGCCTTTCGCCGTCGTCGCCGTTTTTCGACGCGGGCCTCGGCGTTCTCGGGAAGGTGCTGCTTTGTTGGAGATACGCCTGCTCGGGCCGGTGGAGGCTTGGGCCGGTGGCGACTGTGTCCCGCTCGCGCCACTCGAGCGGGACCTGGTGGCCATCCTGGCGCTGTCCTGCGGGACGGTGCTGTCCACCGACCGGATCATCGACGGACTGTGGGGTGGGCGACCGCCGGTCGGGCCGAGGTCGCGGGTGCAGGGGCTGGTCTCGACGGTGCGCCGCAAACTCGGCGGCGCGCTCGTCACGCGGCATCCCGGCTATCTGCTCGATCTCCCCAGGGAGGCGAGCGACCTGGGCATGTGCGAGGAGTACGCACGGCGCGCGCGGCGGGCCGAGAACGGGGCGGACAGCGCGCGCTGGCTGCGGCAGGCGCTGGACCTGTGGCGGGGCGCGCCGCTGGACGGGGTCTGGGCGCCCGGCACCGCCGCGGACCGGGTGCGGTTGTCCGAGCTGCGGATCGGCCTGCTGGAGCAGTACTTCGAGGCCGAGCTCGGACTGGGCCGGCACGCCGAGGTGGTGGGCGACCTGGCCGCCGCGGTGTCGGCCGATCCGCTGCGCGAGCGGCTGGTCATCCAGTTCATGACCGCGCTGTACCGGTGCAACCGGCAGGCCGACGCGATCCGGGCCTATCAGGTCGTGCGGGAGCGGCTGGCCGACGAGCTCGGCGCGGATCCGTGCCTGGAGCTGCGCGAGCTGCATATGCGGATCCTGCGAGGGGAGCGCGGCGAGCGCGGCCAACTTGGCCAACTTGGCCAACTAGGCGAGCGCGACGAGCGCGATGCGTGGAACGAGCGGACTGAGCGCGGCCACAGCGAAGAGCGCGCGGAACAGAGCCCGATCACCCCAAGTGATGCCGAGCTCCTGGCCGCCTTCCTTCCCCGCCCCAGGGCATCTGAGAACCTTGCGATATCCGAGCACCCGGCGACAGCCGAGCTTCCCGCTAAACCTGAGACGCTGAGGACCCCGGAGCCGATCCAAGAGCACCACCCCGCGCAGATGCCCGCCAGCGCCGGCCATTTCTTCGGCCGCGAAGCCGATCTGGCGACCCTCACCGCCGCACTGCCCGGACCTGACGACGAGCCCCAGATCCTGGTGGTCTCCGGCGCCGGCGGTCTGGGCAAGACCGCGCTGGTCGTGCGCTGGGCGCACAGCGTCGCACGCCGCTTCCCGGACGGGCAGATCTTCATCCGCCTCGGCGGTGCCAGCCAGAGCCGGGGCCAGGGTGCCGACTCCACCGAGATCCCCTCCGCGGGCTCCGTCCTCGGCACGATCCTGCTGGCCCTCGGCGTCGGCGCCGACCGGCTCCCGGTCAGCGCCGAGGAGCGGGCCGCGACGTACCGGACGCTGGCCCACGGCAAGCGGATCCTGATCGTGGCCGACGACGTCCAGACGGTCGGCCAGCTGCTGCCGCTGGTCCCGCCGACGCCCGGCAGCCTGCTGGTCGCCACGTCCCGCACCAGGCTGACGTCGCTGGCCATCCAGCACGCGGTGCGCACCCTGACCGTCGAGCCGCTGGCCCCGGCGGCCGCCGCCGAGCTGATGCGCGCGATCGTCGGCGCGGACCGGCTCAGCGGCGAGGGCGCGGAGGAGGTGGTCCGGCTGTGCGGCGGCTGGCCGCTGGCGATCCGGATCGCCGGGGCGACCCTGGCGTCCCGGTCGCGGCAGTCGCTGGTCTCCTTCGCCGACGAGCTGGCCGAGGGCGTCGACGTGCTGTCGGTGGCCGACGACGCGCGCACCGTGCGCGCCGCGCTGGCCGAGGCGCACGCCGGGCTCGACCCGGCCGCGATGCGGCTGTTCGGCCAGCTCGGCCTGCTGCCCGGGGCGTCGGCCTGCCTGCAGCTGGCGGCGGCGGTGGCCGGCGTCTCGGCGGTGCGCGCCCGGCAGCTGCTCGACCAGCTGATCTCGGCCAACCTGGTGGTGGAGACCGGCTCGGACCGCTACTGGTTCCATGACATGGTCCTGCGATACGCCCGGCAGTGCGGCGCGACGCTCCCGGACCGGGAGGTGGTCCAGGGCCGGATCGTCCGCTGGTACCTGCAGGCGTACGAGGCCTGCGCGAACCTGACGGCGCCGGAGCGGGACTGGCCCGCCTCCAACGGCCCCGACGACTGGCTGCCGTTCCGCGGCGACGATCCGTCCGGGTTCCTCCGGGCCGAGGCCCCGAGCCTGCCGGCGGTGGCGCGCTGGGTCGTCGACACCGGCGACGGGGAGTCGGCCTGGCGGCTCGCGGCCGCGGCCCACGCGTCCGACCCGGCCGTCCCGGCGCAGGTGTGCGCGGTCGGGCTGGAGGCGGCCGTGTCGCTGGGCGATCCGCGGGTGCTCGGCGAGGCGCACGCACAGCTCGGCACCGCCCTGCTGGCCGATCCGTTGCAGTGGGCCCAGGCCGACATCCACCTGACTCGGGCCACCGAACTGCTCGCGGCGGACTCCGGAGGGCTCGCCTGCACCGCCGCCTTCGGCCTGGGCACGCTGCGGGCCCGGCAGTCCCGGCTCAGGGAGGCCGGTGCCGCGCTGGAGCGCGCGCTGCGGACCCTGTCCTCGGGCCGTGAGCCGCTGGCGTACGCGATCGTCCTGCTCGGCTACGCCGACGTGCTGGTGCGCAGCGGAGCCGAGGAGCGCGGCCGCGAGCGGTTCGCGCAGGCGCTGATCCTGTGCGAGGTCGCGCTGGGCGGCGGTTTCGACCAAGGCAGGGTCCTGCTCGACCGGCCGTTCAACGACGGGCTGCTGGCGGCCGAGCTGAGCCGCGCGCTGGAGTCGCTGCGGCCCGCCGTCCCGGACCGAGTGCTGGCCGGGACCCTGATCAGGCTCGGGCTCAGGCTTCGGTTATGGGCCGCGGAACTGGTCGAGGTCGATCGCGTCGAGGCCGATCGCAACGCCGAGACGTTGCGGCTGGACTCGCGGATATGAGTGTTCAGACTGCTCAGCGACACCCGACAGGAGACGACGTGGTACTCGCGCACGCCGAGGCGATGCACGCCAAGGACCTGACCTGCAAAGCGCTCGGCATCGCATTGGAAGAGGTCGAACCGGGCCGGGCCGTGCTCACTATGCAGGTCGCCGGCGACATGGTGAACTGTCACGGCATCGGGCACGGCGGCTACGTGTTCCTCCTTGCCGACTCGGCGTTCGCTTACGCGTGCAACTCCTACGGCCCGGTCACCGTCGCGCAGACCGCGCAGGTGACCTTCCTGCAGCCGGTCCGGCCCGGCGATCTGCTGGCCGCCGAGGCCGTCGAGCGGGCCCGGCAGGGCCGCACCGGGCTGTACGACGTGACCGTCACCCGGCGGGACGACGGCGCCGTGGTCGCGGAGTTCCGCGGCCACAGCGTCACGCTGAGCGGAAACCCGTTCGCCGCTCAGCCGGTGCCCGAGTTGGAGTCGGAGTCGGAGTCGGAGTCGGTGCCGGAGCGATAGCGTTCCGACCACCAGCGTCGGCCGGCTTCCGGGAGCGAGTGGATCGGGTCGTAGTAGACACCGCCTCGCTCAGCGGCGTCGTCGTCGATCCGGTACTTCTTGTCCCACCGCGACACGCCGAGCTCCCGGTCGTACTCGCCGACCATGTGCACCCAGCGCTTGCCGACGAACGGCACGTCGCACACGATCCTCGGCGTGGCGTACCCGGGCAGCCAGCCCATGATCGAGTCCTGAAGCTCCTGGGCGCAGGCCACCGAGACCCGCCAGTGCTCCGCGTTGGGGATCATGTCGCACATGTAGAAGTAGTACGGCAGGATGTTCGCCTCGTCCTGCAACGCGAAGCACAGATCCAGCAGCTCCGTCCCGGTCGCGTTCACCCCGCGCATCAGGACCCCCTGATTGCGCACGTCCCGCACCCCGGCGTCGAGCAGGGCCCGCGCCGCCGCGGCCACCAGCGGCGTCACCGACGCCGCGTGGTTGGCGTGGGTGTGCACGGCGAGGTTGACCGACCGCGCGGCCGCCACGCCGGCCACCCGCGCCACGCCGGCCAGCACCTCCGGCTGGAGCCAGTGCTGCGGCAGGCCGACCACCGCCTTGGTGGCCAGCCGGATGTCGCGGACCGACTCCACCTCCAGCAGCCGGAACAGGAACGACTCCAGCCGGGGCCAGGGCACGTTCGCGACGTCGCCGCCGGAGACCACCACGTCCCGCACGCTCGGCGTGCGCTTGAGGTAGTCCAGCATCGCCTCCTGGCGGTCCGCCGACCGCAGCGCCAGCCGGGTCTTCGCCACCTGTGGCGTGGACGTGCCGACCAGGTCCATGCGGGTGCAGTGCCCGCAGTACTGCGGACACGTGGACACCAGCTCGGCCAGCGCCTTGGTCGGATAGCGGCGGGTCAGGCCCTCCACCACCCACATGTCCGCCTCGTGCAGCGAGTCGCGCTCGGCGTGCGGGTGGCTCGGCCAGTCCGGTTCCCGGTCCGAGGCCACCGGCAGCAGGTAGCGGCGGACCGGGTCGGCGAGGAAGGACTCGTCGTCCGGCGGCGCGCCCGGGACCATCGTGTTCAGCATCTGCGGCGGGATCAGCATCGCCATCGTGGCGTACCGGGTCTGGTCGGCGGCGAGGTCGGCGTAGAACCGGTCGGTCAGCAGATCGCCGAGGACGGCGCGCAGCTGCCCGGCGTTCTTGACACTGTGCGTCCGCTGCCACGTGGCGCTGCGCCACTCGGCCTCGGTCACCTCGCGCCAGCCGGGGAGCCGCCGCCAGTCCGGTTCGGCTAACGCCGACCGGACGTAGCGGTAGCCCTGGTCGCCGGATTCGACGGCCACCACGGGGTCTGCGTTCATCGGGGAGTCTGTGCGGTGAACAGGGTGGCGAACCGGGTTCGTAGCTCCCGCTTGAGCACCTTGCCGGTGGGGCCGAGCGGGTAGTCCCGCGGGTCCCGCGCGACGCGCACCGCGGCGAGTTCCGTCAGGCCCGCCCCGGCGAGCGCCTTGTTCGCGGTCTCCAGCAGCGTTTCCTCGGTCACGTCCGCGGCACCGGCCTGGAGCCGGACCATCGCGGCCGGGACCTGGCCGCGACCCGACGGTCCCGGCACGCCGAACACCGAGCAGTCCTGGACCAGCTCGTCGCAGTCGGCCAGCAGGATCTCCTCGATCTGCAGGGTGTATGCGGGCCCTGACAGGGTGTCGATGACGTCGACCGTGCGGTCCAGGTGGTAGAAGTTGCCGTCGGCGTCCTTGTAGGCGACGTCGCCGGTGAGCCAGAACCCGTTGAGCATGAACGACTTCGTCAGAGCCTCGTTGTTCCAGTAGCCCGGGGTCAGGGACGGCGACTGGATCGCGAGCAGCCCGACGGTGCCGTCCGGGACCTCCGCGCCGTCCTGGTCCAGCACCGCCGCCCGGGTCACGGTCTCCAGCTTCTTGCCGACGCAGCGGTCGTTGCGCGGCACCTCCGGGGTCCAGACCTGGCCGAAGTTCGCCATGCCCATCTCGGAGGACCCGAGGCCGTCGACGTACTGCGAGCCCGGCAGCGCTGCTTGGGCGGCCGCCTCCGAGGGCAGCAGCCAGGGCTTGATCAGGCCGGCCGGGCGCTCGCCGAGCGTGATCAGCCTCCTGATGTGGCCGTGGTGCGCGCTGTCACCGGTGTTGAACCAGGAGTGCACCTTCGCCGCGCCCTTCACCGGCAGCTCGCCGGTGGCCAGCTCGACGAACGTGCGCGGGAACGAGGCGATCATCGTGGGCTGGAACGCCTCCATCACCGGCTCGACGCCCTCGCGGGTCCAGCTGCCCATCACGACGGTGGGCAGGCCGAGCAGCGTCGCGGTGAGGAAGTAGCTCAGGCCGCCGGCGTGGGTGTGCGGCATCAGCGACATGAGCTTGTCGTAGGGCTCGGCGGGGAAGCGGGTCATCCGGGGCTGCTTGCCGTCCCAGAACTGGCGGTGCGCCAGGATCGTCGACTTCGGCGTGCCGGTGGTGCCCGAGGAGTGGATCAGGGCCACGACATCGTCGTGCTCGTGCTTGTACGGGTACTGATCCGGCAGCGCGGCGTGCCCGGCGTCGAAGGCCTGGACCTCGGCGGCCAGCGCCAGGAACCCCGGCCGGCGCTGCGGGTCCTTGCGGTAGGCGGCGGCCAGGCCGGTGGTGTCGAAGGCCACGACGCCGACGACGCCGACGTGGTCCAGGTAGCGGACCATGATGTCCGGGCGCATCGCGTCGTTGATCATCGCCGGGATCGCGCCGAGCGCGGACAGCGCCAGGAAGTGGATGATCGGCTCCAGGCCCTCCGGCACGACGATGCCGACCGGGTCGCCGGGGCGCACGCCGTTGGCGTTGTACCACTTGGCATAGCGGTCGCGCAGCGCCGCCAGATCGGTGAGGCTGTGGCCGCGCAGGACCACCCGGCCACGGTGGTCGGTGCTGTGGCTGAACGCGAACGGCACGTCGCGGTTCGGGTTCGCCGCCAGGGCGTGGTCCAGGAAGTTGCCGGCGCCCAGATCGGGCTCGGTCATGAACTTCTCGCGAACCGCCATCGGGGCGATGGGGCTGGGGCGGGAGCTCTGGCTCGGCGCTGCGGCGGTGTTTTCGTCGCTCATCGCGACCTCCTGGAGGGCGTTTCCGGTGTGAAGGAAAGGATTTCGGTGGCAGCCCGATGGCCGGAGCGGATCGCGCCCTCCATCAGGCCGAAGAACTCGGTGCTCGTTTCGGTGCCGGCCCAGTGGATGCGGCCATGCGGGCCGCTGAGGCTGGGACCGAGGGACATCCAGTCGCCGGGGCCGAACAAGGCGGCGTAGCAGCCGCGGCTGTACGGCTCGTTGACCCAATCGGTGAGGTGGAAGCTGATGGGTTCGGACAGGAACGGGAACAGGCGCGCGGCTTGCGCGACTGCCGACGCACGCTGCTCGGAGGGCGGAAGCGCGGCATAGCGGTGCGCTTCGGCGCCGGTGACGAAGCCGGTCAGGACGCCGACGGTGCCGCCGCTCGGCGAGTCGTCGACGGTGGACAGCAGCGGGCCGCTCACGTTGACCGACCAGCCGGACAGGCCGTGCTCGCGCCAGACCGGTGCCGGGTAGACGAGGTGCACCTTCACCGCGCAACCCGGCGCCGTGTGCGAGGTGGCACGCGGGACGGGCAGCGTTGGGTCGACGTCGATCGCGTCGGCGAGGACCGGCGGGACGGCGACGATGACGGCGTCGGCGTGGTGTTCGGCGGTGTCAGTCCAGACGGTGACGCCGGTGTCGGTGGCGTGGATCCTGCGGACGACTTCGCCGAACCGGACATCGAGGCCGACGGCAAGACGCTCGCAGAGCTGGTGCGCGCCGCCGTCCACGCGGTCCTGCTGGGCGCCGCCCTCGAAGGCGTTGAGATAGCGGAGACCGCCGCCGGAGCGGAGGTAGAAGGCCATGTGCAGGACACTGATATCGGCGGGGTCGGCGGCCATCATCTCGCCGAGGAAGAGCGGGAAGAAGCGCCGGGCATCCGGGTGTCGCAGGTTGCTGTCGACCCACTGCGCGACGGTGGTCTTGTCGAGTTCGGCGGCGCCCGGGGTGAGCCAGGGTGCCTCGGGGCGCACCAACGTGGTCAGATCGGCGAGTAAGTCGAAGAGCTCGCCGAGTGCTACCGCGTTCAACGGCGGGAAGCGGCCCGGCCGAGTTTCGGCAGCACGGCTTTCGGCAGCATTGTTCTCGGCAGCACTGTTTTGTGCGGTGCCGAGTTCGAACCGGCTGTCCCCGACCATCCCGGTGGGACAGGTCTTCAGATCCAGCGCGGCGAGCAACGCGTTCAGCTCGGTATGCCGGTCGCCGAGATACGCCGCGCCGGCATCGACCCACGCGCCCGGCGCGACCTCGATGCCGCGCGTGCGTCCGCCGACCCGGTCGCGAGCCTCCAGCACCGTGACCTCGACCCCGGCTCCGGCGTCGGCCAAGCGGCGGGCGGCGGACAGCCCCGCCAGCCCGGCACCGATGATCAGGACCCTCATACCCGCTCCGCGCTCTCGGCGACGCGCTCGGCCAGGGCGCCGGGGGTGGCGGCGAGCAGGAAGTCGTCGAAGGTCAGCTCGACGCCGGTGGCGCGGGCCACCGCGCTCAGCACGCGGGTGCCGAGCAGGGAGTCGCCGCCGAGGTCGAAGAAGTCGCTGTCCGGGGTCACGTCCGGGGTCTCCAACACTCGCCGGAAGATCTCAAGCGTGTCGTCGACGGTCATCGCGGGTTCTCCTTCGGTGCGTAGCGCCGGTGCGTGCCCGCCCGGTCGACTTTCCCGCTCGCGGTGTGCACGAGTTCGGGGACGAACGTGATGCGGCTGGGCACCAGGTGCGCGGGCACCCGCTGCCGCAGCCAGCCGAGCAGGTCGGCGCCGCCTTCGAGCGCCGGGTCGGGCGCTTGATCGGGTGCCGGACCGGGCGCGGCGACATAGCCGACCAGGGCGGTCCGCCCGGCGAGCGTCACGCCGGTCACCGCCGCGGCGGCCACCGACGGATGCCGCGTCAGGTGCGCCTCGACCTCGCCCGGATCGACCCGGACGCCGCGGATCTTGACCTGGTGGTCGATGCGGCCCTCGTGGAAGAGCAGGCCGTCGGGACGGCGGCTGACGCGGTCGCCGGTGCGGAACCAGCGGCCGTCCGCGCGCTCGATGAACCGTTCGGCGGTGGCCTCGGGCCGGCCGAGGTAGCCGGAAGCCAGCGCCGGGCCGCCGATGAGCAGTTCGCCGGAGTCCTCGATCAGCTCCCTGACATGGGGCAGCGCCCGGCCGATCGGCACCCGCTCGGTCATGGGAGCGTCGAGCTCCACGGCGTGCGTGATCATCGTGGTCTCGGTGCAGCCGTAGGTGTTGAGCAGCCGGACCGCGCCGGTGTCCAGTCGGTGCCAGTCGGCCAGCCGCGCCGGTGCTGCCGCCTCACCGCCGATCACCACCAGCCGCAGACAGTCCGGCAGCGAAGCGTCGTCCTCGGCCAGGTGCCGCACCAGCTCGTGCCAGAACGCGGTCGGCAGATCCAGGACACTGATTCGCCGCTCGTCCACCATCCGCAGGAAGCGCCGGAAGGAACCGGTGTGCGCCTCGTCGTCGAAGACGAGCGCCGCGCCGACGGTGAGTGTCGGCAGGATCTCCTCGAAGCAGGTGTCCCAGTTGAGTGACGCGAACTGCAGGACGCGGTCGTCCGGAGTCAGTGCGAACAACTCGACCAGTGCGGCAGCCGTGACGCCGAAAGCCTCGCCGGGAGTCAGCACCGGCTTCGGCTCGCCGGTCGATCCGGAGGTGAACAGCACATACGCCGGACCGGCCACCGGCTGGCCCTGCGCCGCGGCGTACATGGCCTCGACGCGCTCCGCAGGGAACGACGGATCGATCGGCATGTACGCGCCGCCGGCCGCGAACACGCCGAGCAGGCCGATCACCGTGTCCGGCGCATGCGTCGCCGGGACGCCGACCACGCCGGGATCGGATCCCAGGTCCCGCGTCTTCGCGCGGACCAGCGCGTCGAGATCGGCGTAGCTGAGCGACTCGCCGTTGTGCACGATCGCCGGCCGGTCCGAATGCCTGCGCACCGCGTCGCCGAAAGCCTTCATCAGATGCAGATTCGGATTCAGATTCACGTCGCTCACGAGTGCCGCCGCATCACGAGATCGGCGGCCCGGCCGGTCCGCTCGTTGCTGATCACGCTGTCCACCAACCGCACCGCCAGCGCCTCCGGATCGTTCCGGAACGCCGTGCAAGCCCGACCGATCGCCGAGGCGAGGATGTGCGTGCGCACCCGTGCGGCCAGATCCCCGGCCGCGTCGCGCGACGGCACGACCAGCACCTCGGCGGTCGCGCCCCGGGCCGCGTGCTCGGTGATCACCATCTGCACCCGCGACACCCCGGGCTGCCCGGCGACGTCCGCGACCAGGCCGTCCACGTCGAGCAACAGGCCGCGGAACTTCACCTCTCCCATCCGCCGGCCCAAAACCCGCAGCGCGGGTCCGGCCTGGCCGCAGGGGCAGGACACCCACTGTCCCGCGTCGCCGGTCCGGAAGCGCAGCACCGGGTTGAGGCCGTGCGGCTTGAGCGAGGTGACGTCGAGCATCTGGTCCCGTCCGACGTGCACCAGCTGCGAGGGCAGCGGATGCCAGATGTCGGCGGCGCACTCGGGGGTGTTCGTGCCGATCACCAGGGTCTCGGCGCCGCCGAACAGACCCCAGCGCTGCGCGTCCGGCGCCACGTACGCCAGGTCGTCGTCGATCGCCGGATCCCACTCCTCGCCGAGCCAGATGATGCTGCGCAGCGTCGGCAGTTTCAGGCCGAGCTCGCGGGCCCGGGCGAAGATCGGCCGCAGTGCGCCAGGGGCGCCGCCGAAGGAGGTGACGTCGCGGTCGGCGCAGAACTCCAGCCAGTAGCCGATCTCGCCCTGCTCGACCGCGCCGAGCCCGAGGACCGTGCAGCCGGCCAGGTCGGCGTAGACGCCCATGAGGTAGTGCGCGTCCCACAGCCGGCCCGCGGCCCAGCCGTTGACGAAGACGTCCGCCGGCCCCAGTGGCTTCCACCGGTCGTACACCTCGTTCATGTACAGGCCGGTCGGCGCGTATCCGAGCTCTGGCAGACCCGTGCCGCAGTCCCGCTGGAACGACCACGTCGCGCCGGAGCGCGCCTTCGGCTTCAGATGCGCCAGTGCGACGCTCAGCTCGTCCCGGCCGGTGACCGGGACGTGGATCAGGTCTTCGAGGCTGTCCAGGGCCACGACGTCGCAGTAGCGGTCGGCCAGCGCCGGGACGGAACGCAGCCTGGCCAGGGTGGAGCGCACGGTGTCGAGTGCGTCGGGCTCCGTGGAGGGGAACTCGGGCAACATAGGCGGCATACCCCGATCTGGCTGCGGACGAGGACTGCGTCGAGCGTTCCAACCCGCGCTTCAAGAGCGCTCCAGATCCGCTCGACGCCGTGCACCGCGCGGCGGCCCCGGTCACAGCGGATTTGCAGCGGATCTGCAGCCGATCCGGGGCGGTCTCGGAGCGCCGGTTGGAACGCTCGACCCCATGACCGCCTCCACGCTGCGCCGCATGTGCTGGGTGTTCCCGGACCGGGAGTCCACCCGGGGACAGGCCTTCTGGCAACCGTTCTTCTGGGACTTGTACGCGGAGGCCGCCGAAGCGCTGGGCATGACCTGGACCCGGCACTCTCCGGACGCGGTGACCGTGGACGCCACGGTCCGCGGCGCGCCCCGGGTCTACGTGGACGACCAGCTGGTGACCCCGCAGGACACCCTGTTCATCACGGCCCTGTACTCGCTGCCGTATCAGTCGGCTGACATCTTCAACCAGTACGCGCTCTACGCGGTGCTGGAGCAGTGCGGCTTCTACCTGCCGTTCCCGGCCTGGACGTCGATGATCGGCAACGACAAGCTGGCCACCGTCCTGTACCTGGACGGCTCCCCGATCCCGCCGATCCCGACCATCCGCGTCGGCTCCGGCCGGGACATCGGCAAGCACCTGTACGAGGTGGTCCTGCCGAACGTGAGCTTCCCGGCCATCGTCAAGCCGACCGGCTGGTGCGGCGGGGGCGGGATCAACCTGGCGCGCGACTCCGAGGACCTCAGGGGCCTGGCGAGCCTGGCCCAGGGCGGCGACACCACGCTGGTGGTCCAGCCCTACCTCGGCGAGGGCACGATCGACTACCGCGTCTACGTCATCGGCGGCAAGCCGTACGCGATGGCCAAGCGGACCCCCGAGGCCGGCTCGCTGGTGGCCAACGCCAGCCGGGCCGGGAAGACGGAGATGTTCGCCACCGTCCCCGACGAGCTCGCGGAGGCGGCGGCCTACTTCGCCGAGAAGCTGCCGATCCCGTTCTTCTGCGTGGACTTCCTCCACGACGGGGAGCGGTACTGGTTCTCCGAGCTGGAGCTGGACGGGGTCATCCTGCCCGACGGCGCGGCCGACGACGACCGCTCGATCCAAAAGGACGTCGCCCGCGCGCGGTTCGCCGCCTACCGGGATGCCCACACCGCGTGGTTGGAAGAATCGGGGGCGGCGCGATGACCGAGTCCTTCTCTCAGTCCTCTGAGGCAGCCGAATCGCGGCTGGCCGTCGCCCAGCACTCGCTCGACCGGCTGAAGACGGTGCCCGCGCTCGCCGCGCGCTACGACGGCCACGACAAGATCCTCTCCCTCGACCACATCGCGACGGTTCCGCCGCTGGTCAAGGACGATCTCAACGTCGCGCTCGCGCATCTGGAGCCGAAGGCCGAGCACGGCGCCACCTGGTTGTTCCAGAGCGGCGGGAGCACCGGCGCGCCGAAGGTCGGCTACGCGCCGACCGGCTTCTACATGGCCGGCGTCCATGCCCAGTGGGCACCGCTGGATCGCGACGACGTGTTCGTCAACGGCTGGGGCGCCGGCCGCATGTGGGGCGCGCACTTCCTCGCCGCCTCGCTGGCCGACCTGTGTGGCTGCCAGGTGATCGCGGTCGGTTCGGTGACCGCTGACGAGTACGTTGACTGGCTGGCGTTCTTCGCCGCACGGAAGGTGACCGCGATCGGCGGCACGCCGAGCGTGCTGCGGTTGTGGTTCGCGAACGCGCGCGCCGCCGGGATCACGCTTCCTGCGCTGCGCAAGGTGCTGTGGCTCGGTGAGGCGTGGCAGCCGCAGCTGGAGGCGGACATGGCGGCGGTCGCGCCCGAGGCGCGCCGGTGGGGGATGTTCGGGAGCACCGAGACCTGGGTGGTCGGGACCAACACGCCTGACTGTCCTGACGACACGTTCCATGTCCTGCCCGAGCAGCTGGTGCACGTCGGCGGTGACGAGCTGCTGGATTTCACGACGTTGAACCCTGAGATGCTGAACCCGGTGCTGCGGTACCAGACCGGCGACGCGGGCGAGATCGTGGCCTGCGCGTGCGGGCGGCCGGGTGGCGCGATGCGGGTGTTGGGGCGCCGGGACAGTGTGGTGCAGGTGCGCGGGCTCGGGTTGCACGTGGACGACATCGTGGCGCAGGTCGAACGAGGGCCCGGGGTGTCCCGCGCGCAGGTCGTGATCACCGAGAACCAGGGTCGGGCACTGAGCGTCGAGGTGCTGGTGCTCGCCAGTGCCGACTCGGCCGCCGATTCTTCGGTCGACACCGAGCAGCTGCGCAAGGACCTGCTGGCCTCGACCTTCACCCTGAGCACCGCGTTCCAGCACGACCCGGGCAACTTCCGGGTGACCGTCACCGAGGCCCTGGTCAGCAACGACCGCACCGGCAAGACCTCGAACTTCGTGGTGCGGGAGCAGACGTGAGCAGGCGCTCGCCGGCGAACCTGGGGCGCGGGTTCAACCTGTTCTGGACCGGCCAGACGGTGAGCATGGCCGGCGACAAGGTCACGGTGTTCGTCGTGCCGGCCCTGATGATCTTCGCGCTGCACGCCAGCCCGTTGCAGGTCGGCATCGTCTCCATGGCGCAGTACCTGGGCATCCCGCTGGTCGGGCCGGTGGCCGGGGTGCTGGTCGACCGCTGGGACAAGCGTCGCACGATGCTGACGTGCGACTTGGTCCGGCTGGCCGCCGTGGCGGTGATCCCGATCGCGTACTGGCGGCACTTTCTGTCCACGCCGCTGCTGTTCGGCTGCGTCGCGGTGGTGAGTGGCGCGACGATCTTCTTCAACATCGGTTACCTGGTGGCGGTACCGGCCGTGGTCGCCGAGGACGACGTGGTCAGCGCCTACTCCCGGCTGGAGGGCAGCGGCTCGGTGACCGAGGTCGCCGGGCCGTCGATAGCGGCAGGTCTCTACAGCGCGCTCGGCGTGGGCGCGCTGTTCGTGGACGCTGCCAGTTACCTGATATCCGCGGCTTCGTTCCGCTTCATGCAGCCCTGGGGCACCAAGACGGTCACCGCCGGCTCGATCCGGCAGCGTTTGACCCTCGGCTTCCGGCTCAACTGGGCCGATCCGGTGCTGCGGCGCGTGGTGCTGGCGGCGGTGACGCTCAACGCCGGCGGCCCGGTTTTCGTCACGGTGCTGCCGATCCTCGCGTACCGGGGCTTGCACCTGTCGACCGGCGCCTTCGGCGCGGCGATGTCGGTTGCGGCCGTGGGCGCGCTGATCGGTGCTGTCATCGCGCCGAGGATCGCGGCGCGCTTCGGCCTGGGGCGCACCTTCGCCTGGTCGCTGTTGGCGCACAACCTGGTCGGGCTCGGGATCCTTGCCGCTCCGGCGCTGCCGCCTACGGCGGTAATCGCGGTGACCATGGCCGGCTACGGGTTCTGCATGTCGTGCATCAACGTGTGTAGCGCCCCGACGCGGCAGTCGCGCATGACGGCCGAGAACCAGGGCGTCATGCACGCCGCGTACCGCGTCTTCACCTGGGGCGTGATTCCGCTGGCCGCGCTGGTCGGCGGTCTGGGTGTCAGTCTGCTGACAGGTTCGCTCGGGGTGCTCGACGCCTCCCGGGTGATGATGGCCGGCGGCACGCTGCTGGCGGCGCTGTCATTCGTGTCTGCGATCCGCATCCAACCCTTGCTGGACGCCGCGGAGGCAGAGCGCTCGGTGGAATCCGGCGCCGAGTTGGCGGGAAGTGCCTCATGACCGACCGAACCGTACTGATCACCGGGACGTCCTCGGGCATCGGCCTGGCGACCGCCGTCGCCTGCGCGCGTGACGGCTTCGCGACCGTGGCCACGATGCGCGACCCGGGGCGGGCTGAGCTGCTGCTCGCGGCGGCGGACGACGCCGGGGTCGAGGTGGACGTCCGGCAGCTCGACGTCACCGACCCGGATTCCGTCCAGGAATGCGTGACCTACGTGGAAAAGACCTACGGCCGGCTGGACGCGCTGGTCAACAACGCCGGAGTCGCCAGCTCCGATCCCACGATGGAAATGTCCACGATGGCCGCGCTGCGGGCGAACATGGAAGTGAACTTCTTCGGGGTCATCGCGGTGAGCCGGCTGGCCATGCCGCTGCTGCGGGCCTCGGGCGGTCGCCTCGTGACGATCGGCAGTGTGCACGGGGTGGTCGGGCAGCCGTTCAACGAGTCCTACAGCGCGGCGAAGTCCGCCGTCGAGGGCTTCATGGAGGCGCTCGCCCCGGTCGCCGCCGCCCAGGGTGTGAAGGTGTCCGTCGTGGTCCCGGGCTTCGTGCCCTTCACGCAGTTCGGGATCTTCCCGGACGCCGACCGCTCGACGATCCAGGCTGCGTCGGGCGTGTACGCGTCCACGTTCGCCGACTACATCGGCTGGATCTCGAAACAGGGCTGGGAGAGGGCGGCGCAGTTGCCCGGCGCGGTCGCCGAGGTCGTAGTCCGGACCTTGACTGAGGAGCGACCGGCATTCCGGATCCCCACCAGCCGGTGGGCCCAGGAGTACATCGACCACAAGCTGGCCGACCGGGACGGCTCGGTCATCCAGTCGCTGGCTCGTACCTGGATCGGCCTCGATTAGCTTTTGTAAGGAGATTGCGATGCCTCAGAAATCGTTGCAGGAACTGGTCGACTTCGCCCGGAAGCACTCGCCGTTCTACGCGGAGGCGTACAAGGACGTCCCGGCCACGATCTCGCACATCACCCAGCTCCCGGTCGTCGATCAGGCCGCCTTCTGGGTCGCGAACCGGTGGCCGGAGAACACTTTGCTGACCGGTCCGCTCACCGACGCGGGCGTCTACAAGACCGGCGGCACCACGGGAGCGCCGAAGTTCTCGCCGTGGACGCGCGGCGAGCACGCCGACGCGGTGACGGCGTTCGGCGCGGGGATGGTGCGCGCCGGGCTGAAGCCCGGACACCGCGTCGCCAACCTGATGGCCTCCGGCGAGCTCTACAGCGGGATGCTGTTCATGGAGCACGGACTGCACGCTTCGCCGGTGGAGAACGTCCGCTTCCCGGTCGGCTCCGCGACGCCGGACGAGGCGATCGCCGAGCTGATCGCCAACTTCCAGATCCAGGTGCTGGTCGGCGAGCCGATGAAGCTGAGCGCCGTCGCCGAGTGCGTGATCAAGCGGGGCCAGGACGCCGGCTCGGTGGAGCTGGTCCTGTTCGCCGGCGACCTGATGTTCGACGACCTGCGGCCGATCCTGGCGCGCGCCTTCCCGAAGGCGACGGTGAACTCGATCGGCCTGGCCTCGGTCGACGCCGGCCTGGTCGCCGCGCCGGTGCCGGGCCCGGACGTGCGGGTGCACGAGGAGTTCGCGAACCGCACCTTCGTGGAGATCGTCGACGACGAGACCGACGAGCCGATCACCGCCGCGGGCGTCCCGGGCCGCCTCCTGGTCACCAACCTGTTCAGGACCCTGATGCCCATCATCCGCTACCCGGTCGGCGACCGCGCGGAGTGGGCCGACGTCGAGCGCCGCCACTTCCGCCTCGTCGGCCGCTCGATCGAGGGCGCCCGCGTCGGCACGATCGCCATGCCGACGGAGGACGTCCGCGCAGCACTGATCGCCGCGGACCCGCAGCACTTCATGACCGGCATGCAGATGGTGCAGCGGCGCTGGGACGGCCGCGACGGCCTGATCCTGCGCCTGGGCTACACCGAACAGCCACCCCCGGAGCTCACCCAACGCCTCCTCGACGCAGTCCACGCCGCCCGCCCGGACTACCCGATCTACGCGGCCGACGGCGTGATCCACGAGCTCGCGATCGAGTGGGTACCCCGCAGCGAGTTGGTGACGAACCCGCGCACCGGGAAGCTGCGCCAGGTGCTGGACGAGCGGCCTCCGGCCTGAGAGCTCGGTGTGCTGGGCGAGTGCGGCCAGGCTGCCGGTTTCGGTGAGGACCGGTGCCTTGGCCGCCGCTACAGCCCAACCGCACACTCGGCAACGCACCGACACGAAGCAGCATCCGAGCAGCCTGCCGACGCGAGCAACCTTCCCGCCCGGCCTGCGCCTCGATGATCGAGGTGCTGATGTGCTCCCGCAGCGAACTCCAGCTGCTCCACCCCATCGGCGGGGCGAGGAAACCGTCCTGGCAGTGGTTCCCGGGGAATCCCGCAGCAGAGGACGCCACCATCACGCCGACCACCATGAGGGCCCTGATCTTCGTGTACGCCACCATGTCGCCTCCGCCTCACTCCGGGCGCGCCGCTCGGCTGCGCGAGTCTGAGTTCCGGTCACCTGTGCGGAGTTCCGTATACGGTTCGACAAAATTCCGGCCTTTTGCCGAAGGATTGACAAAAATGGGAGCCCTCTCGATGCTGAGCGCGCTGTCTCCCATCCCTGGATCGCCAGGAAGGTCACCCGGTGAATCGTCAAGGAAGATCATCCCGGCTGTGGCGGCCGGTCGCCGCCCTGTGCACGACGGCGCTCGCGGTTACGGCGCTCGCCGTGGCCGCCCCCGCGTCTCAGGCCTCTTCTACAGCTTCTAAGGCCTCTTCCACGACTTCCGCCGCGACGACGGACACCTCGCCGGTGAACCTCGCGACGCCCGTCGACAAGGCGGCCGCGGTCGCCGCCCGCCGGGCGACCGTGACGTCCGGGGACGCCCGGTTCGAAGTGCTCACCGACGGCGTGATCCGGATGGAGTACTCGCCGAGCGGCACGTTCCTCGACGATCCGAGCTTCGACGTGCTCTACCGCAACTTCCAGGTGCCGCGTTTCCACAAGGACGTGCGGGACGGCTGGCTGACTCTGAGCACTGACACGATGGTCCTGCGCTACAAGGTCGGCTCCGGGCCGTTCAGCACGGCCAACACACAGGTCCGGCTGCCACACGCATCCGCGAACGGCACCACCGCCGCGACCCCGGCGTGGACCGGCGAATGCACCTTCGGTCAGGTCTGCCAGTCCGGCGCGGCCACCGAGTCCGGTGCGGCGACGATCGCGCGCGCCGATCACACCGGGTACGTCAGCAACGCCGGCTTCATCAGCGGATACAGCGCGGCAGGTGCCGGCGCCGCGTGGCAGGTCCTGGGCGCTCCGGCCGGGGCCGCCCAAATCACCGTCCGGTACAGCAACGGCAACAGCGCCGCCCGCACGCTGAGCCTCATGGTCGACGGCACCACCACTCAGCTGACTCTGCCGACCACGCCTACGTGGAACGACTGGTCGACCGTCACCCTCCCGGCGACGCTGTCCGCCGGAACCACCTCCGTCGCAGTGAACTGCGGCACCGCCGACAGCTGCAACGCCAACATCGACGACATCGCCGTCACCACACCAGGCACCACCGCACAGCCGTTCACCCCGGCCGACCCGCTCGGCGGCTCCATCCGTTCCTACGACTCGGCGAACGGCACCTACGCCCTGGGCACCACGTGCGCGAGCGGCCAGAGCGATGCCACCTGCACCGCCGCGATCCCGTCCGAGGCCCCGGGCCTGCTGGACAAGTCCGGCTGGTACCTGCTGGACGACACCCGCTCGGACGTGTGGACCGCGGACGGCTGGATCGCGCCGCGTCCGGCCGGCGGCGACGTCGAGGACGGCTACCTGTTCGGCTACGGCACGGACTACAAGACCGCGCTCGCGGATCTGGCCAAGCTCACCGGCCCGGCCCCGATGCTCCCGGAGAACCTGTTCGGCAACTGGTTCTCCCGCTACTTCCCCTACGCCTCCACCGACTACCAGAACACGATCCTGCCCGCGGCCAAGGCGAACGGCGTCTCGCTCGACGCGTTGTCGGTGGACACGAACTGGAAGTCCCCGAACCAGTGGGACGGCTGGGAGTTCAACCCGTCGCTGTTCGCGGATCCGACCGCGTTCCTGTCCTGGGCCAAGTCCCAGAACCTGTTGACCGCGTTCAACATCCACGCCAGCGTGAACACCGCAGACCCCGAATACACCGAGGCGCAGACCATCGCCGGCAATACCCTGACACCGGGCAGCTGCTTCGCGCCGGGGACTTGCGACGGGTTCGACTGGAGTAAGGTCGCACAGGCCGAGGCGTACTTCGCGCTCTCGCAGCCGATCCAGAACGCGGGCGCGGGCTTCACCTGGCTGGACTGGTGCTGTGACGGCAGCTCCGTCTCCTCTCCCGGCGTCACGCCCGACAGCTGGATCAACCACCTGTACGCGCAGCAGATGCTGAACACCGGCCAGCGCGGCTTCGTGCTCTCCCGGCTCGGCGCCTCGTACCAGAAGGACCAGGCCGGCGCGTACGCCACCGGCGCGTGGGCCGACCACACCTCGACGCTGGCCTTCACCGGCGACACCTGGGGCACCTGGAACACCCTGGCCTCCGAGGCGCAGCTGGCCCAGGACGAGGGCAGCATCGGCCAGTCGTACGTCAGCGACGACATCGGCAGCTTCCTGGGCACGCCGTCGCGGGCCAAGAACGACCCGAACGACCTGTACCTGCGCTGGCTCGGCCTCGGCGCCTTCCAACCGATCATGCGTCTGCACTCGGACATCAGCCAGAACTCGCGGCTGCCGTGGGAGTACGACGTACCGACCGCGGCGGCCGGCGACAAGTACCTCCAGCTGCGCGAATCGCTCGTGCCCTACACCTACACGCTGTCGCACCAGGCGAACACGACCGGCCTGCCGATGGCCAAGGCGCTCTACCTGGACTACCCGAACCAGTCGGCGGCCTACACCAACCCCGGCGAGTACCTGTTCGGCGACAACATGCTCGTCGCGCCGGTCACCACGCCCGGCCAGGTCGCCAAGACCACCGTGTGGTTCCCGCCGGGCCGCTGGACCGACTACTTCACCGGCGCCACGTTCACCGGGCCGTCGTCGCAGACCCTTGAGGTTCCCCTCGACCGCGAGCCGGTGTTCGTCAAGGCCGGCGGGGTCGTGCCGCTTCAGCCGTCGACCGGCCAGGCGCAGACCGCGAACTCGGCGCCGCTGACGCTGAAGGTCTACGCCGGGGCGGACGGTGCCCTCTCGCTCTACCAGGACGCCGGCACCGGGCTCGGCTACACCAAGGGCCAGTCCACGACCACCCGAATCAGCACCCGCACACACGGCGACGTGGCGACGGTGACCATCGGGGCGGCCGATGGCAGCTACCCGGGTGCGCCCACCACGCGCAGCTACACCGTGGACCTGACCGGCGTGTCCCGGCCGCACGCGGTGCTGGTGGACGGCAGGCCGCTGGCCGCATCGCAGTGGTCTTATGACGGTGCCTCGCACACGATCGCCGTGGCGCTGCCGAAGTCCTCGGTGCGTCACAGCGTCACGGTCACGGAAGTCGGCGGCGCCACGGTCCAGGCGGCCGAGCCCGCGGCCGTGAACGTCGCCCTCGCCTCCGCCGACATCACCTTCCCGGCCGGCGTGCCGACGACGGTGACCGCGGTGACGACCAACGAGGGTCCCGGAACGGTGTCGGACGCGCAGGCCACGCTGAGCGTGCCGAGCGGCTGGACCGTCACCCCCTCGGGCAGCCAGTCCCTCGGCTCGCTGCCGAACGCCACGACCACCACGTGGACCGTGACCGCGCCGACGCATCTCCAGAACGGGACCGTCGAGGCGGTCGTCGCAAAGGTCGACTACACGGACGCTGCGAGCGGCCAGGCCGAGACCGCCTCCGCCACAGTGGACCGCGCGCCCGGCCCGGTCACCGTCACCTTCCGCACCAAGGCGCCCGCCGGCACGCCGTCCGACGCGCTGCTCCACATCGTCGGCGCGGTCTCCCAGCTCGGTGGCTGGGACCCGGGCAAGGTCCCGATGACCAACGAGGGCAACGGGATCTGGCAGGCCACGATCACCGTGACCGACGGCACCGACCTGCAGTACAAGTTCACGCGCGGCAACTGGAACACCGTCGAGGACTGGGGCAGCATCACCGGCGTCACCAACCGGGACGCCGTGGTGAACGGTGGCACCACCGGGACGATGCTCGTCGACGACACCGCGACGGACTGGTCGGATCCGTCGGTGCCGGACAGCCAGAAGGCGCCCGAGTTCTGGCGCGACCCGCTCGTGGCGTCCACCGTGCCCGCCGGCGGAGCGTCAGGCGGCGCGCCCTCGGCCGTGACCGTCACGTTCGCGCAGGACATCACGCCGACCGGCAGCGACTACTCCGGATCGGTCGCGGTGACCGGCAACGGGTCGGCGGTGGCCGGAACGACGGCCAAGACCGCGTCCGGAGTCCTCACCTGGACGCCGTCCGCGGCATTGCCGGCGGGGACGTACGCGGTGACCCTGACGAATGTGGCCAGCGCGAACGCCGGAGACAACATGCCGATGCAGGAACCGTACAAGTTCAGCTTCACTGTGAGCTGAACAGCACCCGGTGTCCGGCCACAAGATTTGCTTGTGGCCGCCACCGGGACTTTCTGCTTCCGGACCGGCTCCGGCCACTGCCACCATCGATCACGGCGCTCGGACCACGAGCACTGATAACGATGGAAGGACATTGCGATGTCGGAACCACGGCGGGACCTCCAGGGCAAGGTCGCCCTGATCATCGGCGGCAGCCGGAACCAGGGCGCGGCGTTCGCCGAGAACATCGCCGCGCGCGGCGCGACCACGGTCATCACGTACGCCAACGACGACGCGGCCGCGCAGCAGACGCTGGTGTCGCTGGACAAGCACGGCGTCACCACCGAGGCGATCCGCTCCGACGCGCGCCGGTCGGACGACGTCGACGCGCTGTTCGAGGGCGTGGTGGCCCGGCACGGCAAGCTGGACATCGTCGTGCACACCCCCGGCGCGGTGATGAAGAAGCCGCTGGTGGAGTTCACCGACGCCGACTTCGACCACCTGATCGACCTGAACACCCGCTCGGCGTTCAACACGCTGCGCGCCACGGCCCGGCACATCGCCGACAACGGCCGCTACGTGGTGCTGTCGACGACGCTGACCTCGATCATGACCGGCCCCTACGGCCTGTACTCCGGCTCGAAGGCGGCCGTGGAACGGATGGTGCTCGCGGTGTCGAAGGAGCTCGGCGCGCGCGGCATCACGGTGAACGCCGTGGCGCCGGGCCCGATCGACGACGACTTCTACCAGCACGCCGAGACCCCGGAGTCGATGGCCGCCGCCGCGCACCACAGCCCGCGCGGCCGACTCGGGCAGCCCTCGGACGTCGCACCGGTGGTCGGCTGGCTGGTCAGCGACGAGGCGGGCTGGGTCTCGGGGCAGACGGTCCGCGCGAACGGCGCGATGTTCTGACGAGCCCACCGCACCTCGACCCGTCGTTCATCACACCCCGACGGCTATCGTCGGCGTGTGATCGACGACATCAGCCTGCGCAACCTGCGGTCGTTCCTGGTCGTGGCACAGGAGTCGAGCATCTCCCGGGCGGCGACACGGCTGCACGTCACCCAGCAGACGCTGTCGCAGCAGATCCAGAACCTGGAGCGCACCCTCGGCGCGACCCTGCTGGTCCGGACCTCGCGCGGGGTGCGGCTGACGGCCGCCGGCGAGCAGCTGACCTGCAACGGCCGCACCCTCATGGACGACGCCGAGTCGCTGTACGCCGCGGTCCGCGCCGCGGCGGCCGGCCGCGTCGGCCGCCTGCGGGTGGCGACGGCCTCGCACCCGACGACGCAGCTCGCGATCGAGCTGGCGACCGTCATCGAGGCCGAGCACCCGGGCATCGACGTCGAGGTCCGCACGGTCCTGCGACCCGTCGAGGCAATGGCCGAACTTCACGCAGGCACCTCGGACGCAGCACTCCTGTGGCTGCCCACCGGCGACGCGGAACTGCGCACGGCCCCCTTCCGCAACGACGCGCGCGCAGTGCTCCTGGCCGAGGGGCACAGGCTGGCGGGCGCGCCCTCGGTGACCCTGGCAGACCTGTCGAATGACCCGGTGGTGATCGTGGACGCATTCGGCTCCCCAGCCGTCCAGGCTCACCGCATCGCAGACCCCCGCCCCGACGGCCGCCCCGCACTACGCGGACCGGTGGTGCAGACACTCGAAGACTGCCTGACCCAAGTACGCCGGGGCCACGGCGTGTGGTTCGCGCCGATCGCCATGGCCGAGTGGGCAGTGTGCCCGGGGGTGGCGCTGGTGCCGGTCACCGACCTGGAACCGGCGGAACTCGCCGTGGCCTGGACGGACGCCGCGCCGCGCGAGTTGGTGGATCGGCTCGTCGCGGCGACGCGGAAGATTGCTTGTGGTTAGGGCAGGTGGCGGAAACGCCTCGGCCTGTGCGTAGCCGGTGAAGTACGGGTTCGCCCACCCGCCGACCTCACCGGAAGGCCCTGCCCGGCTGGCGCCCCCACGCGCTCGGCGATGACCATGCTGGGAGGAGGAAGCCATGACCACCTGGACCGATGACCAACTCGACCGCATCGGCGCAGCCGAGGAGCTGACCATCCAGCCCGCTCGCGCCGACGGGACGCTGCGGACGCCGCTGCCGATCTGGGTCGTGCGCGATGGCGACGATCTGTACGTCCGCTCCTACAAGGGCGACGGCAGCGCTTGGTACCGTGCCGCAGCTGCGAGGCCGCAGGGGCATGTCAGCGCGGGTGGCGTCGATGCGGACGTCACCTTCACACTGATGCCTGACACCGACGTCAACGACCGGGTCGATGCGGCCTACCGCACCAAATACCAGCGCTACGGTCCGGCCTACGTCGACCCGATGGTCACTCCGACAGCACGTGCCGCCACGCTGAGGCTCCTGCCGCGCTGACTTGCTGAGTTGAGCTACCGCGCCGGGCGCACCAGCCCGCTCTGGTAGGCGATGACGACGAGCTGGGCCCGGTCCCTGGCGCCGAGCTTCATCATGGCGCGGTGGATGTGCGTGCGGACGGTCAGGGGGCTGACGACGAGCGCTTCGGCGATCTCGTCGTTGGATCTGCCCTCGGCCGCTAGCGTCATCATCTCGCGTTCGCGGGCGGTGAGGCCTGCGAGCGCTTCCGGCGTGGTCGGCGGGCGGCCGGTGTCGGCGGGATCCGGCGCGGCCAGGAACCGGGTGATGAGGGTGCGGGTGGCGGCGGGGGAGAGCAGGGCCTCGCCGGCGGCGATGGTGCGGATGCCGTCCAGCAGCTGCTCGGCGCTCACGTCCTTGCCGAGGAAGCCGCTGGCGCCGACGCGCAGCGCCCGGGCGACGTACTCGTCGATCTCGAAGGTGGTCAGGATCAGGATGCGGGTGCCGGCCAGGTCCGGATCGGCGCAGATCTCGGCGGTGGCCGCCAGGCCGTCGGTGCCGGGCATGCGGATGTCCATGAGGACCACGTCGGGGCGGTGCTCGCGGGCCAGCGCGACGGCCTGGGCGCCGTCCGCGGCCTCGCCGACCACGTCCAGGTCGTCGGCCGAGTCGATCAGCATCCGGAAGGTGGCGCGCAGCAGGGTCTGGTCGTCGGCGAGCAGGACGCGGATGGTCATGGCTGGGGATCCTCTTGCGGGCTCGGGACGATGGCCGGGAGGGTGGCGACGACTTCGTAGCCGCCGTCGGCGCGGGGTCCGGCGCGCAGCGTGCCGCCGACGGCACGGGCCCGTTCCCGCATGCCGACCTGCCCGAAACCGCTGCTGGAGCTAGGGTCTGAGCTGAAGTCGGAGCCGGAACCAGGGCCGGGGCTGGAGCCGGAGTCTCGGCTGGAGCCGACGTCGGCTGCCGGACGCGCGCCGGAGCCGTTGGCCACGGTGATCGTCAGCCGGTCGCGAGCATAGGCGAGCCGCAGCTCGGCGGTCTTGGCGGCCGAGTGCTTGGCGACGTTCGTCAGCGACTCCTGCACGATCCGGAACGCCGTGAGGTCGACCAGCGGCGCGAGCGGGTACGCCGTCCCCTCGCTGGCCACCCTCACGGCGAGTCCGGCCGCGCCGAAGGAGGCGACCAGATCCGGCAGCCGTGCCAGGCCGGGGGCCGGGTCCAGCGGAGCCTCGGAGTCGTCGGCCTCCCGGAGCAGGCCGACGGTCGCCTTGAGCTCCTTCAGCGCCAGGTGCGTGGTCTCCGTCAGCTCGGCCAGGATCTTCCGGCTCTGCTCCGGCCGGGTGGTCGCCAGGTGCGCGGCGGTGGTCGCCTGTGCGTTGGCCAGGGCGAGGTGGTGCGCGACCACGTCGTGCAGGTCGCGCGCGATGCGGATGCGCTCCTCGGCGACCCGGCGCCGGGCCTCCTGCTCGCGGTTGCGCTCGGCGGCCTCCGCGCGTTCGCGCACCGCGTCGAGGTAGTCGCGGCGGATCCTGGCGGTGGTGCCGAGTGCCACGGGCAGCAGCAGGAAGCCGATCGGGCCCACGACCCTGAGCGCCAGCGTCGCGGGGTCGGTGCCGTGGTGCAGGCCGAGCCCGATGATGACCGCGAGCGCCGCCAGCGTCACGGGGTTCGCGGTCCTGCGGTCGGTGCGGTCGGCCAGCGTGAACACGGCGACCGCCAGCGGTGCGAGGACGAGCAGCGTCGGCAGGTACCCCAGCGCGATCACGGCCACCGCGCACACCGCGACCAGCACGGTCACGGCGCGCGGACGGCTCCGCCGCCAGCCGCCGAGGGCGACGCAGGACACGCCCGACAGCAGCACCGCCGGCCACCAGCCGACCCGGGAGCCGACCCCGGCCTCGGTGATCACGCTGCCCGGGATCGCGGCGGCGAAGAGCAGCACGGCCGTCGTCGCGTCGAGGCCGCGCGGGTGGTCGCGCTGGTAGCGCTGCCAGCTGGTGGTTGTGGTGGTCATGGGCATGTCCTGTCGGGTGGTCGTGACCATAGTGCACGTCTCGGCGCGGCGATGCCCGCAGCCGCCCGGGTGTGTCCCGGACGGCTGCGGGCCCGCCGGGATCAGACCCGCGTCGCCGAGGCGCGGTCGATCGGCTCCCGGGCCGGGTCCAGCGGCGGGACGTGCCGAGCGAGCGCCTGGCCCTCGATGTCCACGCGCGGCAGGACCCGGTTCAGCCAGCGCGGCATCGACCAGGCCCGGCGCCCGAGCAGCGCCAGCACGGCCGGGACCAGTGCCATCCGGACGATGAAGGCATCGAAGACCACTGCCGCGGCCATGCCGAACCCGACCATCTTGATCAGCGAGTCGCTGGCGCCGATGAACCCGGAGAACACCGCCGTCATGATGAGCGCTGCCGCCACCACCACGCGGGAGCTGGCCCGGAACCCGGACACGATCGCCTGCCGGGGCTCGTCGCCGTGCACGTAGGCCTCGCGGATCCGGCTGACGATGAAGACCTCGTAGTCCATGGCCAGCCCGAAGATGATGCCGACCATGAAGATCGGCATCAGGGTCATGATCGGCCCGGTCTGGTGCACGCCGAGCAGGTTGGCCAGGTGCCCCTGCTGGAACACCGCGACCACGGCGCCGAGCGCGGCCAGCACCGACAGCAGGAAGCCGACGGCCGCCTTGACCGGGACCACGACGGAGCGGAACACCACCATCAGCAGCAGGATCGCCAGGCCGACGACCACGGCCAGGTAGGGGATCAGCGCGCCCTGGACCTTGCTCGCGGAGTCGATGTCCAGCGCGGTCTGCCCGGTGACGGAGAACGTCGCGCCGGTGGCCGTGGCGAGTCCGGGACGCTCGGCGCGGATGGCGTGCACCAGGTCGGTGGTCTTCTGGTCGGTGGGGTCGGTCGACGGCACCACCGAGAACACCGCGGTGTCACCGGCCCGGTTGAACTGCGGTGCCGAGGCCGACACCACCCCCGGCGTGTGGCCGATCGTCTGGCCGATCTGCGCGACCGCAGACTTCGGGTCGGCGACGCCGTGCGCGTCCACGACCACGGTCAGCGGGCCGTTGAACCCGGGACCGAACGCTCGGGCCAGGTCGTCGTAGGCACGGCGCTCGCTGGCCGAGGTGGGCTTGGCCCCGTCGGTCTGGGAGCCCAGGTGGAGGCTCTTGGCCGGCAACGCGACGGCGCCGAGGGCCAGGACGGTCAGCACCAACACCGGTATCGGCAGGCGCAGCACGCCACGAGCCCACCGTGCCCCGCCGTTGAGACGCTTGGCGCGCGCCGTCTTCGGGCGCCGGAGTTCCGGACGGTCTTGGCGGTCTTGGTGGTCCCGGCCTTCCCGGAGTGCCCGGTGTTCCCGGAGTGCCCGCCGCTCCCGGCGCGACAGCACCGCATCCGGCCAGAACCCGAGCAGCGCCGGCACCAGCGTCAGCGCGACCAGCACGCTGACCGCCACAGTCGCGGCGGCGGCCAGCCCCATCTTGGTCAGCATCGGGATCCCGACCACCGACAGCCCGGCCAGCCCGATGATCACGGTCAGCCCGGCGAACACCACCGAGGAGCCGGCGGTGCCCACGGCCAGCCCCGCGGCCTCCCGCGCGGGGTGCCCGGCGGCGCGTTCCTCGCGGTAGCGGGAGACGATGAACAACGCGTAGTCGATGCCCACGGCCAGACCCAGCATCGTCGCGAGCGCGCCGGTGCTCTCGGACAGGCCGAACGCGCTGCCCAGCGCCACGATCCCGGCGCTGCCCAGCCCGACGCCGATGAGCGCGGTCAGCAGCGGCAGGCCTGCGGCGGCCAGTGAACCGAAGGTGACCAGCAGGATGAGCGCGGCAGCCGCGATGCCCACGACCTCCGTGAGGCCGCCGGCGGCAGGCTGGGCGGCCAGCGCGTTGCCGCCGATCTCGACGGTCAGGCCTGCGTCGCGGGCGTGCTGCGCGGCGCCGGTGAGCGCGGTCTTCGCCGCGTCGGTGAGGTCGCTCGCGGAGGTGACCTTGTACGTCACCGCGGAGTAGGCGGTGGAGCCGTCGGGGCTGACCGTGCCGGCCTGGAACGGGTCGGCGGCCGAAGCGACCTGCGGTCCGACCGCGACCTCGGCCACGGCCTGCTCGATCGCCGCGTGCTCGGCAGCCGCCGTGACCTGCTGCCCGGTCGGCGCGACGAACACGATCCTGGCGTACGCGCCGGAGGCTCCGGCTCCGTCGAAGCGCTGCTGCATGAGGTCGGAGGCGCGCTGCGACTCCGTGCCGGGGATCGAGAAGCCGCTGTCGTGGGACTTGGACGCCGTCGCGGCGCCGATGCCGACGGCGGCCAGCGCCGCCACCCAGAAGGCGACGACGAGCCAACGCCATCGGTGAGCGCCCCGGCCCAGCCGGAAGAGAAGGGAAGCCATGACGAGATCTCCTGATCGTGGTCTCGATAATGGCTTCAGAATGCCGCTCTGACCTGCGCCAAGTCGTCGTGTGGATGCAGGCGATGCGACATACGGCAGACGCAGTAGGCGGCCGGGCGGGCTACTGCTTACAGCGTTTCGAGCTACTGCCTACAGCGTTTCGAGAACAGCGGCCAGCGACGTCTCGACCTCGTCGGCCAGCTTCTCGAAGTCGCCGCGCAGGAACGGTCCGGCCAGCCGGAGCACGCCGTTGAACCGGACCTCGGCGTCGTAGGTGATCGTGGTCGTGCCGCCGTCGGTGGAGAACCGCAGGTCGTCGGTCGTGGTGGCCTGCTTGTTGTGGCCGACGAAGGTCAGCCGGGCCGGCTCCAGCCGTTCCAGGCGGTAGTCCAGCTCGCTGATCCGGTCGTTGAAGTCCGACACGTTCCGCCAGGTGGAGCCGACGCGGATGGGGCCCTGGTCGGTCCGCAGGCAGCTCATCGTGCCCGGATCCCACTGCACGGCGTTCCCGAAGTCGGTGAGGTAGGCGACCACGGTCTCCTGCGGGCGGTTGACTTTGATGGTGCGCTGGACTCTCATGGCGGAGTCCTCCGTTTCGGTTCAAGGTTCAGTCGATGTTCAGTCGATGCCGAACACCAGCTGGTGGACGTCGAGGTAGCCTGCGGCGAAGCCGGCCTCCGAGTAGGCCAGGTACAGCTCCCACGTCCGGCGGAAGGTCTCGTCGAAGCCGAGTGCCGCGACGCCTTCCCGGTGTTCGGCGAAGCGTTCCCGCCACAGCCGCAGGGTGTGGGCGTAGTCGCGGCCGAAGGAGAACTCGTGGAGCTGGTGCAGGCCGGCGGTCTGTGACTCCGAACGGATTGCGGCCTGCGACGGGATGATGCCGCCCGGGAAGATGTACTTCGTGATCCAGGTCTGGCTGCCCGCCGCAGCAAGCATACGCTGGTGCGGCATGGTGATCGCCTGCAGTCCGATCCGCCCGCCGGCGGCGGTCAGCCGACGCAGGGCACTGAAATAGGCCGGCCAGTGTTCGCGGCCGACGGCCTCGATCATCTCCACGCTGACCACCGCGTCGTACTGCCCCCGGGCGTCCCGGTAGTCCATGAGGCGGACGTCGATCAGGTCGCCGAGGCCTGCGACGGCGGCGCGGCGGCGAACGGCGTCCTGCTGGTTCGACGACAGCGTGATCGTGGTCACCTCGGCCCCGCGCGAGGCGGCGCGCAGCGCCAGGCTGCCCCAGCCGCTCCCGATCTCCAGCAGCCGGGTTCCGTGGCCGACGTCACACAGGTCGAGGAGCCGGTCGAGCTTCCGGTACTGGGCCTCGGCGAGCACGTCGAACCCGCCGACCGGCCGGCCGAGGTCGTCGTGCGGGAACAGCGCCGCGGAGTAGGTCATCGTCTCGTCGAGGAACAGCGCGAACAGCTCGTCGGACAGGTCGTAGTGGCGCTCGATGTTGCGGCGCGCGCCGCGCGGCGAGTTCGCCTCGTTTCGGGGCCGGCGCTGGTCGAAGGCGCGGCGGAGGGTTTGGAGGGGAGCGGGAACGAGCTGGGGGAGCTCGGCGGCGAAGACCGTGAGCAGTTCTACGAGGTCGGTGCTGTCCCACTCCCCGGCCTGGTAGGACTCGCCGAAGCCGATCAGCCGCGATGTGCCGAGGCGGCGGAAGAAGCTGCGGGGGTCGTGGAGGACCATGACCGGCATGGCTGGCTTGACCGGGCTGACCGGGCTGACCGGGCTGACCGGGCTGACCGGGCTGACCGGGGAGCGGCTGCGGCCTGCTCCCTCGGTCCGGCCGTCCGGGTACCGGACCAGCAGCGGCAGCTTGGCGGTCGCAGAGCGGAACAACCATTCGGCCACCTTGGCTCGGAACTGCTCCACTGATGAGTCCTTTCGGCGACGATTCCATGCCAGGTAATTCGTCGCCGACCGGCGCCTTGGATTGGTGTTCGTCGGATCGGTGCTCGTCAGATCAGTGCCCGATTCAGCCCTCGACCTCCGGGAGGGTCCGGGGCAGGCCGAAGCGCGTCATGACCTCCGTGGTGAAGCTGGTGATGGCGGTGACGCGGTCGCCGTCGGCGGTGACGACCAGGAAGCAGTAGGCGTGGAAGACGTCGGCGTGCGGGTCCGCCAGGTACAGGCCGAAGGCGGGCTGGCCGTTGGCGCGCGTGGGCACCACCCGGTAGGTGCGGCCGGGGCGGAACGCGGCGGCGGCGAGGATGCGCCGGGCTGACTCGATGCCGCGGTACTCCAGCATGGCCGGGGGCATGGAGAGTCGGACGTCGGTGACGAACAGGTCGATCAGGGCGTTCATATCGCCCCGTTCCAGGGCGTCGGTGAAGCGGGCGACGAGCCGGTGTTCGGCGGCGGTGTCGGGTTTGCGCGCGCGGCTGTTGCCGGTGTTGCCAGATCCGTCAGATCCGTCAGGGCCGTCGGGGCCGTCCGAGCCGCCGGAGTCGGCGAGGTGGTTGTCGACCGTGGAGCGGGCGCGTTTGAGCGCGCTGCTCACGGCTTCCTGCGTCGTGTCGAGCATCTGCGCGACTTCGGCGGCGTGGTAGCCCAGGACGTCGCGGAGCACGAGCGCGGCGCGTTGGCGTGGCGGCAGCAGTTGCAGGGCGGTGATGAAGGCCAGGGAGATGGCCTCGGTGGTCTCGTAGCGGGCCTCCGGTCCCGGGCGCTGGTCCACGAGGTGGTCGAGGAGCACGTCGGGGTAGGGCTCCAGCCAGGGCGGGGCGTCGCCGGCGCCGGTGGGGTCGGGCAGGAGGACGGCGGCGGGATGCTCGGCGGCGATGCGGGGGCGCCGGCTGTCGGCGCGCAGCATGCTCAGGCAGCGGTTGGTCGCGATCTTGTAGAGCCAGGTGCGGATCGAGGAGCGCTGGCCGAACTCGCCGAGGTTACGCCAGGCGGACACGAGGGTCTCCTGGAGTGCGTCCTCGGCGTCCTGCAGGGATCCCAGGATGCGGTAGCAGTGCACCTGCAGCTCGTGGGAGTGGCCCTGGACCAGGTCGCGGAACGCGTTGTGGTCGCCGGCCCGGGCCCGGGCGATCAGGTCCGCCGTGTTCTTTGTCTCCGCATCCGTTTCCATCGGCATGCATCCTCGCCTTTCTTCCCTCCGCCGGGCGCGCTCGGCCCGCTTACCCGTACCGACGCCGCCGGGCCCGCGAATTGGGCGGCGGCACGGCGCCCAATCCCCGCCGACGGTGGCGTCCACCTGGTTGGAGGCCGTTCCAGCCGGGACGCGTCCCACGGATACAGAACAGGAACACGGATCCATGACTAAGTACGTCTTCTCCTTCCGCGTGCCCGCCGACTACAAGCCGGACGCCGGGACGGCGGCCGAGTGGCAGGCCTGGTTCGGGGCGCTGGGCCCGGCCCTGGAGGACATCGGCAACGCGGTGACCGACTACGCCTCGCTCGGCGCCGTCGGCGGCAGCGACTCCCGGATGATCGCCTACTCGGTGGTGTCCGCCCTGGACCTGGGCTCGGCGCTGGCACTGGCCAAGAGCTGCCCGGTGCTGCGGGTCGGCGGCGGGGTCGAGGTCGGCCCCGTGATGGAAGTGCCCGGGTCGTGAGCGGCGCTGTGAATACTGTGAATACGTCGACGGCGCCGCCGGAGTCGTTCCTGGCAACCGGGCGCGGGAAGGTCACTCTGGCGCTGCTATGCGCGGTGACGTTCCTGGACGTCATGGACGGCGCGATCGTGAACGTCGCGCTGCCGACCATCCGGACGCACCTGGGGTTCTCGGTGCAGAACCTGCAGTGGGTGGTCAGCGGGTATCTGATCACCTACGGCGGTTTCCTGCTGCTGGGCGGCCGGGCCGCGGACCTGCTGGGGCGGCGGCGGTTGCTGGTCGCCGGCACCGCGCTGTTCGCGGCGTCCTCCCTGGCCTGCGGTCTGGCCGACGACCAGGGGCTGCTGGTCGGCGGCCGGCTGGCGCAGGGCTTCGGGGCCGCGATGATGTCCCCGGCCGCACTGTCGATCCTGACGACCACGTTCCAGGGCGCCGACCGGCACAAGGCCCTGGGCCTGTGGGCCGGGATCAGCGGCATGGCCTCGGCGGTCGGGTTGCTCATCGGCGGCGTGCTGACCCAGGAGTTCGGCTGGCGGTGGGTGTTCTTCGTGAGCCTCCCGATCTGCGCCCTCGTGCTGTTCGGGACGTTCCGCATCCTGAAGGACGACCACGGCCGTCCGGCGGCAGGCCGCGCGCCGGGCAGCTTCGACGCGGTCGGCGCATTGCTGGCCACCGCCGGAATGCTGCTCCTGATCTTCACGGTGGTGAAGGCCCCAGACGCGGGCTGGGGCGCGGGCCGCACGATCGGCGGACTGGCAGCATCAGCGGTATTGATGGCCGTGTTCCTGCTGAACGAACAGCGACGCAGGCATCCACTGGTCCCCCTGTCGATCTTCCGGATCAGAGGCCTGGCCGCAGCAGACGCCACGCAGGTGATCGCGTGGGCCGGTTTCTACTCGATGTTCTTCTTCGTCACCCTGTATATGCAGAACGTCCTGGGCTACTCCCAACTACGCTCCGGGCTGGCATACGTCCCGGTAAGCGTCGGCATCGGCTTCGGCTCAACACTGGCAACAAAGATGTTCACCCGCACCGGCACCCGCCCCATCATCGTCTCCGGCGCCCTCCTCGCCGCCACCGGCATCCTCTGGCTGTCGCGCATCCCCGTCGACGGCACCTACCTCACCAACCTGCTCGCACCACTGGTAATCATGGGCATCGGCCTGGGACTCCTCTACGCCGGAGTACAGACGGCCGCGAACGCCGGCGTACCGGACGACCAGGCCGGACTGGCCGCAGCCCTGATCACGGCCTCGTTCCAACTCGGCTCAGCCCTCGGCCTAGCAGTGTTCAGCGGCATCGCAACCAGCCGCACCAGCCACCTCCTGGCCGCCCACGCCTCGCCGCCGGTGGCACTGACCGGCGGATTCCAGCGGGCACTGCTGATCAGCGCCCTCTGCCTTGTGGCGGCGGGAGTCATCGCACTGCGGGCTTCCAACACACGCGGCGAGTTCGCCGCCACGACAGAAAGCCGACAGAACCTGGAACCTTCCTACGACGCCGCATGATGCGACACAGCGGATCCCGAGATGGTGTTCAACGCCATCTCGGGATCGCGAGCATCAGGACACTGATGCCTCGCTGCCACAGATAACAGGCCCCAAATCCTTTTAACAACCTCGGCTGGCGACCGGCTTACGCGGCTGGCGATGTCGTGAGGGGGTCCGAAGGACCATGCCGGGTGTTGGTTCTGGGTCCCTCGCCGCGTCAGCGGGCGCAGCCAACCTGCCCGGTTTGGCGGTGTCAAGCCGAACGGAGCCGGACCACAGCAGCAGCGATGCGGCTTGATTCCGCCAAACCGGGCAGGTTCCGTTTACGGCGATGACGCGGCGAGGGACCCAGAACCCGGCGACCACAAGCAACACCGCCACCGACCAACGCGACGCAGGCAACAGCGGATGCAAAGCCGAACAGTCGCGGACCGCCACCAAACCACCCGACGCACGGGTCGCCCCCTCGTCGAGGAGGCCCGCCAGAGGCCTCAACGCACCCACCAAACGCGGCCGCCGCCCGCCAGACCAAACGCGTGCGCAGTGACTCGGACCTGTGCGCGGTCTTGCACGCGAAAACCGCCAGCCGCCAGCGCAACCCGCTGCGCTCAACCGAACTGCGTCCCCTGCGAGGTCATCCAACCATGCGCGAAGCCGTAAGGGCTCGCAGATTATTAACACGCTGGTTTGATCTCGGTGGGCTGGTTGTTGTCTTCTGCGAGGAAGGCGATGAGGTCGGCTGGTGTGGGGAAGCGGGCTGTGGAGGGGGTGATCGTGTATCCGTGC